>CAZJWY010000102.1:0-11765 GCA_964549545.1 uncultured Planctomycetaceae bacterium | reverse complement strand
GCGCACCATGTCGACGATGGGCGCGAATAACCTATCGGTGCGCTCGGGCGCCGCGGCGAGCGGGGGCATCAGCTTCGGCTCGGGCAGCGAGAAAACACTCACGCCCGACGACGCCGAGCAAATCCGGGATCAATGCCCCGATATCGCCGCCGTCGCGCCGATCGTCGAAATTCGCGGGCAAGTCGTGCGCGGCAACCGCAACTGGACCCCCATGAACATTTACGGCACCACGCCGGACTATCTCGTGGTCCGCGACTGGGAAAACATGGAGTCGGGCAACATGTTTAACGAACAGGATGTTCGCGGCAGCATCAAGACCTGCGTCATCGGCACGACGATCGCGCGCGAATTGTTTCCGGATGAATCTCCCATCGGGAAAGACATCCGCGTGCAGAATGTGGCGCTTCGCGTCGTCGGCGTGCTCAGCTCCAAAGGCTCCAACATGATGGGCATGGACCAGGACGATCTCATTCTAGCCCCTTGGACCACGATCAAGTTCCGCGTATCGGGCACCAACACCGGCGGCGCCAGCGGCGGCAACACGACAACATCCGGCACGAGCACGATCAATACCGATCCTAACACTCTCAGCAACATCTATCCCGGCGCGGACCCGCTCTATCCCACGCGATCGACAGCCGAGGCTCAGAATAACCCGCAACGGCTGCTGTTCACCAACGTGGACCAGATTCTCTGCAAGGCCACCTCGGCCGAGACCGTGAAAAGCGGGATTGAGCAAATCACCATCCTGCTCCACGAACGGCACCGCATTCGCGATGGCGAGCCGGATGACTTTTCCATTCGCGACATGAGCGAATTCTTGAAGATGCTTGGCTCGACGTCGCAGATGATGGGGATGCTGCTGTTGATCGTGGCGATGATCTCGCTGGTGGTGGGCGGCGTGGGCATCATGAACATCATGCTTGTTTCGGTCACGGAACGGACCAAGGAAATTGGCGTTCGCATGGCTGTCGGCGCGCGAAGCTACCAGATCCTGCGTCAATTCCTGATCGAAGCGATCGTACTGTGTCTCTTGGGAGGAGCCGTTGGCATACTTTTTGGGCGCGGCGCGGCGTTGCTCGTGCGGTACTTCCTTCGCTGGCCGGTCACGGCCTCTTACCCGGCGATCATCGGCGCCGTGCTCGTATCGGCCACGATCGGCATCGCGTTCGGGTTCTATCCGGCTTGGAAGGCGTCGCGCCTGGATCCGATCGACGCCCTGCGATACGAATAGCGCGAAGGCGCGAGGTTAGAGCAAATTACCTCTATTCGTTCTCGCGGGGCGCCGTGTTGGTGGGAGATTCGACCTGGCGGCCGACGCTAAAGTGGCCGACGCTAAAGCTGTTGTGTTTTTTGGATGGGTCGCCGGGATCGGCAATTTGCGGCGGTGATGAATAGGGCCGACGCAAACAGCACCATGGCTGCGGGCTCTGGGATCGGCGCGTTGAGCGCCGTACCGCTGCCGGCGGCGGCTTGGCCGAAGTGCTGGCGCCACTGATCGAATTGACCTGGGCCGATCATGTTGCCGATGGGATCGTTGGGCAACTCGTGATTGGTGCCGGCGTATTTTCGCCAGACGACATAATCAGCGGCATCCACGATGCCGTTTTCGTTGTAGTCGCCCGGCAGGACGCCGGTCTCGATGACTCGGAGCACTAGCTCGGTGGCTGTGTAGAAGACGTCCCAATCGTAGCCTTCGATGAGCTCGGGAAGCGTGATGTTTTCGGGAGCGTATTGCGGGTGAGCCGGGTCGAAAGACGCGGCGGTGAGAATGATGAACTGGTCGCCGAGCACGGGCGAGAACAGGCCCAGGCCGACGTCGGTGAGGGACACGTGGAGCTGGCCGTCGAGGCTGGCGACGCCGCCCACGACAATCTGGTCATGCTCGGTGAGAGGAATGGTGCCGCCAAGCTGAATCTCGAGCAAGCTCTCTGCGGTCTGCGTGTAGTTACCCGTGAACGTAATGCGGCCGGTGGTAGCGCCGGTTCGGGAGGGCGCGATGAGTCCGTCGTTGGTCCCTGCACCTTCGATAGTTCCGTTACCGGCGAGCGTGCCTTCGATGGTAAGTGTCGGCGTAGTGATTTTTCCGCCATTGATTAAGGTTGCAGTGGAGTCGCCCCAGATTTTCGCCGTGGTTGCCGCGGTGACTTGGCCGGCGACATTCAACTCACCCACGCCGCCGGTAGCCACCGCCGAGCCACCGACATACAGGCCGCTGGCGATATTCCAGTGAGAGGTGGCGTCGATCGTGGCAATACCTTCGCTGCCCTCGATCTCGGCTATCGTGACGTCTGTGTTGACGGCCCACGTGGCGCCGGTCGACAGCGAAAGCTCGGCGTGGCCCAAGAAACCGATCGTCACGGAGACGTAGGTGCCATTCACGACGGCGTTAGCGCCGTTGATCGAGAGCAAGCCGGTGCTGCCTTCACTCTCGCCGACAGAGATCAGACCGTTGACGGTCAGCGTCGAATTATTTTCTACGTACAGTTCGCCGTTTCCCTCGCCTCCGACGTAGACATCTCCGCCGACTTCCCACGTTGCGCCCGTGTCGATTGTGGCGGTGCCGACGCCGGTGCTTTGAGCGCCGAGAACTACGATGCCGGTTTGCAGACGGCCTCCGGAGCCGGCGTACACATCTCCGGTGCCGCCATCGCCGATGACGGTAAACTGCAGGTAAGCGCGGCCCTGGTCGGTGACCTCTAACTTTCCGTTGGAGAATTGGTCGTGGCCGATGGAGATGAAGATGTTCGAAGCATCGAGAAACGAGAACTCGTCGGCCACTGTAATGGTGCCGTCCGAGCCGGCCGCGTCGCCGATGTAGATGTACGGGACGTCCTCAGAAAATGTGTTTTCCAAGAACAACGTGCCGCCGTCGACAAGGTCGATTTGCCCGGTGCTGAGTTGGCCGACGATGAGGGCGTCGGTGACGGTCCACTGGGCGTCGATGCCGTTGATGGTGACCAAACCGTTGGAATTCGAGCCGAAGCCGACGATGGCGGGGATGCCGACGGTGACATGCGATTCGACGAGGCCTGCGTCGGTGATCGTCATGTAACCGTTGCCGCCACCGCCGACGATCAGCTCGCCCTCAGTGATGACGTGCCCGTCGCCGGACACATTCAAGTGGCCTTCGCTGCCGAAGAAGCGGGCGATCGAGATAGCGGGGTTCGGGGTGCCGCCGTCGGTGGAGGTGAACGTGCCGCTGGAGATGTTGACGGTTCCTTTTCCATAGAGGCCGATGTTGGTTTGCAACTCGTTGTGAACAGTTCCGCCATTGGAAATGTTGAGCGTGCCTTGTGCGTTGATCGCGCCGCTGATGGCTCCGCCGATGTTGAGACCGGCCTGATTGAAGGCGAGGATCCCGTTGGTGTTGAGCGTGCCGTTGTTGGTAACGGTCACCGTGCCGGAGTTGCGTCCGCCAAGATCGAAGGTGCCGGTCGAGGTGAACGCGGAACCGGCGCCGTCGATTGTCATCGCGCCGATGGCGGAGGGAGCAGCAGAGATGCCAACTGCGGCGGCGTTGGAAAGGCCCGTGGCAAACCCGGTCGCGCCAAGTCTGAAGTTCAATATGCCATCGCCGCTGCTGCTGCCACCGACCGTGATGGGTCTGGCGGAATTGAGGCTGGCACCGCTCCCCTGAAACGTAGCCTCTCCCGGGCCAGTCTGACCGACATCGAAACCAGTGATGAGCGTCAGAAATCCGGTCACGTTGCCTTGCGGCGAAATGACTCCGGTGAACGTCGCGGTCGCGCTTTGAACGACGACCTGGGCGGGGCTGCCGTTGCCAGTCACGGTGAAACCTGAGCCGCCGAGAAAAAGAGCCCGGTCACCGGCTCCGGGCGGACTCGCGGGCGGGTTGCCGTTAAAAGACCATTTGCTAGTATCGCTGTACGCGCCAGAGGTTCCATTCCAGAAGTAATTTGGTTGCGACAAGCACGGAGGCGCAACACAGAGCACCGCCACTACAGCCAGCCAACTCGCGCGGATGTACATCAGAGAGCTCCTTGTGCGTGCCTGATAGAACCCAACGTCGATATTCATTCGCCCTGACCGCCTTTGGGGCGAGCTTGCCGCGACATTATCCGGCCCCCCGATGGTGGTTTCAAGTGAATTCCGACGACGCACGGCAGCTACTGGAAACACCGAATAACCGGACGGCAGTCTCCGGTTTCGAGCCGTTATGCGTGAATATATAGCCCGGCCGTTTCGGCCGGTCGCCATCCGATTCGAATCTTCTGACGACGGCTCGGCCACGAAACTACCGCCCCAGAATGGGGCGGCTATATATGCCTGGCACTGCCGCCGCTACCGGTTAGTGGCAGTGGAGTGAGGTCGACGAAGGGGAAGCCGAGGGTTTTGTCGACCAGGTTGATGAGCGGCTCGTTGGCGAAGTAGCGGCGGAGGTTTTCGCAGAAGAAGTTGGTCATGTCGTCGGCGCGCGTGGCGGATTGGCCGCCGACGTGGGGTGTGATGATCACGTTCGGCTGTTCCCACAACCGGCTCTTGACGGGGAGCGGCTCGGGTTCGGTGACATCGACCCCGGCACCGGAGATGTGGCCTGACTCCAACGCATCGATCAGGTCCTCTGTTACGACCAGCGGCCCGCGGGCGACATTGATTACCAACGCTCCCTTGGGCAGGAGAGCCAATCGCCGCGCGTCGATCATATGGCGGGTGTGGGGCGTAAGCGGGGCGGCAAGGACCAGGATGTCGATGCGTGGCAGGATCTCGTCGACGGCGTCGGCCGGGAGCATTTCGGCAACCTGCGGCGGCTTGGGGCCATCCCACCAATCGGTGGCCAAGATCGTACAGTTGAACGCGCTGAAGACCTCGGCCAGGCGGCGGCCGTTGCGACCGAGGCCGATGATGCCGACCCGGGCGCCGTGCAGGTCGCGCGTGGGGCGGCGGATGAACTCCCGCTTCTGTTGGGCTTGGAAGAAGGTGGGGAAGCTGCGCAGGAGGGCCGTGGTCAGAGCGATGGTATGGTCGGCTACCTGGTTGGCGAGGACGCCCGACGCACTGGTGACCGTGATGTTCGATTCGATCACCGAAGGGACCAGGACGTGGTCCAGGCCGGCGGCCGAGGACTGGATCCAATGGAGCCGCCCGCGGCGGCCGACCTCGTCCCACGAGACGGGAACCTTGGGATGGCCGCAAAAAATGTCGGCGTCGAGCAGTTCTTTAGCAACGTGTTCCTGGCCGGCGTCGATGACGTCGTAACCCGGAGCGGCCGCCGCAATTTGGGCGACGTGCCGGGGCTCGACCGGGTAGCAAAGAACGAGGCGTTTACGAGCGGAATTCTGGCTATTGCCAACCGCTGGCGATGGGTGCTGAATTGACATAGTATAGGTTGTTGCCAGACGCGCGCGTCCTGGCAAGTCCAAGCAGGGCGGATCTTTTGCGCGACCCACTTCGCGAGCATTAGCGTACATAGCGGTGGGTCACGGCTGCTCCTCCCCCTACCCTCCCCTCGAACCCACCCGCGCCCCATGATGGTCGATCGACGCCGAATTCTCGGGAGCTTTGCCGTTTTTGCACTCGTGTTTTTGCGACTCGTCATCGGGTGGCATTTCTTCGGTGAGGGGACCAAAAAGCTACAGTACGACCGCACCGATGGCGGATTCCACCTGACGTTCTCGTCCGACACCGAGCTGCTCGATAAGGCGAAGGGGCCTCTCGCGAATTGGTACCTTGCGTTCGTGCCGGGTGGCCACGAGTGGCGAACGCAGATCGCGACGCCGCACGAAAACGTCCCGCCGACGGCGGACCAAGTCGTTGAAAAGGCAAAGTGGGTTCGCGAATACAACGCTCGCCGGGCCGAGGCGGCCAAGAAGAACGAGCTACCGCCCGTCGAGTTCGCGCCGACCGCTCCGTATCACGATTGGGCCAACAAAATCGCCGCCGATTGGCGGGCCACGCTGGAGAAATTTAAAGTAGTCGCCGGGTTGACGGAAGAACAAAAGCAGCAGGCCGAGAAGGTTCTGCATAACCGCCTCGAAACACTCAGCGAATACCTCGAAGGCGCAGAAGAAGATATCATAGCTTATCGGCACGACCTCTATCGCTTGAAAAATTGGCGTGATTCATCGGAGGCAAAGAGTGTCCCGTTTGTGCAATCTCGAATCGCGACGAAGAACACTGAAACCGGCGGCCAGATCAAAACTTGGCGAGCCCAGATCGCGGCCCTCGACGAGGGCTTTGTCGACGACCTGACCAAGATCCTCACGCCCGAGCAACAGGCCCAACCGACAACCGCGAGTGCCGTTCATTTGGCCACCTACGATGCAACTCAGGCCCGGCTCGACAAGCTAAACATCGCCGTGACGGTTCTGACGATCGGCGTGGGCATTTGCCTGCTGCTAGGTCTGTTCACGCGGCTGGCATCGATTGCCGGCACGTTGTTCCTGCTCAGCGTCATCCTATCGCAGCCATTTTGGGTCGCCGAATCGGTGCCGACGATTAACCAATGCATCGAGTTCGCGGGTCTGTTGGTCCTAGCCGGAACCGGCGCGGGCCGCTGGTTTGGGCTCGATTATTTGACGTACGCCTTGTTCCACCGCAGCCGTGAGGTTGAGGTTTAGTAAATCTAGTTCAGAAGATTAACCACGGAGACACGGAGGACACAGAGAAGACATTGTTAGAATCCGCAGATGAACACAGATAAACGCAGATAAGAGATAGATAGTTTTGTCTTGAATTGACTATCTGCGTCCATCTGCGTTTATCTGCGGATAAATATCTTCCTCTCTGTGCTCTCCGTGTCTCCGTGGTAAACAATTCGCCTTAGACGGTTTCCAAAGATGAAGAATCTGACTCCCGAAGAACGTGCGATCGGCAAACAAAACTTCGATGAGGCCACCGGTAGCACCCGGCGCGAGTTCCTCACCACGATCGGCATCGTGGGCGGCACCGCCGCTGCGGTCGGGCTGGGCGCCAAGTACTTCAAGTACGGCCCCAAGCTGGACGACCGTCTCCGCGTCGGCATCATCGGCACGGGTGACGAAGGGAACGTGCTGATCGGCGCGCTGAATCCCGACTACATCGACGTCGTGGCCATCGCCGACATCCGGCCGTACAGCATCCATCGGGCGTTTCACGGCGACTGGTATTCTCCCAGCGCCCATGCCGCGCGCCCAGGTTTGCTCCAAGTGTATGGCGACCGCGAAGGCTGGAAAACCGAGTCCGATGCTCGCAAACACGTCAAGGTTTACACCGACGATTACAACGAGTTGCTCGACAATAAAGACATCGAGGCCGTAATCATCGCCACACCATTACACATGCACCACCCGGTCGCCATTCAGGCGATGCGCAAGGGGAAGCATGTGTTGACCGAAAAGTTGATGGGTCACGACACGGCGCTGTGCAAAGAGATGTGCCGTGTGGCGGCTGACCCGACCGTCAAGGCGACCGACGGCAGCCCGATCGTGATGGCGGTTGGCCATCAACGCCACTATAGCATTTTGTATGACAACGCCGTCGAGCAGATCCGTCAGGGTCTCATCGGCGACATTCACCACATCCGTGCCCAGTGGCATCGGGCCAATTTGCCCGGCAAAGATAGCTGGCAGCCGCCGTTGCCGGCCGATCCAAAGCTGGCAAAGGAACTGGCAGACTGGCAGAAACAACTTACCGTGGCCAGCAACCCGGCCGACATCGCCGAATGGAAGGCGAAGATTGCACAGAAGCAGTCGCAGATGAACGACGCGACGGAAGAGCTCGCGCTGAAGTACGGCTATCAGGTAAAGGAGCTCTCCGACCTGAAGCCGAAGCCGCGCACCCGCACGGCGCTTGAAGAGCTGATCTGCTGGCGGTTGTGGCAGCGCACGGCCGGCGGTTTGATGGCTGAGCTTGGCAGCCACCAACTCGATGCGGCGAGCATCTTCATCTCGGCCCAGGGACCAAAGGGGACGCACGTCCATCCGCTGACTGTCTCGGGCATGGGCGTTCGCTCGGTCTTCCCAGCCGATCGCGATTGCGACGACCACGTCCACTGCATGTTCGAGTTCCCCGGCGTGGGCTACTACAAGGAAGGCACCCACGAGGTCGCTGACGAGAACAAGAAAACGATCGTCAGCTACTCGTCGATCAACGGCAACGGCTTTGGCGGCTACGGCGAAATCGTCTTCGGCACCAAAGGCACGCTGATTCTCGACGGCGAGAAAGACGCGATGCTCTTCAAAGGCTCGGATACGAGCACGAAGATCGAAGTTTCGAACAAGGGCGGTAAAGCGGCCTTGGAAACGTACGAAACCGGCGGCGGTGCCGCGGTCGCCCAGGCGGCCGGCTCTGGCGGCCCTGTGAGCCGTGGCTACAAGGAAGAGATCGAGCATTGGGCCTGGTGCATTCGAAATCCAGACCCGGCCAACAAACCTCACTGCACGCCGGAAGTGGCGCTCGGCGATGCCGTGATCGCCCTTACCAGCAATCTGGCGATCGCGAAGCAGGAGAAGATCAAGTTCGACCCCGCCTGGTTCGACCCGACCCGCAGCGAAACGCCCGAAGGCAAAGCGCCACGGCAATCGGCGGAAGTGAAAGCTTAGAGATTAGGTGTCGGGTTTCAGGTGTCAGGCGTCAGAATTGGACAACTCACTGACACCCGACACCTGACACCTTCCCCCCTCTCAGCCACGGCGTTGCAATTTCAGGTCGACACGAGCGGGCTTTACGTCGGCGACTGCTTTGAAGGCGGCCGATGATTCGACGAATTGCCGAAACGCCGGCAGATCACCCGGCGAGCGGCACCATTGGTTGCCGAAGTCGATCTGCTTGAGCGTGTCTACCGCCGGATAGTTGAAGATGAGCGCCAACTGATACGGCTGCGACTCACCGGCGATGTTGAGCTGGCGAGTAACGTTCAGTTGGAACGTATCCGGCGCGTTGAACGTATCGACGCCCCATTGGCAGAGGAGCATGTCGCGATCGTTTTCGATGGCCGCGCCGTCGACGCGCATATCCGTGTAGAAATCGCACATGGCCGCGATGCCGTCGCGGGCCGTCAACTCGCTTGCCGACTTGCCCAATGAGCTTTGCAGCACACTTTGTGTTTCGGTTACCTTGATCGGGCTGTTCATCGCAAGAACTCCTTTTCACCTCAAACTAGCCATTTGATAGCCACGAAAAACACAAAAAGACACGAAAAAAATCATGTAAGACGTTCGCAATCTTCAGGCGATCCTGCTTTTCGTGCCTTTTTGTGCTTTTCGTGGCCACTCTCCTCTCAATAGCTCTGTCTAATTGAACCGCGTAAGCAACAACAGCGACCCCACGGCCATTACGAGACCAAGAATTTCAGCACTGCTCAGCGACTCTTTGAACCGGAAAACTCCGATGGCCGTCAGGAGCAGCACCATCGAAACGCAGTAGACCGCGCCCACGGTCGCGAGCTTGAGGTGCCGCATGACAAAGACCCAGCCGAACGCGGTCGAGCCGTAGAGCGCGAACCCAATGTAGAACTCCAGCGACTTGAGAGCCTGCTCTTTTGCACTGGCCAGCTTGAGAAAATAATCGCCGACGACGCCGATCACGCTAAAAACAATGGTGACGATAACGGCCAGGGCGATTTTGTTCATGCCGTAGTTATCGCCGCTGAGCGCTCCGAAGAGAATAGCGTTGCTGCGTGCTTTGCCTTACTTGCTTTTCAGATCGAAGTTTGGGTCGGCGTCTTGCTTGCCGAGCTTCACCGTGAGCTTGAGTTCGGAATTGGCGTTGTAACGCTTGGGCAGTAGCTCTTCCGTAAGATCGATCACGGGGCTGTCGGGCGTGTCGTACATTTTCTTCTTGCCGACGACCTTGGCGGACGTGATCGAAACTCGTTTCTCACCTGGCGGAACCTCGGCTGAAAACTTTCCGTCGGTAATGATCGCCTCGGCCGTAGCCGCGTGTCCATCCACCGGGTCGAAACGAATGATGCCCGATTTCAATGGTGCGCCATCGAACGTAATGTTGCCGCTTACCACACCGCTCTTGGTGTCGCCGGAGCAACCGGCCGCAAGGCTAATCAGCACGCAACACAGCGAAAAGCAGAAAACAACCGGCTTCATTTGCATCAACCGCTCACTCGATGGCAGGCAGGAAATTTTTCACAGGTGGGGCTCAGTTTTCGTCGGGCAACACTTCGCTGCCGTTCATGGTGCCCATCGCTCGCCAGGCTGCGAGCGAAATGTCGTTTTGAATGAATCGCAACGAGCTATCGGCAAAGATCACATTCACGCCACCCGGATGGCGACTCCGTGCGGATTTCTTCGCGTATGCGCCCTGAATGCCCGGCGGGTTCTCCTGCAAAGCGGGCGTGGGGTTCATGTACGGCGTCACATCTGTTCCGCTATTGGGTGTGTCGATCGTCATATACTGCGTACACCCTTCGCCATCGTTGAGAAAGTCGCCGCGGATATCGTAGGTGTCGTCGTTCGCCGTCATGATCACTTCCGAGAGGAGCATCGTGTGCGATGTGCCGTCCGTAAAATCCTTGAAGCGCGTCACTCGAGGCATCGTCGCAGTGGCAAAATCTTGCAGGCCGAATGGGGCTAAACCGTATTTAGAAGTCCAAGTCGGATCGGGCGGATTGTACGGTGGAGCGCCTGGCAATGCCAAGTGGCCCCAGTTGATCACGTAATTTCCGCGACATCGCCAGTAAGGATCTCCTCGCCACATCGCGCCCGGTCGATCGCTCGGGCAGTAGTAGACCGGCTCGGGTTTGGCGTAAATGCCTCTCGTATCATTCTGGTACGTATTAGGCTCTTGGTAGAAATGCATCTTCTGATCAAATAACGCCGCGTGGTTCGCGCTCTCTAGATACGACCACGTATAAACCACCCACACTCGCCGCGGGTTCGTCCGCAGAGGCTCCGGCAGCCGGTTGAGCGCCGAATGATAGTTCTGCATCGCGACGCCCCACTGCCGGATCGTGTTCTGGCACGTAGCGCGGCGCCCCGCCTCGCGGGCGGCTTGAATCGCCGGCAACAACAGCGCGACAAGAATTCCGATGATCGCGATCACGACCAATAGCTCGACCAACGTGAAACCGCTCGCAGTAGGTCGGCCGAGCCGAGGCCGACCTTCGGCAGCATCAGGAGCTGTTCGGCTCGCGGCTCCTAGATGACTGAAACCGCCCTGCACCAACCAAGTTCGACAAGGTCTCATAGGCTTTTACCTTTTTTCGAGACTGAACGCACAACTGCGAGCGTCGGGGGTTCATCCCCGCTGTCCGAAATCCGCCGGAATAAACCTGCGGCTCGCTGATCGTGGGTTACCGCATTACCTTGGAAGAGATTCGCCTGCACCTGGAGGCATCTCCAGGCCGATGCCCGCAGTATAGCTCCGCCAGCGAAAAACACCAGATTGACGCTTCCGACGACCGAGCCAGCATGACCTTATGGGCAGAGAACGCGGAGGGAAATAACTTTGGAGCACCCAGGCAGCTTACGCTTTTCCGTGCGAGTGCCTGGGGTAGGCATCCCTCGAACACGCATTTTTGCAAGTTCTGAGAACCGGACGCTAGCGCGTTACGGACGGCCCGGGGAGCGTGGCACTCCGGCTACTTAGGGACGACTCAAAACTAACTGCCCTATTTCTGGAATAACCACAGAGGCACAGAGGACACGGAGAAGACCAAAGGAGAAAACGAAGAGCATGAATGGTCACTCATCCAAGCGAATCAATCAGAAGACAGGAAGAGACGGAAAGAGTCTTTTCTCGTTATGAGCGGGAATCAGCGAAGATTAGTGCTCTTGCCTCCTGCATTTTTTCTCTGTGTCCTCTGTGCC
>CAZJWY010000101.1:0-19021 GCA_964549545.1 uncultured Planctomycetaceae bacterium | reverse complement strand
GGGTGCCATGGCCACTGCTTGGAGTGGCCATGTTTCCACCGCATTTCGGCATGCCCACGCAAAGCCGTGGGCATGGCACCCTAATTCCGTGGTGTCATTTGCTGCGCAGGCATCATTAAAAGGCACAACATTATCAGTCTCGCGCCTCTGCGTGAATTCCTTAACAAAAGCCACGTCCAAACGAAGTCGGATGGAGTAGCCACGAAAAGACACCAAAACTCTTCGTGCATTTTCGTGTTTTTCGTGGCCAATAAATCCACGCAATCCACAACGCGCTCTAAGAAACCATCGGCACGGCCTCGGCCTCGTGCAGGTAGCTGGCGTCGACCGGGTAATTCCGCCAGCCGATGGAGTAATACTCCTCAAACCACTCGCGGATATCGGGTTCGACGTCCCGATCGTACTCAGGCGCCACATGCAGCGTCTTCCCAATGAACGGATCGCGCATTTCGCCGTTCTCGATCACCACGCGGCCCGATTTGATCACCACGCGCGGCAACTCGAACATCGCCTCTTTGTTTTCGTGCGGCGTGTAGATCGTAATGTCGGCATCGGCGCCTGGCCCCAAGTGGCCTTTGTTTGTGAGGCCCAGAATCCTGGCTGGCCCGGCGCGTGTGATGATCGCAATCTCGTTCAGCGTGTACTCTCGATCCAGATCGGCGAGGATTGTCCGCTCGACCACTTTAGCCGAGCACTTCTTGAGCACATCGCGGCGATAAGTCCGATCCATCAGCAAGCGAATGATCTGTGGATACGCCAGAAACGATCCGCCGTTCGGGTGATCGGTGCTCATCGCCACTCGCCACGGATCATTGACCAATAGGTACCACTCGAGCCCGATCGCCCATTGAATCGAATGGACCAGCGACTTGTTGCGATACTTGATCGGCGTAATACCGCAGCCCCCTTCCATCTCGGTATCGCAGCTAAACCACTTGCTTTTAAAGATATTGGCCAGGTAATACCCGAGCGGCCCGTCCCCCGTCATGCTCGTCGTCTCGCCGAACAGCACCTGACCGACGTCGAGCGTTACGTTCTCGTGGGAGTTTACATATTCGGCGAGCGACTGCACTTTGCTGTTGAATGTGTTCTCGTCCCCTTCGCCGCCGCCGTAGCTATGAAACTGGGCGTGCGTGATGTGCGCTCGCTGGCCTTCGAAGGCCTTCATCGTCTCGAGCGTCGTCTGCCAGTTACCCGGTACACCCAGGTTGTTGCAGTGAATATGAACCGGGTGTGGCAACCCCAACTCGGCCGACGCCTGAACGACGCCGCGAATGATCTGTCGCGGAGTCACGTCGAAATGATCGACCACATCATCCAGACCATGGGCGTTGCCTCCCTGATGGCTCTTCCAAATCTCGACCCCGCCCGGGTTGACGAGTTTCGGCGCGTATCCCTTCGTCACACCGAGCAGCCACGCGATGAAGGCCTTCACCTTCTGCGGCTCCCTCTCTTGAATCGACCGCATCAGATAATGATTGTTCCCCATGAGGACATAAAAGCCTTTGTCGATGCAAGGCGTATCCTCAAACTCCTCGTGCGCATGTCGCGCGCCGAGCGGTGGAACCGCCGCGTCAAATGCGGTCGTGTAGCCCATGCCCGCATACTTGTAGCCCGTCGCGAAGGTGCTCGGCACGCTTCCCAACGTGCCGCTGTGGGTAGTCGCCGTCCTTGGCAGCACTTGGGTTCGGCGTTTCTCCTCCGGCCGCATCTTACGAGCAACGTTTACCTTGGGGCCCGCGATATGGCAATGCATATCGACGCCTCCGGGCATGACGACAAGGCCCTGGGCATCGATCACCCGCGCCGGGCGAACCACAGGATCAGACGGCGCGGCCACGATCTTGCCGCCCGACACCCAAATATCGCGCACCTCGCCATCGATTCCGTTCGCCGGGTCGTAAACGGTACCACGCGAGATTTTGATCAGGTCGGGCATCCGAGCGTTTAGCTTGAACCAATGAGATTAACCACGACGACACGACGAACACGACGTGGACACTAAGAACGCCTCAACAATAACTTCCCATTTTCAGAATAACCACGGAGACACGGAGACACGGGGAAGAAATACTGGAAAAAGGAACACTAATCTTTGCTAATCTCCGCTGATAGCTAGAAAAGACTAATTTCAGCTTTTCCTGCATTCTGATTGATTAGTGGTGATTTGTGTTCTTTGTTTTCTCCTTCTATCTTCTCCGTGTCCTCCGTGTCTCCGTGGTGAATCCCATCCGCCGAAGTTATTCTGAGGCATTCCTTCGTCGTGCTCGTTGTGTCGTTGTGGTGCCTGCTGCTTGAACAGGCAGTCACTGTGTACGATGATAGTCGTGCCTTTGATATTAAGCAATTTGTTACTCGCTCATTGTGATTGTGTTGGAACCCCATCAGACCGATTCACCGCAAACGTTTTCCGACGTCGCTTGCACCGTCTGTGGATGCGTCTGCGACGACCTACGACTGACGTTCTCTGGCTCGCGACTCACCGCGGTCGAAGGCGCATGCCAACTGGCCGAGCCCTGGTTCGCAGCACTGTCGAATTTACCGGAGCGACCAGTCGCGAGCATCGACCACCAGCCAGTGCCGCTCGACGACGCTATCGCCAAAGCCGCGAACATTCTGAGTCACAGCCGCGCCCCTCTTATCTGGGGACTCTCGCGCAGCAGCACCGGCGGCCAGCGGGCCGCGACGCTCCTGGCCGATCGCATCGGCGCCACGATCGACACCACCGCCTCGATCTGCCACGGCCCTTCGATCATGGCCATTCAACAAGTAGGCGAATCGACTTGCTCGTTAGGCGAGGTGAAGAATCGCGCCGATCTGGTCATCTTCTGGGGCGCCGATCCCGCCACCAGCCACCCCCGCCACTTCGAACGCTACAGCGTCGATGCGACTGGCCTGTTCATTCCGAATGGCCGAGCCGATCGGCATGTAATCGTCATCGATTCCGAAGAAACGGAAACCAGCCGATTGGCAAACACGTTCATCAAGATTCACCCAGGCTCCGACTTCGAGGCAATCTGGGCCCTGCGCCAACTCCTGCGCGGCATCGAGTTGCCCGAGTCGGCCGACGTCGGCGTGCCCCACGATCAGTTGCGTCAGCTCGCCCAGCAGATGTCGACCTGCCGCTACGGAGCCGTGTTCTTCGGCCTGGGCCTCGCCCAAAGCGGCATCGGTCATGCGAACGTCGAAGCGCTCCTGTTGCTCGTCAAAGACCTCAATGGCTTCACGCGATTCGTCGCTCGCCGCTTGCGGATACCGGGCGACGTCGCCGGGGCCGACGCCGTCCTCTGCTGGCTCACCGGCTTCCCCTTCGCCGTGAATCTCTCGCGTGGCTACCCGCGTTACAGTCCCGGTGAATACACAGCGAACGAACTCCTGGAACGACGCGAAGTCGACGCCTGCCTGCTGGTCGGCTCCGGTCCCTTTACCGATCTATCGCCAGAAGCCCAACATACTCTTAAAACACTCCCGACAATCGTGCTCGACTATCCAAATGCCACACCGGCTTTCACCGCTACCGTGCAATTCACCACGGCCATCTACGGCATCCACGCGTCTGGTACCGTATATCGAATGGACGAGGTTCCCATCCCCATCCGCAAGCTGATCGACACAACACTACCAACCGACGAAGACGTGCTGCGAGCGATCACCGCACAAATCAATAAGTAGCGTGGGGTACTCGCACCCACGAATTACGGTCACCGGCTTGGTGAGCTTGGAGTTAAAAGGGAACGGTGAGTGCAAGAAGCACCCACCCTACCGACTAAAGCGGCAAGAAGATCTCCCCCGCCCCTTCAACCAGTTGATCACCAAGATAAACCGCCATTTCCGCTGCCAACATTTGCTCGAATCGCGCCGCTATCCCCTCCCCTAGCTCTTTCACGACCAGAGCCAATTGCTCGGGCTTCCCACTGCGATCCAGCCGAAAACTCGACAACAGCTTGGGCGATACAGCGCCGCCCAGCGCAATCTTGCCGCCCACCATCCCCGCGCCGGGTCGGATACCTGCATTGCCCAACACCAGGATTGCACCGCCCACCATGTTGAAGCCGATCATGTCGCCGGCATCGCCACCGACGGCAATCACTCCCTCGTTCATTAACCAACCCGTTTCGGTTCCTACCTTGCCATCGACGATGATCGTACCGCCGCGCATTCCTTGCGCCGAGCCACGATAGGCAGCGCCAACGAAGCTCCCCGCGCTGCCACGAACATGAATCCGCCCCCCGCGCATCTCACACCCGACCCAGTCGGACGCGTCTCCGTTGACCACAATCTCGCCGCCACGCAGATCGCCGCCCAGGTGCCGGCCGACATTTCCATGCACGTGAATCTGTCCCGACCGCATCTGGGCGCCAATCCAATGCACGCCGCCAAGATCGCCTTCGAAGTCGAATCGCTTGTCGCTAGCCTCGCCCGACACCGAAAACATCTCCGCCAACGTCAGCTTCACGTTGCCATGGAAAATCTCGAACCGCTCGATCTCGGCTAGACTCTTGTCACACGCCCAGTCGGGCGTGAGCCCCTCGATTTCGACGGGCAGCAAAGTCTCGCCGCGATAGGTCAGCACAATCGACATGGCCGGTTGATATGGGTAGGGTGAGGGTGAAAGTTCGATTCTATTTGGGTCCACCTCAGCGTGCTACCCGCGGCGGCCATGGACCAACCGCCCATCCACCGCCGTACGCATTTAGCCCCCGGTCGCCACTAATTAGCCCCCGGTCATTGACCGGGGGCTAAATGCGTGTTCCGTAACGCCAGCGGCATCGAACCACCCCCATGCAAACAGGCGCAATCATCCTCTGCGGCGGCCGATCAAGCCGAATGGGACACGACAAAGCCACCCTTCCGTTCGGCGACGAGCTAATGCTTCAACGCGTCGTACGCCTGCTCAGCAGTGTCATTCGGCCGAAACACATGGTTGTTGTCGCAGCCCCCAATCAGCCACTTCCAACGCTACCCCAAGACATTGCAATCGCTCGCGACGACCAAGAATATCGCGGCCCTCTTCAAGGCCTGGCCACTGGCCTCCGCGCGATCGGCGATCGAGTCGATGCTGTATACGCCACGGGCTGCGACGTCCCGCTGCTCGTCCCCACGTTTGTCGAGCGGATGTTTCAGTTACTCGGCGACTATGACGCTGCCGTACCATTTGATGGCCAGCACTACCATCCCCTCGCGGCCGCCTACCGCCCGCGCGTACTTCCGCACATTCAAGCCTTGCTCAACGCAGACCGCCTCCGGGCGCAACTCCTGTTCGAGTCGATCACCACACGGACAGTGCCCTTCGACAACCTGCGCGAGGTCGATCCGCAGCTCACATCGCTCGAAAACCTGAACCATTATGCCGAATATCTCAAGGCTCTCGCCACCGTCGGCCTAATACCATCCGCCGAAACTGGCGACCAAGCCGACCTCACGCTATAAAAGGCTTTGGCAACAACTGTTCTCGCTCCTTTAGAGATACACTCCCATGCTAAAGTTGAATGCAATTCTTGGTGCGCTTCTGACCCTCGTGATGATTGCTCCCGCACAGGCCACCGATGCAACATCGAGCGACGCTTCGTCTCGATTCGACGAAAGCCGCCTCGGCCTGCAACTCTTCAGCCTTCGCGATCAATTCGCCAAAGACATGCCCGGAACGCTCGACAAAGTTCGCGACATGGGCTTCAAGAATGTCGAAACGGCCGGCACTTACGGCCTCGCGCCGGAGAAATTCAAGAAGGAACTCGAAGCCCGCGGCCTCACCGCCATCAGCGCCCATTTCTCCTACGACGAGTTTCGCGACCAGTTAGATAAGGTCGTGCGCGACGCCAAGGCGCTCGGCGTCCAATATGCCGGCTGTGCATGGATTCCCCACAGCGGCGCATTCACCGAAAAAGACTGCCGCGAGGCCGCCCACATGTTCAACAAAACGGGCGAAATACTCGCCAAGCATGGCATCAAGTTCTTCTACCACACCCACGGCTTCGAGTTTCAACCGCATGGTTCGGGAAATCTTTTCGACCTGTTGATGGCCGAGACCAAGCCCGAGTTCGTCACCCACGAAATGGACGTCTTCTGGGTCGTCCACGGCGGCCAAAAACCGGCCGAATTGTTCGAGAAATACAAAGGCCGGTTCGACCTGGTTCACCTGAAAGACATGCGAATCGGCACCCCGATCAACCTGCTCACCGGCGGCACAGATGTGAAAAACGACGTCGCGATGGGCACCGGCCAGATCGAGTACCGCCGGGTGCTGCCCGCCGCCGCGAAGTCGGGCGTAAAGTGGTACTTCCTCGAAGATGAATCGCCAACGAGCGAGCAACAAATCCCGCAGAGTGTACGGTATCTTCAAGAAGTACGCTGGTAGATCGCCCGCCCCACCGACCACTCTTATGTACTCTGTAGTTAGCGGCGGCGGCCACGCCGTCCAACACCAGCAAGCTTAACCACCACAATAAACCGAATAGCACATAAGAGTGCTTTTGGAATTACTACTCAATTGGGTGGCTTAGGTCGAGCATCAACGAGCCCCCCAGCCGCACCGCTGGGGGCTCGGCTACGCCTCGGCCCCAGCCACCCCGCTTGAGAGCAAAATGCGCTCTAATTCGCCTCGGGGGACGCGGCGACAGAATTGGTCGTGGACGACGGCTCACCCGCACCTTTGCGAACATGCAAAATCACCGGCAAGCTCGTCTGATTGCCTTCTTCGGCCGAGCGAAGATGGAAATACCGCGTTTGCTCCGGCACCCACTTGCGGGCCGTGAGGAAGAACGTCCGCTCATTGTCGCCGCTGAGCAGCGTCACGCCGTTGAGCCCGATGTTATCGACATACACGCCATGCGGCAAATTGCGGCCGGCGAACTCCGTGCCGAATTTCACTTCGCCCTCATAGCCGTTACGCTCGATCTGCACCGTCGCGGCAATCGTTTCACCAGGTGAAATGTACAGCTCGACAGGTTTGCTGCCCGGTGCCTTCGTTGAATCCGCTTGGGATCGGCCCCGCAGATTGGGCAACACGCGAATCAAGAGCTTCGGCTTCGGCGCCAACTTGATCTCGCCAAACTCCAGCGGCTTCTGCTTCACCAACTTGCCGTTCACCATCGCCGAGGCGACCACGCGAGCCTTCTTGCTGTTCTCCGGCGTCGGCAGTGGTGCGTCGGGATCGGCCGACAACACGCCATACGCCGTCGTCTGTCCCGCTTGAATCGTAAGAGGTGACGTCACATGAAAACCGGGCGGCAAGTTCTTGAACTCGATTTTGATTTCACCGTCGAACTCATCCTGCCGCGTCACGACCGCCGCAAACTCCTTGCCGCTCCCGGCGTTCACCGTACGATCCTTCCCCGTCATGCTGACCATAAAACCAGGCCGAGGCGAACGCACCGTCAATTGATACTTGTAATTGTCGCCCCCCATGCCGCGCACATCCGACACCCGCACCAGATAATTCCCGTCGGCTGGCGCGATAAATGCAATCCGCGAGTCGCTCCCCATCTTGCGCCGCTCCTCATCGTCATTTTCATAGTACAACGTATACTGCGGCAGCCCGTTGGGAATCAACTTCTCGTCCGGCCGATGCGGCTCGACGATGTAGCACGTTTCATTGAGCGCGTGCGTGATCGCGGTCGTGCCGAAATAGGTGAAACGGTTCCCGCTGTAACCGGGATAAACGAGGAAGCCCGAGTCCGGCCCGCGCGGGTTCAGCCAGAGCCTCATCACTTCGCCATTGGCATAGAGATACTCGTTGAACTCCATGTCGGCCGCCCCATGCAGGCGAAAATCGTTGCGGTCGGTCGAATTGTGGCCTCGAAACGTGATATACGAGGTCCGCACCGCCTGCAACAAAACTCGCGGGATGGGACTTCCGGCTGCGTCGAGCACTTCCAATTTCGAATCGAGTGGCGACTTATCCCGGGCCGCCTTGATCTCCAGAACCAGCTTCTCGCCTTGTCTGGCGGGGAAACGGTAAAGATCGGTGTCTGCATCCCCATCTTTCTTGCCGGCACCGATGACGCCGCTGACAATCGAATTTGCAGAAATCGGATTGGCCGCGCTCGACGCGTTGTTTGGCTCTTGTTCAGCGACCTCGGCTGGCTTTGTCTTGTCGTCCATCGCGGTCGCTGCAACCATCGTAGCCGGCTTCTCGTTGCTTACCGCGATTTTGGCGTCGCTTTGTGGCACAGCATAACGCTTCCACGACCCGTCAATCCGGGCCACATAGAAACCGCCACCGCCCGGTTCGAAGGCCAGTCCGGTCACCACATCGGGCTGCATCTCGAAGCGCTGGATCGGCGTCAACTCGACCACATCCCACAACACCAACTCGCGCCCCTCGGATGCCGACACAAGCCGCCGGCCATTCGGCGAAAACGCCAACTTGACGATCGCACTCTCATGCGATGTCTGCGAAAACTTGAGCGGGTTGATCTCCGGCCGCTCGCGCGAAACGAATTGCCACAGCCGCAACTGCCGATCGGCGCCCCCCGCCACCACGGCGTTGCCATCTGGCGTAAACGCGACGGCACACTGCTCCGATTCGGGTTGGCCCAGCGTGTCGAGCCGCTCGCCTGTTTTCACCTTCCAGAGCTTCACTGTCGCATCGGCACTCGCACTCGCCAGAACATTGCCATCTTTCGAAAACTCCAAATCGTTAACCGCACCGTTGTGGCCCGTGAGCGTGCGAACGAGTTTGCCAGTCTCGACCGACCACAAGTTGATCTCACGGTCGTAGCTGCACGTGGCGAGCAGCTTACCCTGCGGATCGAAACAAGCGTCGTACAGCGCGTCCTTGTGACCTTTGATTTGCGAAACGACGGTGCCATCCGGCGACTTGCAAATCGTCGCCGCGCCATATAAACCGGGAATACCCGACGCCGCGACAAACATCTGGCCATCGGCCGAATATGCAACGCTATTCACCTTGCCGGGCAACTCTTTCGTCTTCGCAATCGTTTTTCCAGTCGCCAAATCGACCAGTTCGACATGCCGGTACCGACCTAGTGCCAACTGCTTGCCATCGGGCGACAGCGCAAGACTCGTCAGATATGGATGCACACCCGCGACTGGCGTGATCTTCGGCGTGGAAAGCTCCGGGTAATCGGACTCCTCGCCATCGGGACCGTGCGCGCCAGCATCAATCCAGGCACGCAACACGCCGATCTCCGCCTCCGTCGGCTGCGGATTATCCTTCGGCGGCATCGCCGGCTCGACCTCGCCTGTTACCATCCGAATCAGCAAACTGGCATCCGCGCGATTGGGGATGATCACCGCCCCCTTCTCACCCCCCTTTTGCAACTTGGCAAACGACACGAGAGACAGCTCGCCATCGAGATCGCTGTCGTTATGGCAACCGGAACAATACTTGGCGAAAATCGGCACGACATCCTTCGTGTAATCCGGCGACTTCGTCTCCGCGCCGGCGCATGGCACTAGCGCGAGTGACAACCCGATGGCCACGAATAATATTCTTGGTAGTCGCATGAAGCGCGTCGAAGATTTAAGTAGCCACAAAAAACACAAAAAGTCACGAAAACAAACAAATGTAGACCCTGGGGTCTGGTCTATCAGCTTCTCATTTTCGTGTCTTTTCGTGTTTTTTGTGGCTAGTGAAATGCGTTTCAACTTAATGATTAAACAAAAACTCCCGGCTGCTCAGCACCGCCCAATACACATCTTCCAACACCGCTCGACGATCCTTCTCCGGCGCGTCGTTCAGCGTCGCGAGCAGCGGCCCCATTTCGCGATCCGTCGGATAACGCGACAATGCCGACAAATACAACTCCTCCACGATCCGATAGTTCGGCAGCTTGCTCGCCACCAGCGATTCGATCTTGCCGTCTTTCGCTTCGAGCTTCTTGAGAATCGTATCGCCGTTAGAAATATGGAGCGCTTGCACCAGGCTCGGCTCGTTCGACCGCTCGCACTGGCACGTAATCACGCGCTGATTACGGCCAAACGTGCGCAAAAACCGCGACACCACGGCTGAATCGTACAACTGCACAGCCCGCGTCCCCTTGGCGTAAAACGCTGTTTTCTCCTTGTCTGCCCCCGGAAACTCAATCTCCGTGAACTCCGTTGGCACCGCCGTCACTTGCGAAATCGCATCAAGTGAAACCTCGGCCATCAGCCGCTTCGGACAGCAATGCGAGTAGTTTCGTGTGTCGTCGCGACTCGCTCCGATCGGAACGCTGCTACGCTGATAGGTTGTCGACCGCAGAATCTCACGCATCAGCGCCTTCAAGTCGTACTGATTGTCGACCAGAAACTTAGACGCCGCGGCCAATAGCTCCTCGTTGCTCGCTGGGTTCGAGAGCCGCAGATCGTCAACCGGCTCGATCAACCCCGCGCCAAAAAAGTTAGCCCACACCCGATTCGTAATCGCCCGCGAAAAGTAAGGATTCGCCGGCGACGTTAACCACTCCGCCAAATACTCCCTTCGATCCTCCACCCCATCCGCCGCTAGCGGCTTAGCGTCCAGCGGAGCCGCGGGCTGCGGGACGCCTTTCGACGGCTGCACCAAATCGCCCTGGTCGGCCACGAACAACGTCCGCGCCCCATCCCCATTCCGCGGCTCGCCGCCCCATCCCTTCGCCCGCACCCGCGCGAAGAGGTTGGCCATCGCGTAGTACTGGTCGTTCGTCCATTTTTCCAGCGGATGGTTGTGACACTTCGCACACCCGATCGAGAGCCCCAAAAACGCCTGGCTCACGTTCTCCGTCATCGACTCGGCATCTTGGTGCAACGCGTAGAAATTCGTCGCCCCATTCTCAAAGCTACTGCCGCGCGCGGTTACGACCTGCCGCGCAAATTCATCCCACGGCGCATTCTCTTCGACCCGCTTACGAATCCAACCGTAAAAAGCCTTCACTGCCTCCGGTCGCAGCAAGCTCCCATTCACGAGCAGCACATCCGACCATTGATACGCCCAATAATCCACAAACTCCGGCCGCGCGAGCAGCGAATCGATCAGTCGATCCCGCTTGTCCACCTTCGGATCGGCGATAAACGCACGCACCTCCTCCGCCGTCGGCAGCTTCCCGATCGTATCAAGGAACGCCCGCCGAACGAACGTCGCATCATCCGCCAGTGGCGACGGCGGCAATCGCAAGAGCTGCAATTGCTTCAAGTTCAGCTCGTCGATGAAATTCTTTCGCGGCGCCTTCGCAAACACTTCGTCGGCAACTGCCGCATCGTACGGCGACGTGATCCGTAGATTTGCCACTTTGCTCGAATACCACACCGTCACCGCTCCGCCGCCGTGACCAATCACCTTGATATGCCCATCGTCGTCGACGGTCGCCACCGCCTCGTTGGCCGACGCAAACTTCGCCCAGGGCGTCACATCGCGCACGCTGCCGTCCGTATACTTGGCACGCACGACCACTCGCTGCTCGTCGCCCGGCTTCAACGTCACCTCCGCCGGAAACACTTCCAACTCCACCACGAGCGGATCCTCATCGCGCGGCCCCGCAGCTCCCTCGGCAATCCACTGCGAGAGGATTTCATAAGCCGGTGAATCGACCTCAAACCGCAAGCCCCCCTTGTGTGGCGCGGCCATCGTCGGCTTCATCAACAGTAGACTGCTGCCCGGATCCGTCGGCTCGATCCGCCGGCCACGCGCGCCGCGCGTGATCGTTTGAAAATCGACCGTCGAATCGTAGCCGCGCAGTGACAGCTTGAAACCGCCCTTGCCTGCGAGCGCCCCATGACACGCGCCCATGCTGCACCCCATCTTGGCCAGCACCGGCTGCACATCGTTGCGAAAGCTGTACGCGGCGGGAAGCTCCATGCCCGTCACGCTAACCTTCGCGGTCGAAGCTTGGCCGTCGACAGTCGCCGTGATCGTCGCCTCGCCGTTTTTCACCGGACGGACGACGCCGCTCTCGTCGACCGTCGCAATCGCCGGATCGCTGGAGGCAAACTTCGCCGCCGCGGTCTTGTCGCCCGTAAATTGCTGCTTCGCGACACTCTCGACAAGCAATTGCTGCCGCGCGTGCGGCCCCGTCAGCGCCGTCTCGGCCGGAATCAATGAATACGAATCAGTCGCAGCCTGCACTGAAGCGCAAACGAACAGGACACCGATGACGGCGCCTAGTTCCAAGCAGCGGATAAAATTGAAACGATCCATTGATTCGACTCGATCAAGCAAACCAAACAGTCTCACGCAGAGGCGCAGGGGGCGCGGAGGAGGGAGAAAAGGAGGGAATTGGAACACTATTGATAACTGCGTAGCCAATGAGCCTTCGGGTGCCATGGCCACTGCTCGGAGTGGCCATGCTTTGGCATGCCCACGCAAAGCCGTGGGCATGGCACCCCCGACTGAATTTCCCTTTTTCCTACCTCCGCGCCCCCTCCGCCTCTGCGTGAGACTTCTTACACACCCTAAAACAATTCCTGTATCTCCCGATGCCCAAAATCGACCAACGGAAACGGCCGACCCGCCGGTCCTGGCAACGTCCGCTCCACGTTCAACCCCAGGCTGTGGAAAATCGTCGCCACCACATCCGCCGGCTCCACCGGCCGGTCCGCCGGCACCGCGCCGATCGGATCGCTCGCCCCCACGACGCGCCCACCCTGCACACCGCCACCCGCAAAGTAGCACGTAAAGCACTGCGGCCAATGATCGCGCCCGCCCGCCGGGTTCACCCGTGGTGTACGACCAAACTCGGCCAGGTTGCACACGAGTGTCCCGTCAAGCATCCCACGCTGATCAAGGTCTTCAATCAGAGCGCTATACGCCTTGTCGTACATCGGCGCGACGACGTTCTTCATGCCCTCGATCGACGTGAAGGGCTTCGTGCCGTGGATGTCCCACGTGATTTCGTCGAAGACGGTTAAAAAAGTATTGATCGTCACGAACCGCACTCCTGCCTCCACCAGCCGCCGCGCGAGCAAGCAGCACTGACCAAACCGATTCATGCCATACCGTTCACGAGTCGCCGCCGACTCCTTCGACAGATCGAACGCCTCGCGCGCCTCGCGGCTCGACATCAGCCGAAACGCCGCGTGGAAATTCTCATCCATTAGCTTGGCATTCTCGCTCTCCTCGAAATCCTTCACGGCCGAGTCGACCACCTGCCGCAACTTCTGTCGTCGCTCCAATCGGGCCGCGTCGAACTCCACGGGCGGCAATAAATCGGGCACCTTGAAATTCGGCTGCGACGGATCGGCCATCAACGAAAACGGATCGTTCGCCTTACCTAAGAAACCGCCTGCCTGCCCGTTCGGCAAATTGCCGCCGCCTCGCCCCATCGTTTGTGGGAGCACGACGAACGAGGGCAGGTCAGACCTCCGCCCCATCAGCGCGCTCACGACCGATCCCACATGTGGCGTATTCACGCCACCCGTAAACACTCGACCCGTCTGCATCACCTGCCAACCCGCATCATGCACCGCCGCGCCGCCATGATGACACGACCGCACGAGCGAAAACTTGTCGGCCACCTTCGCATGGAGCGGAAAGATCTCCGAAATCTGGATGTCGGGCGACTTCGTCGAAATCGGCTTGAATGGCCCACGAATCTCGGCCGGCGCGTCCGGCTTCATGTCGAACGTATCGAGCTGGCTCGGCGCGCCCAGATTGAAGATCATGATGCACGACCGCTCGTCGCGCCCGATCACCCGCCCCGCTGCCTGAGCTGCAAAGAAGTCGGCGAGCGAAAAACCGATCGCCCCCAACGCGCCGACCTTCAAGAAGTCACGCCGCGTCGTCCCGTTGCAGGTCGTCGCAGAGCCTTGGCCAAGAATGTCCAACATGGAAACGCCTCCTGACGGACGGCCTACCGCCTGCTGCGGCCCAAGGTGAGAGCCGGCTTGGTAGACCCCTGTGCGTAGCCCTCCATTTTAACCACTCCCCCGCGGAAATGCACGCGCCACAAAAACGTAGCATGGACTTCAGTCCGTGATTTCAACACAGACTAAACTCCATACCACTTGCCGTAAATCGGGGTGCCAGGGGCAACGCCTCTGTAGTAGCGGAAAACTGGGGCGTTGCCCCTGGTACCCTTCGTACATTCTTCCGAAAAACGCTCTACAAGCTACCGTCTGCTTGATAGCTCCCCGCCGGGTCTCCCAGCGCCGTCGACTTCACGTGAAACTTGTAGTCCCATTCGTCGTAATACAAGTTGTGACCGTCGATCTCCACCTCGCCTCGCTGAAAGTCGATCGGTTCGCTACGGAAGCTATGCTTCGGCGGATCGAGCGGCCGACTATAATCCAAATTCACGACCAGCCGATAGGGATCGATGTGGCCGCAGAAATAATCTCGCACCGCCGGGTTCTTGCTCTTCATCATCCCCCACGACGCATCCACCGGCAGCCAACCCCAAGGCTCGACATACATCTCCGCCCAGTCGTGCATATTCAATTGGTTCGGCTTGAGCTGCCAACCCGACTGCCACCGGGCCGGCACTCCCACCGCGCGGCATAGCGTAATGAAGCTCGTCCCCTGCACGCCGCAGTCGCCCCGCCGCGCCTTGAGCCCCTTCGCCGATAGACTCGGAATCGTGCTGTATTCCTCCTCGACGCCCCAAGTGATGTTCTTCGAAACCCACTGAAAAATCAGCAACCCCTTTTTCAGAGGATTCGTCTCCTCGCCGACAATCGACTGGGCAAGCTGCTTCACTTCGGGCGTAAACAAAATATGCGGCGGCCGCTCGGCCGTGAACTTCCGATAGACCTCGCCGTTCACATCGTACGGCTTGACCTTTTCCGGCGAGAGCTTCGGGCAATACGCGCTCGACAAAAACTCATAATCCGCCACGATCCGCACCGGCTTCGTTGCATCAGCGATTTTCTGTTCGAAATAGATCGTTCGCTGCGGCGCATCCGCGCTGGAAACATGCGCCACAGGCGGCTCGCTGCTGATGAGCTTGACTTCCTTCTGTTGACGATACTCCTGCGGATACGGCAGCCACGCTCGCACCACGGCTCCCTCTTTCATCCGCGGATGGTCCGGCTTGATCGTCAACTCATAGTGGATGTGATGCTTAACTGGAAACAGCTCCGCATCGTCGGAAGCTTCCATCTTCTTCACGATCTTTTCCACAAGCGCACGCGTATTGAACTTCTCCTGGTCCACCGGACTCTTCCGCCTCTTTCTGGCATCAGTGCTAAAGCGAAACAGATTAGACACACCACGACGAAAATATCGCACTTCTCCATCAATCACGCGCGATTGCAAATCGCCATCTTCGCGCCAACGATCCACATCGGCTTGCGTTGCCCCCGGAACGAACTGCTGAATCTGCGCGAGTACTTTCTTGGCATCGAGCTCGTAGTCGTATCGTGCGCGGCGCAACACTTCCAATTGAATCGCAGCATCGCTCGTCACCGGCGCGTCTGGGTCCGAAATCTGCGCCTTCAGCAGCTTCTCCGCTTTGGCAAACTCGCCTTTCTCAATCAGCGACTTGATCTCCGCGTCCTCATCCGTCGACGGCTTGGCAATGCTCATCATGCAGGGAACGCTGCCAAGTAGCAGCACACTCAGAATCGCGATCACACTCGTCTTATACATGAGATTAATTCTTTACTCAAAGTTCCATAACGCCTGCACCACCACAGCGAGCGGCGGGTCTATCCCCGCTGAAACAGCGTCGCTACGACCAACCCGCCAACAGAAAGCCATCGGCTCGCTGCCCCCGCGACTTCGATAGCATACGAGACGCGACCTTCAAAGGAAAGTAATTTCTAGAAGTGGTTTCAAAACCGGTGGTTAGCGCCCCGCGGCTGATCCAATCAGCCGGCACGCGCTAGCGTCCGGTTCATTCGGTTGGTTTTAAAACCGCTTCTACTTCAACCCGGCCATTGTTTCTTCCTTTAACCGCCGACCATAGCCGCCATACCGCTGCGGCGGCGATACCGGATCGGGCGACAGCGCTTTAATCTTCGCTTTGGCTGGCAGAGCGCGGCCATCCAAATGGTCCAACGCGTTCCACGCGGCCGTCGTCAAATACGCATCCTCCGACGGCTGGCTACACTTCAACAGCACTTCCAGCGCCATCGCGGCATCGTCACTCGATCCAAACCGCCCCAGCGCCTCCGCAGCCATCACTCGAACAATCGGCGACTTGTCGCTTAGCGCGGCCACCAATTCCTCCCGCCCCGCCGCCACACCCGCCTTCCCTTGGCTCAACAAACCAACCGCCCCCCAATAGCGCACTCCCGAGTCCTCGCTCTCGAGCAGCTTCACAATCGCCGGCAAGTTCTCCGCCTTCATCGAGCTCGCCAGATTCGCCGCGGCAAAGATGGCATCAAAATCATACTTCTTCAGATCATGACCAACCTCATAAGGCGACGATCCCTTCGCCCGCTCGTGCATTTCCCACTCCGAGAGGAAATCCACATCCTTGATCCGCTTCTCCCACGCCTCCTGCGCCTCGCGCATTCGCATCAACACTTCTCTATGTTCAAGCGAATCGGCCAGATTGTGAACCTCATCTGGGTCAGCCTGCAAGTCGTACAACTCCTCCACTGCCTTCGGCTGCCAAAACGCCGCTTGGGCCGCGTTCAGCTTCCCTTGTTCGAACAATCGATGCCACACCCGCGTCGTTGGCGTCTGGAACATGTACTGGTTATGTTGCCCGGCCGGCAAATGCGGCATGTAATTGCGCACGTACATGTACCGCTTATCGCGCACACTTCGCACCAGGTCGATCCTCTCGTCCATCCGACCGCGGAAGCCGTAGCTGAACTCCGGCTCCGGCGCTTCGTACTCTCCACAGAACGCCGCCCCTTGCATCCACTCCGGCGCTTTCACTCCTGCCAGGCTCAACACCGTTGGCGCCAAGTCGACGAAACTAATCAACCGGTCCGAAGTTTCCCCTTCCCGATACTCCTTCGGCGCCAGCTTCCGCCACTTTGGCGGAAAGTACACGATGAACGGCACGTTCAACCCCGAGTTGCAAGCCGACCGCTTGCTTCGCGGCATCCCCGAGCCGTGGTCGCCGTAGAAGAACACAATCGTCTCGTCCGCCAGTCCGGCCTTTTCAAGCTCCTGCAATTTGGCGCCCGCCAGCTCGTCTATCATCGTGATCCGATCGTAATACTGGCCCCAGTCGCGGCGCACCTTGGGCGTATCCGGATGATACGCGGGCACCCGCGCCTTGGCCGGATCATGAATCCGATTCGCATCGTCCATCTCATTGCGAATCTGCGACTCGTGCGTGATCGTGTAGTTGAACACGGCAAAGAACGGCTGCCCTTTGCCGCGATGCTTCCAATGGGCCTTGCCGCTCGACTCGTCCCACACCTTGCCCGGCTTCTCGACGTTGTAGTCTTCTTTGCTGTTGTTCGTCGTGTAGTAACCCGTGTCGTGCAAATACTGCGGCAGCAGCCGGATGTTCGCCGGTAGCGTCACAAATGAGCGCATATGTTCAGCCCCAGTCGAAGGCGGGTACACGCCGGTGATGATCGTCGTGCGGGCTGCGGCGCACACGGGTGCGTTCGAGTTCGCGTTCGTGTAGCGCATTCCCTTCGCCGCGAGCGCATCGAGATTCGGCGTCACCGAATAGCTGTCGCCATAGCAACCTAGGTTCGGACTGATATCTTCACAGGTAATCCACAAGATATTCGGCCGCTCACCCGCGAAGGCCGTGACGGATAAAAGCAAGCCTAAAATCGTAGGGCAAAGTTTTTGCATAGAAGTGCGGTAGCCACGGTATCGAATAGGTCAGCCCTGTAACAGTCGTGTTCATTCTGACACGCCGTCAGCAGAGTCACAATCATACCCGGGTGGCACGCTACGCCGTTAACCCTATTTTACGAAGCAACCGCAGATGAACGCGGATAAACGCAGATTGTTTCCAATCGATGAGTAAGTGCGTAGTGGTCTTCACTCGCCTTCTATCTGCGTCCATCTGCGTTCATCCGCGGTTGCCTGGTATTGGAAAAGGGTTAACGGCGTAGCGTGCCACTCGCCGCGGCGAGTGCTTTGGATGAAGCACGACACAGCGCGGGGTAACTCAGGGAGTTCGAACCAGCTTGTTCTCATTTTCCGGCATTGGAATGTTCGTACGAACTTTTCCGCCACAAGCCTTCGACAGGCAGAGCACTGGCGGAGCCAGTGGCACCCAATTCTAAAACACGTTCTCAGCCGCGGGGCGGTTAGCCCCCGGTTTCTGGTGGTGCGTAACCGAACAAACCGGACGCTAGCGCGTGCCGGCTGATGAGGTTACCGGCGTCGGCGGGTACACATCCAACCGAGCGCGGTCAGCGTGGCGAGCGTGGCGGTGGTTGGTTCGGGGACGCCGGCGCCGGCCAGGATGGGCGGATTGCCGCCGCCAGTGTTGCCGAAACTGGCGCGCCACACGCCGTAGTCGGGCGGGTCGATCTTGTTGTTCTCGTTGTCGTCGGCAAACAGGCCCTGACCGAACTGGCTGAGCGTCTTCCGGTAGGCCACATAATCGTCCGCGCCCACCGTGCCGTTGGCGCTGTAATCGCCGGTGAGCGTTGGCAGCAAGTAGTCAGTAGTCGACCAAGTTATATTTGATTGGATAGATGTGTCCACGCTTACGAGAATGCTTACTGTTCCTGTGTGATACGCGCGTACGAGGTTGCTGAAGGTATAGGTGTCTTGAACGGCCGACGAGAGCAACTGAGGAGTCGGATACACAACTCCAGCCCCAGGGTTGCCTTGTTCGAACATCATGGCTTCGATAATATGGGCGCCTACGGGGACCGATATGCGTCCGGAGACATATTCAACGACGAAGGTCTGGTTGCTCGGAACGGTAAATTGTCCGAAGCCTTCCCCCGAAGTAGTATTCAATTGTACAAAGCCCGAAAACGGCGTGAGTGCCCAAGCCGGTTGGGAGAGGAACGCAACGACGCCGAGCACCGCGCAAGAGCCGCGCGGGTTAGAGTGTGGAGTGTTTTCATCGCGGGTCCTTTCGTGTTTAGGAATGTGTGACGCGGCCGATCCGACGCGGATCGCCCGCCGGGCGCGTTCGGTCATTTCGCCGGCCGAAACGGCCGGGCTATATAGTCGTCCCTGAAAAATTCTTCTACCGCCGAGAATAGAGGGTGCATTGCGTGT
>CAZJWY010000100.1:18849-19069 GCA_964549545.1 uncultured Planctomycetaceae bacterium | reverse complement strand
GCGCTCGAACAATCGGTTGAGGCAGTCGGTGTAGGCCGGGGTGCGCACCTCGTCGAAATAGAGCGTGGCGGGTCGGCCTTTCTTGAACCGCGATTGAATCCAATCGATGGCGCCGGCGTGGCCGTTGAAACTGACGCCCATGGGAAGCGAGATTCGCAGGGTGCATGACTCGGGCATCCAATCGACCAGGAGTTGTTCGGCGGCGACCATTGTTTTGCCG
>CAZJWY010000100.1:0-18839 GCA_964549545.1 uncultured Planctomycetaceae bacterium | reverse complement strand
GGGAGCGGGGAGCGGGGAGCGAGTGGGGAAGGGGGAATTGCGGGATCGTTTCTGTTGCCGGAGTAGACTAGGTCGATCGAGAGGTGGACTAGTCGAACGTCGCGTTCGATGATGATCGAGAGGAGGTTGATGAGGCCTTCGACGTTGGTTCGCCACGCGAGGCGCGAATCCAACTCACAGGCTCGCAGCGCGCAGTTGCCAGCACAATTGAGGACCGACTGGAATTGATACTGGTCGAAGAGCGCTCGCAGGCGCTCGTGGTCTTCGGCGTTGCAGGCGACGACGCCGTCGCCGGTCAGCGGCCAGTTGTCTTCCTGGCGAATGGCGATGACCTGACCAGGATAGCGCGCGCGGAAATAGTAGAACGCGTTGTAGCCCGCGACACCTGCTACGCCGGTGATGAGCATGGGGAGAGGGAGCGGTTCGTGGGCGCGGGTGATCACGGCACCGATTGTACACGAAACAGGTTACAAGAGGTTTCAAAACCGGGGCTAGCGCCCCGCCGGCTGATTGGATCAGCCGGTACGCGCTAGCGTCCGGTTCAGTCGCCGGAAGGTTCTGGGGCGTTGCCCCAGCCACCCAGCGCGACAATCTGAAAAACGTCCTAGCCAGCCGCCTTGCGTCGTGCAACAAATGCCGCGTAGTCGGCCGGGGTGTCGATGCCGGCGGCAGCGTGCTCAACGACGGCGACCAGAATCGTGCCACCCGTTTGTAGCATGCGGAGCTGTTCGAGCTTCTCGGCTTGCTCGAGCGACGAGGGCTTCATGGCCGCGAATTCCAGCAGGACATCCCGACGATACGCGTAGATGCCCAGGTGCTGGTAGAAGAGCGGCGGATCGTTGAAGGGCCGGGTTGGGTCTGGGTCGCGAACAAACGGAATCGGACTGCGGCTGAAGTACATCGCCCTGCCCTCTTCGTCGAATACGACCTTCACGCAGGCGGGGTTTGCAAGCTGCTCTGGCGTAGCGAGCGGCGTGGCGAGCGTGGCCATTCCAGCCGACGGGTCCTGCTCCAACAGCTCGATCACGCGATCGATATTGTCTGGTGAGATTTCGGGCTCATCGCCCTGGACGTTGACCAGGATTTCGGCTTTCGGATCTTTTCGGGCGTACTCGGCCACCCGGTCGGTGCCGCTGACGCAGTCGCGGCTGGTGAGGACGTAGTCTCCGCGGAAGCTCTCCACCTCGCGGGCAATCTCGGCGTGGTCGGTTGCGATCACGACGCCCGAGGGCTTCTCGGCCGCGCAGGCCGCCTCGTAGGTGTGTTGCAAAACGGTCTTCCCCGTTTCGCGTAGCAGCATCTTCCGCGGGAGGCGTGTCGAGGCATACCGGGCCGGGATCACCACATGGCTCCGCGACTTCGCAACCGTGTTCCATCGTTCCATCGTATTTGCTCCTTCTGGCCACAATTGATACTAAATTCGGGCGAATCGGGGTAGGTTGAAAAAGGTGGCACGTCGTACAATTTCTGGGTTACTTCGGGCGGCAGAATGCGCTAGCAGAACGGATTCTTCATGTGTGGCATCGTCGGATACATCGGACCCAATCAGGCAATCGATTTTCTCATTGAGGGGTTGCGCCGGCTCGAATATCGGGGCTACGATAGCAGCGGCGTCGCCACGATCGATGAGGGCGAATTTACTGTCACCAAAACGGCCGGGCGCGTTGACGACCTCGCGGCCAAGCTGGAATCGCACCCCGCGCACGGCAACATCGGCATCGGCCACACCCGTTGGGCCACCCACGGCCCCGCGATCGATCTGAATGCCCATCCACATGTTGGCGGCGACCAAGTCGTGGCCTTGGTACACAATGGCGTCATCGAAAACTTTCGCGAACTGAAACAACAACTGGCCGAGCGCGGCTATTACTGCAAGTCGGCGACGGATACGGAGGTCGTCGCACAACTAGTGGCTGCGGAGCTCGACGCGCGTCCGGCCGCGATCAGCGCGGTGTCGCCGGCTGACAAGTATGCCCCGCTCGTCGGCGCGGTTCAGGCGGCACTTGCACAACTTCGTGGCACATACGGCTTAGCGATGACGTTCCGCGATTGGCCCGATGTGATCGTCGCGGCCCGGCTGGGGAGCCCGCTTGTGATTGGAGTGGGCGACGGTGAACATTTCATCGCTAGCGACGGTTCGCCACTCGTCGGCCACACTGACCGCATCGTTTATCTGGCCGACCACGAGTTGGCACTGGTGACCGCCCAAGCGATTCGTGTCATCCATCGCGACGAAGGCCACATCCATCATCACGTGAAGGTCCTCGACATCGATACCTCGCAGGTCGAGCTGGGGAGTTTTCCTCACTACATGCTGAAGGAAATCTTCGAACAACCGGAAACGATTACCGCCGCGATGCGCGGCCGGCTAAATCGCGAAGAGGCGACGGCGGTATTCGGTGGTCTGAATCTTACGCCGCAACAACTGCGGATGATCGACCGCATCGTGCTCACGGCCTGCGGCACGAGCTGGCACTCGGCCCTTGTTGGCGAGTACATGATTGAATCGTTCGCGCGCATTCCGGTTGAAGTGGAGTATGCCAGCGAGCTGCGCTACCGCAATCCACCGATTGCGACGAACACCGTGCTGTTTGCGATTACGCAAAGTGGCGAAACAATCGACACATTGGCCGCACTCCGTGAAATGAAACGGATGGGGCACCCGACGTTGGCGATTTGCAACGTCGTGGGCAGCACGATTGCTCGGGAGGCGGACGGCGGTATTTACCTGCACGCTGGCCCGGAGATTGGCGTAGCTTCTACCAAGGCGTTTACGTCGCAGTGTGTCGTGATGGCGCTTTTGGCTCTCTACTTTGGCCGCAGTCGGCATCTCAGCTATGAAGCTGGCCTGCGCATCATCGACGAGCTCACTGCCTTGCCGGGCCATGTGGAAGAAGCGCTCGAAACCAACAGCGAAGCCCGCCGGATCGCGGCCAAGTACGCGTCGTGCAACAACTTCCTGTACCTGGGACGGCAGTTCAATTTCCCGGCCGCTCTGGAAGGTGCGCTCAAGCTCAAGGAAATCAGCTACATCCACGCCGAGGGCTACCCGGCCGCCGAGATGAAGCACGGCCCGATCGCGCTCGTCGACGAGCAAACACCAAGCGTGTTCATCGTACCGCAGGGTGGCGTCTACAGCAAAGTGATCTCAAACATGGAAGAGATCAAAGCGCGTGGCGGGCCGGTGATTGCGATCGTCGATAAGGATGATTCGCAAGCGGTCGAGATTGCCGACGAGGTGATCCGCATACCGGCTGTGCCCGATTTCCTGCAACCGATCGTCTCGGCCGTCCCGCTGCAATTATTGGCCTACCACACTGCGGTCATTCGTGGCTGCGACGTGGACAAGCCGCGGAATTTGGCGAAGAGTGTGACGGTGGAGTGACAAACTGGCCGTTCGACGACTTCGGGTGTAGACTGAATGTCGTTCACTTGAAAGGCAGTTACCATGGCCACTATTTCTGATGAACTCCAAAGCTTTTACGCATTTGCTGAAGTGCAACTGCGTGAAGGCTTACACGGCAAAACGCTAGATGAGCTTTATGCAGAGTGGCGGGCCTCTCATCCGCCTGCGGAGGAGCTCGAAACCGATGTCCGGGCCGTGCGCGCGGCATTGCGCGACATGGAAGCCGGTGAAACCGGCCGCCCCATCGAGGAGTTTGCCGCGGACTTTCGGAAGCGGAATGGGATTTAGTCCCTCATGACATATACGGTCCGATCACTTCCGCGGGCGGAGTTCATAGGGCGCGTGTTGGTTGGAAATTCGGCCTGGCGGCCGACGCTAAATCTCTTGATCTCTTGCGTCCCTTGGGTGATTACATGGTACGCGATTTGATAATTTGCTGTAGACGATTCTGTTTACTTTCCTTCTATTCTCGTCTGTCCCACAGTAAAATCGCTAGGATCGTCTTCCCATCTTGAATTTCTCCCCGATCGATCATCGCGAGTGCTTCGGCCCAGGTGACGACGAGGTTCTCAATTTCTTCGTTCGCCTCACGCGCAGGCGGTCCCTCGGTCAAACCCTTGGCAACGAAAATCCACATCCTCTCGCTCAGCACGCCGGGCGAAGGGTAATACGCCACGAGTTCCTCGAACGATGTTGCCCGGTAGCCGGTTTCCTCGGCCAGTTCGCGACGGGCGGTTTCTGCGGGCGGCTCATCCGGCTCGCGCGTGCCGGCGGGTACCTCGATCAGTGTTTTGTCGACGGTTAAACGCCGGCTGCGAATCAGGCAGACCCGGTCATCATTCAGCAGCGGTAAGATCGCCACGGAGCCGTTGTGCCTTACGTACTGGACGCTGCCAATTTGCCCATCTGCTCGGGTCACATTTTTTTCCACGACCGAGAAGCGTCGGCCTTGGAACATTGTCTGCTCAGCGTTGGACATGGAAATTGCTCCTTCCGGCTGCAGCCGGGCTAATCGGTGCCAGCAAATGAACCTCGGCAACCCCTGGCGAGTAGTAAGGATAGCGGGTTCAGGAATGGGATGCCCGCTAAAAAGCCATCTCTGCCTGACCACACGGCCCCTACGATCGTACCTGCCTGGGTGGCAAGCCGTCTTTCCGCCCTACGTATAAACGTATATTTGCTCAGTTTCGAACAGGCTGGTACGATACATTCGGCCACAAACATCGTCGAGCGGTCGGTTAAATCCACCGGCTTGGCCCAACGGAGTGGTCACCCATCTGCTTGTGGACGAGTGAGAAGCTATGGCCGGGTGTTCTGTCCAACGCTGGAGTTTGCCTTTGGGCCGCTGGTGGGGCGTGGCGGTTTATCTCCACGTCTTCTTCGTCGTCTCCGCGCTGCTCGCTCTCGGCTTCTTCCTGCTGACGGAACCCGATCTACTAGGCCCAGGCCTGATGTTGATCGGCGTGTTGCTTGTGAGCGTCACGCTTCACGAGGTGGGTCACGCGCTCGCTGCGAGTTCGGCTGGCGGCAAGGTGGATGCAGTGGTGCTGGGCCCGGTCGGCGGGCTGATGTCTCCGCGCGTGCCAGACGAGCCAGAAGCTCATCTGTTTGTCGCTGTGGCAGGACCGTTCGTCAATTTGTTGCTCGCGGTTCTGGCTGCTGCCGTGCTGGTGGCGGCTCAAAATACTCAACTGACAGACCTTTTGATTCCCTTCTCCACGCCCAAGGACTTGGTCGAGCCAGGTACCACGGGGATCATTGCCGCCAAACTGACACTATGGCTTAATTGGACCCTGATGCTGCTGAATCTGCTGCCAGCTTATCCGTTCGACGGCGGGCCGATCCTGCGGGCGATGCTCTGGCCTGCCTTCGGTCGGCGCACCGCTCGCATCGTCACGGCTCGCGTGGCGATGGGGGTCGCATTCTTGTTTTGCGTGGCGTCATGTTTTGCGATGGCCGCTGAGTTCCAGAACCATATGCCTATCTGGATTCCGCTTCTGACGCTGGGGCTGTTCTTGTTCTTCAGCGCCCGGCAAGACCTGGCTGCGGCCGGTTTGCCCGAATGGAGCGAAGAGCCCGCCGGCTATCAACTCAATGCCGATGGCCTCGATCTGCTCGATGTGGAGTGGGCCGACGAAGACGAGGACGATGGCGTGCTGGTCGAGCACCAATCTCGCTCAGTGGAGCAAAGCCGGCAGACGCAAGAAGCCGATGAAGACGCCCGCGTCGACGCCATTCTGGCTCGACTTCACGAATCGAGCCGAGACGCGCTTTCGGCCGAAGAACTCGCCATTCTCGAACGGGCGAGCCAGCGCTATCGCCGACGCCGCGGCCCGCGAGACGCCGACGTTTAGTTAAGTGCGGCTCTATTGAGAGCTGCACGGTAATTGGACCCGAGAAAAGCTATCGGCTGTCAGCTATCGGCTAGAAAAACAATAAGCTCAATCGCTGCGCAGTCTTCAAATTAAAGGGATTAGCTGGATTCGCCAGAATTCAGTTATCATGTCGGGCATCTGATTTCTGGCGAATCCAGCCAGTTCTCGGCTCTAAACAGAGTGCTGGAGGCGATGGAATAAGCCCTACAGCCATCACAGGCATTCTGCCAGCCACGACACGCTGTCTCCTAGCACATGGGTCGGTCCGTTTCGCCGGAAACCGCACGATCCATGACCTAAAATTTTCGTGTGTCGCAAATCAGCCTGGGTTTTCAGGCTTTAGTAGAGATGGTTGCCAAGTGGAGCACGCCATTCGTGGTCAGCACATACGAACAACAATCCAGCGCATTGCCCACCCCTGCCGCGGAGCCCATCGATGCCGACTTGGCGCTACCGCCAGAGGCATCGCAGCTTCTGCGATCGATCGAGCGCGCCTTTGGCCGTTCGTTCGCCTTGCTCGAATGTGGCAATGGCAAAGTGCTGCGTCCTGCACTCCATGGCCTCCAGGCCGACCTGTACACGCGCATTCCAATTTGCGAACAAGTGGCGGAGCGTGGCTTGCCGGAGATCATCGACGAGGTTTCGCCTCTTTCGATGCTTGCCGTGCCGCTGCCCTCGGCCATACCGGGTTCGGTAATGGTCGCGATCGGCATGTTTCTGACCGATCGAGTCGAGTATGAAGCCCAGATTGCGGCTGCGGCCTCGGCTTTTTGCGTTGAACCGCGTCAGGCGTACGAATGGGCTCAGTCGCAATCTGTGTGGCCGCCTCAAGCCATTCAAGAAGTTAGCGCCGCGATCTGCGAAAAGAACGCGATGCAGCAATCGACCACTCAAATGAAACGGCAATTGTCCGACATCTCCTCGCACCTCCTGATGACGTTCGAGGAAATCACGCTACTGCATCGGCTCACAGAACATTTGTCGATCTCCAAGAGCGTGACCGAGATCTGCGCCATGTCGGTCAATTGGATGAACGACGTCATCCCGGCTAGGTCGGTGGCGATTTGGTTCAGCTCATTTGAGCACCTGCAAAGCCAACATGCTCAGGGCGAGAACCAGCCTGTGCTGATCGCACATGGCGATTGCCCACTCGAGCAGAAAGACTTCTTGCAATTCATCGAGCGGCTAGGGCCGCGCGTCGCTACGGAGCCCCTCGTGCTCAATCGCGGCGCGACCAGTTCGCCGACGTGGTTTTACCCGGAAGTGCGCGAGCTGATCAGCGTGCCGATCCGCGAGGGGAACCGACACTTCGGCTGGATGGTGGCCCTGAACCATACCGGCACTGGCGATATCACCAACAGCGAAGCTGAGTTCGGCACGGTCGAAGCGTGCTTGATGGCCAGCGTGGCCACGATTCTCGGCATTCATTGCGGCAACATCGCCCTTTACCACGAACAATCCGAGTTCTTCAGCAGCGTCGTGCGGGCACTCACCTCGGCCATCGACGCCAAGGACCCGTACACCTGCGGTCATAGCGATCGTGTGGCGCGGCTTTCGGTCTGCTTGGCGAGGCAAATGGGCTGCAGCACGGAAGAACTCAACACGATTTACCTCTCCGGCTTGCTGCACGACATCGGCAAGATCGGCATCGACGACAATGTTCTGCGCAAGCCAGGTCCGCTCACGCAAACGGAGTTCGAACACATTAAAACTCACCCCGATCTAGGCTGCCGCATCCTGGATGGCGTCAAGCAACTCGACATGGTGCTTCCTGTCGTTCGCCATCACCATGAAACTTGGAATGGCACCGGCTACCCGATGGGGCTCAAAGGCGAGGACACGCCTTTCCTGGCTCGCATCGTGGCGGTGGCCGACTCGATCGACGCGATGTCGAGTGATCGGCCTTACCGCAAAGGAATCCCCGACGAGAAGCTCGATGCGATTCTTCACGACGGCGCGGGCAAGCAGTGGGACTGCGAAGTGATCGAAGCAGCGTTCCAGGTGCGTGACCAGCTTCGCCGTATCGGCAAAGAAGAGCGTTATCCGCTGTCGCTCGACGTGACAGACTGGAACGCCGACGCCGCGACCACGTTATCGTCGGCAAACTAGGTCGCCGCTGCTATGCTGATTGCATGGCACGCAATGAAGCTCCGAGAGAAGACCTGCTCCGCGAGGCAACCGCGCTCGTCGAGCGAATCGAACTCGCTCCGCGTGAAGGAAGCAGCATGAGCGACCAACACATCGTCGCCGGCTTCCGGCGCGACGGCGCGGTCAGCATCTTTTTCGGCGAAGACCCCGTTTATCAGTTCAACGCGGCCGGCGAGTTGCGGCGCGCCTATCGCAAGGGGCAGCTCTTCAAGGCCATGCAAGGCCGATTGACTGCCATGCGGCGCGTGCGCACCGAACGCGAAGTGCAACTTGTTCGGCATGATCTTTCGCGAGAAGAAGAAGCTGAATTCCTATGCCAAATGAACGGATGGCTGCAAGAATTCGCGAGGTGCATCGAGACCGACCAATTTACGATCGTTGGTCAGGTTACTGAAAGCGTCGACCTTCTCTCTCGAGTGAAAGCAGCTCTCGACGCACTCCACAACTGCCCCATTGCCAAACAACCCAACGTTTAATTTCCCTGCAACGCCACCACGTCACACTGGCCAACCGCTGACGACAACTGCGTTTCCGCCGAATTGGCCTCACGCCGAATCATCGCCAGACCAAGCGGCCTACCTAGCCGCGGCGAAAACGCGATCGAGGTCACTTTTCCCACTACGCGATCGCCGCGCAATAACTCGATGCCCACCTGCGGTAATGCTTCGCTTACAAACCGCACGGTGGCAAGCTGCTGGTTCACATGCCCCAACGCGTCAATCCGGGCCACGGTCTCTTGCCCCAAGTAGCAGCCCTTGTTGAAGCTGATCGCCTGGCGATCGCGCGAGACCTCCTGCGGCAAGTTCTCTTCGCTAAAATCCACGCCGAATCTAGGCATTCCCGCTTCGATCCGCGCCGCCTCGAACGTCTGCTGATCAACCAAGATTACACCCTGGTCTTCTAACGCACGAACGACGCCAGGCTTCGCGTGAGCCTCGACTTCATGCAACTTCGAATCAGTCCGTCCGGTAATTGGCCAAGTCATGGAAATCGCTTGGCCATCAATCGGCACATCGCCAGTTACTAGCAAGTAGCTTCGCTCCGCCGTCACGTCGCGCAGCACCACATCTTCGCGAATGACATATCGGTCCAGGTGGGCGACGAGCCGCTCCGCTTGCCCTGGCGTCCCAACGATCACCAGTTCGGCCTCGCGGCAGTGGATAAGCCCATGCGCCACGACCTTGCCTTTGACGTTCGTGAAAAACGCCTCGCAACTTGTGCCCGGCGCCAATCGCTTCACGTCGTTCGTGCAGAAGTTGTGTAGGAACGTCTGCCGATCGGCCCCCGTCACCGAAATGCTCGACCAATCAACCAATTCAACGATCGCGCGGCCCAATCGCAGCGCCTGGTAGTCACGATCGAACGCGGAAGGATCGCTAGAGCTCATCGACTTCTTCCGCTAGTGTTACCACGGCGTTCTGCGCGTCTTCAACAACCAGAAACGTCTCATAGTGCTCGGCCAAACGCACGATCTCGTCGACATTCTCCACCGGAGCCATGCCCAAGTCTTCGACGATTTCGTCCTCCAACTGACTGAGAAAATAGACCGGGCCCCGCTGCAGCGCACGCGCCAATTGCCATGCCGGCCAACTATCGGCATCGTGCTCGTTGGCGAGCTTTCGGATGACCTTTTCCTGATCTGGGTTCCCAATCAACCGTCCCAACGATGGCCCAGGGGGCTCGCGCAGGTTCGAGCAAATTGCCACCGCGCCGCCGGCAAGAACCAGGTGCTCAGCCATCGCCAGGGCGCGACCAACGCTGGTCCAGGTCTGCGCCTCCGGGCCGCCACTGATCGTGGCGATTAGCAGGTTCACTTGTTGCGGACTTTGGCTTGCCCAATGCTCGCTTGCCAACTCTCGGCCTTGCTGTCCAACCGCCATCGACTCACCGGCCAAAACATGCGAGACCGCTTCGCCGTTGCCAGGAACGATGCCCAATACTAGTGTTGCCCCAATCAACAAGCCGGCCTGGTTCGTCTCGCGCCTTTGTTCGGATCGCTCCTTCGCCGATTCTATATTCGTCGGCGTTCGATACCGCTGAATTACCGCTGAACTGGAGAATCGGGGAAACACGCTCTCAAACACGCTCCGCTTACCCACCCGAACGCAACCAATCGGCAGCACTAAGTCGGCCTCGAAAATCTCGCGGTTGACCACGAGTGGCACGGCGCCCTTGGTCATCCCCACCATGCAGAGGTTCTTCTCATCACTGGGGTCGTGTAGAACAAACCGCACGCCCGCAGATAACTCCGCCGAGCACACCTCGCGGTAATTCTGGATCGCCTCGGCGTCACCCGCGACCACGGCGATGGCATCGCTTTCCACGCCGGCGAGTTGCAGCGACTTGATCACACCACGAACAATTGCCGCCGCGCACGGTGTCGTTTCATCGACGGCAATCGTCGCCCGATCGCCCGGCACGATTCCCGCGGCCAGCGGCGGGTACTCGATCGGCTCGGCCAACGCCGCGATTGTGGCTTCCAAGGGATCAACTGCTGGAGCATTTTCACCAGTTCCCGGTTGTTCGAAGCCTTCGTCATCTGCGGCGGGTACACGAACGAGACGTACATAATGCCCATCGACCTCGGCAAGGCGATCGGCAATTTCCTGAATTGGGTGAAGCGACTTGACCAAGAGACTCTCTATCCGGGATGCTGGGTTAGGCCTTGGCCCTCAGTAATAAACTTTGGCATGCCAAGTGCCGGATTGATAAATACTATTTGAAGGTAATCCGGGAGTTCCGGGTGGCACGCCCTGACGCTTTGGGAAGGGCGTGGTTTTCAAGCACTACGTTCCACGCCCTTCGAAGACTCAGGGCGTGCCACCCATAGGTTTGAATTCCCAGGCACGTTCAAGTATCTAGGAGCCGACATCGGAGGACAACTCATGGCCGTTACGGAAAAAGAAGTGCAAGCATGGTGTGAAACCCTACTCGCTGGTCGATCGGCGGCCCCGGATCAATCCCTTTCCGACTACCTTCGCGCCATTCCCGGCGTAGCGTCGCTCGAAGACTTGCCCGCCGGTTCGCCCGTGCTGGTCCGTGGCGATCTCGACTGCAAGCCGGGGGCGAATATCGGCGACGGTGACATCCGCCTCCGTTCGATGGTCGACACCTTGCGGTTCGGCATCGGCCACGGCTGGAAACAGATCATCTTTGGCCACATCGGCCGCAAGCCCGAGGGCTCACTGTCAAAAGTCGCGGAACGTCTGGGCAAGATCCTCGAGCACGAAGTGGTCCTCATTCCCGATTGGCTCGACGAATCGTCGATGACAATCCTGCCCGCCGTTGCCGAGCAAATCGCCGCGGCCAAGCCGGGCAGCATCTTCATGCTCGAGAACACCCGCAAGTACGAGATCGAGCGGGTGCTCTGGAAAGCGAAGCCGGCCGACCTTCCCGCGTTGGCGCCCAAGCTGACCAAACTGGCCAACGAGTTCGCCTCGAAACTGAGCACGACGTACGTGTTCGAAGCGCTCTCCGCCGGTAGCCTCGATGCGTGCAGCGTGGTTGTTCCCGCCGCGATGAAGCAAGTTGCCCTGGGCGAGTACGTCTCAGCTGAGTTCCAAGGTCCGATGATCCGCTGCCTCGACTCGCAGCTTGTCATCTTTAGCGGCCTCAAGGCGGACAAGCTCGACGACCTCGAAGCCATGATCCATCGCGGGAAGATCACGCGAGTCTTCGCCGCCGGCGCGCTCTCCGGCGCGCTCCGCAAAGCGGCCTCGCTGATTGAAGGCAAAGACATCTGCCTTGGCAAGGCGGAAGACCCCTCCAACAAGGATCAACCGTACTTCGTGCAGCAATTCCGCATCGACCAGGCCAAGCGGATGATCGAGGAAGGGCGGGCCAAGGGGATCAAGTTCGTCCTGCCGGTCGACTTCGTCATCCAAGACGGCTCGGTGGTGGATGAATTAAAACCCGGCGACGAGCAATTCGACGTCGGCCCGAAGACGAACGAATTGTTCGAACACGAGATCGGCGAGTTCATGAAGCTGCAAGGGGCCGTGGCGTTCTACAACGGCGTGTTCGGCATGTTCGAAGATCCGCGATTCGAAGGGGGCACTCGCCGGTTCATTCCGCAGCTCAAGCGCATGACCGATAACAATATCGAGGTCTATGTCGGCGGCGGCGAAGGTGGTGCGGCACTCGAAAAGTACGGCGAAGCAGATTGGGCTACGCACGTCTTCACGGCCGGCGGCACCGTGCTCAATGCGCTGGGTGCCGAACCGGTGCCATTCCTGGTGGCACTGCGTGCCGCCGCGGAAAAAACTGGTACAACCAAGTAGCTGAGGCCGTCCGGGAATTCAAACGGATGGGCGCCACTCTACGCCGTTAACCTTTTTTACAAAGAAACCGCAGATGAACGCGGATCAACGCAGATTGTTTCCAATCGATGATGAGTGCATGGTGGTCTTCACTCGCCTTCTATCTGCGTCCATCTGCGTTCATCCGCGGTTGCCTGGTAGTATTGGAATAAGGTTAACGGCGTAGGGTGGCGCGCCCTGAGTCCTCGAAGGGCGTGGAACTGTGCAGTTCGGCGAACCACGCCCTTCCCAAAGTGTCAGGGCGTGCCACTCGGAATTCCCGGATACCCTCAAGCAGCTTGTTGTTTTGCTAGGAGGCGCTTTGCATGGCTTGTATTGCCGCGTCGCATAGTCCGCGAGCCTCGCTCGCGGTCGGCGCTTCGGCGATCACGCGCACGATCGGCTCGGTGTTGCTTGCTCTCACCAGAAGCCACGCTCCACTGCCGTCTGCGCGCACCCAGTCGAGCCGCAAACCATCCATCCGATCGGTAGCGGCCTCGGGAAATCGGGCCACGAGCGCATCCATCGTGGCCGGAATTTTCTCGCGGGTAACCGTCAGCTTCGTCTTATGAATTTCGTAGCGAGGCAGTTCACCAGCGAGCGCGCTTACCGGTAACCCGCGTTCGGCCATGGCGGCGAGCACTAGCGCCATCCCTACAAAGCTGTCGCGCACGAAAACCACGCGCGGATCAATTGCGCCGCCATTTCCTTCGCCGCCAATCACGGCCGACTCGCGAATCATCGCATCGACCACGTTCGCCTCGCCCACGGCCGACCGTACGAACGGCACGCCATACTTCCGCGCCAAGTCCTCGGTCATGCGACTGGTCGAGCAATTGGTGACCACCGGTCCCGGCGTCTTGCGCAGCACGTGATCGACGCACATTGCCAGCGTATACTCTTCGCCCAGGTAACAGCCGCTTTCGTCGATAATCGCGAGCCGATCCGCATCGGGATCCTGACAAAAGCCGATCGCCGCGTCGACTCGCGAAACATTGGCCAATACGCTCGACAAGTTCTCGGCCGTCGGCTCCGGTTCGTGCGCGAACAATCCATCTGGCGTGTCGCCTAACATGGTCACATCGCAGTCCAGTCGCTCTAGCAGCGCTTTTCCCAATACACTTCCCGATCCATGGTTCGCATCGAGCACGACGCGAAATCGCTTGGCGCGAATCCGGTCGACATCCACAATCTTTTCGATCAAGCGAATGTGTGCGCTCGTGGTATCGCCAAGTTGCTCGACGTTGTGTTGCGCTGTCTGCCAATCGTCTGGCAGTGTAGTGCTCGCTGTGTTTCGATACCCCGCCAGCACCGCCTCGCCTGCCGCGGCCGGCACCACGCGCCCCTCGCCGGAGAAGAGCTTCAGCCCGTTGTACGGCGCCGGGTTGTGACTCGCTGAAATCTGAATCCCGCCGGCGCACCCGTGTTGGCGTACCAGAACGCCGGTCGTCGGTGTCGCGGCAATCTCACCATCCAGCACGCGCCGCGACCCTCCCCGCGACAATCCGGCAACTACCGCGGGAACCAACAGCGGCCCATTGGCTCGCCCGTCCCGGGTGACCACCACGGGCCCTTCCGACAAGGTTTCCGCAAACGCCGCCGCGTATCGAAACGCCACCTCGGGCGTCAAAGAGTCACCCACCACGCCCCTCAGGCCAGATACGCTAATAATCAGCTCGCTCGACACGTTTTGCATTTCCTCATTTAGTTGGACTTAGTGCTTTGTCACCGCTTGAATTTCGGATGAGCCGCTGGGCGCTAGTCCACGGTTTATCCAGGAAAAACCGGGAGCTAGCGCTCCGCGGCTGATTTGTCCAGACGAATCTTTTACTGTGGCAGGGCACTAGTTGGGAGTGGGCCGAATGAAGGTGCCTGAGACGTAAGAACTATAAGGACCGTTTCACCCCTTCGCGTTTTAAGCCTCTAAGCCCGTGCAGTATAAGCGGCGCCCCACTTTTCCGACGATACCAGCGCCTGGTGCATCGCCCCGAGCGCCAACGTACAATACAAAGCGTATGTCCATCGACCGCCACACCCGTCGCAGCTTCTTCCATGGCGCTGGTGTTGCGCGCGAGTTGGCCGGCATCGCCAGTCGGCCTGTCGAAACTATCTCGCCGCTCGATGAGCGTGGCTCGCTGATTGTCAGCGTTTGCCGTCGTGCGATGGCCTGCGAGTTCGAGGTTCAACTTGCCGCCAATCGCAACGACAACTCGATGGAGCATGTCTTCGAGGCGCTCGACCTGGTCGAAGCGCTCGAATCTCAAATGACTGTTTATCGTGACGACAGCGAAGTCGTCCGCTTGAATCGTCGTGCGGCGGAGGAACCCGTGGCAGTCGAGCCCCGTCTCTTCAACCTTTTCTGCCAGGCAAAGCAACTGAATCAAGAAACCGACGGTGCTCTCGATATTACCAGCGGGCCACTCTCCGAGGCTTGGGGCTTCTCGCGCCGCGAGGGCCGTGTCCCGAGCGATGACCAAATCGCCGAAGCCCGCGGCCGCGTCGGCATGCAGCATCTCACGCTCGATGGCGAAAAGGGAACCATCGCCTTCCATCGCCCTGGTATGTCAGTCAATCTTAACAGTTTGGGTAAAGGCTATGCGCTCGACCGCATGGCCGAACTGCTAGCTCGCCACGACGTCGATGACTACCTCCTCCATGGCGGCAAAAGCAGCGTGCTAGCTCGTGGCAATCAGCCTGGCGCGGGGGGTAGCGGTTGGCGCGTCGCCATTCGCCATCCTCTCCGTCCAGCCGAAACACTCGCCGAATTGATTCTGCGAAATCAGTCTCTCTCGACCTCCGGGGCGGGCACGCAGTTTTTCATCCGTCGCGGACGCCGCTACGGGCACATTCTCGATCCGCGCAGCGGATATCCGGCCGAAGGGTTATATTCTGCAACGGTCCTCGCGCCGACGGCGGCCGAGGCCGAAGGACTTTCGACCGCGTTCTACGTAATGGGACCAGAGCGGGCAGGCAAGTACTGCGAAGCCCGGCCCGAGATCGCCGCCTTGCTCGTCGCTCCTGGCGAGCGCGAGGGGGATGTTCGACTCATCACGTTCGGACTCAACAGCGATCGATCGGACCGCCCGTCCCATTCCTGATCACACGCCCGGTACCGCACGATGCCCGCATCGCTCCTACACCCGAGCAGTTACCTTGGTTTCTTCGTCCTGATTGCGCTAACGGGTTGCGGTCTACCGATTCCGGAAGAGGCCTTCATTGTACTCGCCGGCGTCCTCAGTTCGCAGGACCATTTGGATTGGCGCATCGCGCTGGCTGTCTGCTTGGCCGGAGCGGTCGTGGGCGACAGCATCATGTACGCCATCGGCCACCGCTGGGGACACGGCATCTTCACGTCCCACCCGCGGTTCGCCAAACTCTTCGCGTCGGAAAATGAGCAGCAATTCCAGAAAGCAGTCGAAGCTCATGCACTGAAAGTCATGCTGCTCGCACGGTTTCTTGTCGGCATTCGCGCGCCGGTTTACGTGATGACCGGCGTCGTGCGGTTGCCGTTCCGTCGTTTTCTGATCTACGACGTAATCAGTGCTTCGCTCGTTGTCGGCACTGTATTCGGCCTCTCGTACATGTTCGGCGAGCAGGTCACCGACTGGGTCAAGCACGCGGAAACTCGGGCCACTATCCTTGTAGCGCTGATCGGAATCGCCATCCTGGCAACCCTTTATTACCGCCACCGTGAGCAAGTCATGGAGTTTGTCTTCGGCCAGGAACCTCCCAAAGCCGAAAACCATCCCCCCTCCGCTCGTAGCTGAATTCTTGCGAATTCAACTACCACCACCTGCGCTAGCCGTCGCCCTCCACGCGTCCAAACCCAGCAAAGCCGCGAATAAACTGCTCCAATCCGCCACTGGCCAGAAACGACTCACCGCGCCACAGCTCAGCCGCCAACACACCACGATTCTTCTCAGGCACAATGTACGCGTCTGTCATTCGCCGCTGGCCGTCGCTGCAGTCGATCTCGATTGACAGCCGTTCGTAAAAGTCGTCTTCGAATCGATCGAGCCGCTCGACCGATTCCAGATCGACATTCAAATACACAACGCCGCGAGCCGCTTTACCATTTTCCTCAGCTACCATGCCAGGAAATACCGCATCGCGCACTCGATACACCTCGAACCCCGCGGCCGTCCCCTCCACGGCCTCAAAATCCTTACCCACGACCGTCCGCCACACCTCGGGAAACATCAACGTGCCATAAGTAAAAACGTGCATACCGCCGACTATACCTCCTTGCCGATGGCGAATCCATGCGACGCGTTGACCTAACTCAGCTTTCTCTTGATTATGGGTAGATGGCTCAGCCGCTCGTGATTACCAGCCGACACAATCCGCAACTGAAGGACGCAATTCGCTTGCGCGAGGGAAGCGAGCGGCGCCGGCAAAAGAAATTCATTATCGACGGCGCTCGTGAGATAAGTCGCGCCCTCGAATCCGGCATTCGTCCGCTGAAGGCGTTCGTTTGCGACGAGCTTTGCCAATCAACCGACAGCCTGCACGCCAAGGCAGCCTGCAAGCAGCGCTGCGCCGAATTGCTGCCTGTCTCGCGCGAGGTATTCGCGAAGCTCGCTTTTGGAGATCGCACCGACGGCGTCGTCGTCATCGCCGAAACACCACATACATCTCTTGCCAGTCTACAACTTCCGGCCAATCCATTAGTTGCGGTTTTGGAAGGCCTCGAAAAGCCCGGTAACGTTGGCGCGATTCTCCGCAGCGCCGACGCCGCGGGAGTCGACGCGATCATCATCGCCGACGGCCGCACCGACCTCTACAACCCCAACACGATCCGCGCCAGCATCGGCACGGCGTTTCGCCCGAATATTTGCGAAACCTCGTCGGCCGACGCACTCGACTGGCTGCGAGCCAAGCGGTTGGCGATTATCGCCGCCCGGCCAGATGCCGCGCAACTCTACACCGAGATCGACTTCACCACTGGGGCAGCCATCGTGCTCGGTAGTGAAGCGGACGGACTATCAAACGCCTGGACCGCTGCCGGCATCACGCCTATCCGCCTTCCGATGCACGGTCAGGCCGATAGCCTCAATGTCTCAACGACAGCCGCCGTGCTTTTTTACGAGGCCAGACGACAGCGAGGCTAAGCGAAGAGTCGCTGCGCCGTAAGCGGATAGGCGCATAAAAGACCGCCTGCGCCCCGTTAAGAACCGCAAGCGGTTTGAGTATTCGAAAAAACAGCGGCGGTGGATTGTGGATTTCGGCCTAACCGTTCAACCGGGTCTTGTTGTAGATGCCGCCGTAGAAGTTGCTGATGCCGTCGTTGAACATGTTGATGCCCCAACCGCCGTCGAGCCTTGTTTCGGTGACCACCGAAACGTGCTCGATCGTCAATTCATCGTTGTCTTTATTGAGGTTCACGGAGAGCGCGCCAAACGTCGAGTCAGCGAGCGTTAGGTGGTCGCAGTCGGAGCCCGTCTTGAACGTTGCCTTGCCGGTGACTACTGTATCGGTGACGGTAATGGTGTCTGCATGTCGGCCCGTTTTCACGAAGAGGCCTTTGCACAACTCGGCATCGTCGATGGTCACTTCGTTGACGCCGATGCCCATGTTGATTTTCGTCAGGCCGTTGACCGAAATATCGTGGATATCGACCGAGTCGTTCCCGGCTTTCATCTTGATATTCACGCCGCGAGTAACGCCCAAGTACGTGACAGAGCCGTTTGACATTCCGTCTAGGTTCGTTGGGCTGCCCTGATGGGTAATGCCCGTAACCAAAACCGAGTTCGGCTGCGCACCGGCCGTGATCGTGATCCCGTTGCCGAAGTTGTCGCCTCGCAGCTTGAGCGTGCCGGCATGAACGCTGCCGACCACATCACCCGCCATCATCTGGCGATTCTCCAACGACTCGAACTTGCATTTACGGCCACCCGGTTTGAATGCCATGTGCGTTACCTTTGCGATTAGATTAGTCTTGCGGGTTCAGGTCTCGTGTCCCTGGCCAGCGGTGAATCTCAGATGAGAAGATGGCAGAGAAGTGGATCACTAGTCGTATCGGACGGTGCGACTCTGACGGTTAATCCTGAAAGTGGGGTCATTCGGGATTTACCGGCCAATCCGGCCGTCACTTTGGTAAACTTTGACGGTTATAGAACTAGGCTTGCTGCAACTGCTGATAGCACTCGTCTCGTGATGATTTCATTGATGAATGAGCAACCGCCTGCGAGCCGGGGCGTCCTCGCCCCCGCCCAACGATTTCATTGTTCATTGTCAATGAAAATGTGGGTTGCACCGTCGCGACGCTCTCGGCTTCGCTCAAAAATGACCAAAATTTAACTCCCGGAGGGCCTTGAATAGACTGCCAAACGCAGCGTATTACCCCGAACTTCGCCGGTTGCGGCCGTGTCTAAGGGCAGATATTATCGAGGTTTCCCCAAAATCCACCCCCTTCCCGCTGGGAGAGGGCCGCTCGCACAGCGAGCCGGATGAGGGCGCCGTGGATTCCAGCCCCCAGTTCCCAATCCCTAGCCCCTTCCCATGCGTCACGTCCTCTCCGCCACCGTTCAAAACGTCCCCGGTGTGCTGGCCCATGTGGCCGGCATGTTCGCCTCGCGCGGCTACAACATTGACAGCCTCGCCGTGGGCGAA
>CAZJWY010000099.1:407-19185 GCA_964549545.1 uncultured Planctomycetaceae bacterium | reverse complement strand
CAACATCGGCGGCAGCGGTGGAACAGCGCGACCCGGTATTAGTACAGGCGGGGCACTGGCCGGCGGCGCCTTGGCCGGCGGCGCGGCTGCCGCGTTTTTGCACGATCGTCCGACTCCATTCCCAGGGGGACGTCCGGGCACTGGCGACATGGCCAGCACGTTGCCGGCAACTCGACCCGGTGGCGGTGGTGGAGGTATCGGTCCAGGTCGTCCGGGCGCAGGTGGCGGAGGAGTACAACGTCCGGATCGACCCGGCGGTGGTGGTGACCGACCTGGTGGTGGTGACCGACCTGGTGGTGGTGACCGACCTGGTGGTGGTGACCGACCGAATCGTCCTGGCGAAGGAGGTAGTGGTGAACAATGGAGGCCAGGTGATCGCCCGAACCGCCCCAACCGTCCGGGATGGAATGGCGGTGGCGAGCAATGGCGACCGGGCAATCGACCGGACCGCATTCCGAATTGGAACCAATGGAGCGGCTGGCGAAACGACCACCGCACCAACATCTGGAACAACTGGCACAGCAACAATTGGCACGGACGCGACAACTGGTACAACCACGATTGGTGGGATCACCACCACTGGCATTACCCGTACTATCCCAATTTCAACTATTGGGGCTGGGCGGCTTGGCCAGCGGTAACCGGCTGGATTGACTACGGTTGGCAGCAACCGGTGTCGTACAACTACGGCGACAACGTCTACTACGCGGACGACCAGGTGTACTACGGCGATCAGCCCGTAGCCACGACCGTCGAGTACGCACAGCAAGCCGCGGCAATCGCGGCCAATGTGCCAGCCACTCAACCGGCGGCGGAAGACTGGATGCCACTCGGCGTATTCGCCATTACGCACGACGGTGAACCGAGCGGCGCCGACCCGACGATGTTCTTCCAACTCGCGGTCAGCAAACAGGGCGTGATCAACGGCACGTGGCAAAACACGGCGACCGACGCCTCGCAACAGATCGAGGGCATGGTCGACAAGCAAACCCAACGCGCCGCGTGGACGCCGAAGGACAAGAGTTGGCCGATCATCGAGACTGGCATCGTGAACCTCACTCAAGATACGACGCCGGCCTTGGTCCACTTCGAAGATGGCACGACGCAGCAATGGCTGCTCGTGCGGTTGGACAAGCCGAAGGATGACGCCGCCGCGCCGCCGGCAACAAAGTGATTGGGGCCGTCGGTCGTCGACTATCGGCCGAAGCCGACGGTAGTTTTGGACATTTCCAAACAACTCACTTTTTAGAGCAAATTACTTTATTACGGAGCGAGCGGCGGGGTTTATCCCCGCTGGGATAAACCCGGCGGCTCGCCACGGAAAATGGAAAATTGCTCTAATTCCAATATTCGCCGATATTGGATCGCTCGTTGTCGCGGGCGCTCGAAAACGAGCGTTTCGCGACGCGGGGTGCTCCAATATTGGTTGAGCTTTGGAATTCATGATGCTGGGCCAGGCTTACGTTTGAGTGACAGCCAATACGTTCACGCCCCGAACGGCGAGAGCATGACGCCCTGGGCTCCGTGGCGTCTTATTCGGAACAACGTTCGCACAGAGTGGCCAAAACACCGCACAGAATACAAGTGACTGAAAATAGGGCCTGGAGCAGAACACATTTCCAAAAATGTAGAATGCCCCTCTTTTCTCCCTCGGGAAATCCACTTGCCGCGATTGCCGCAATCGAACTCGGCTGCTGACACACGAGTGCAACAGGTCGAGAGCCCTCGGCAAGTTCGGAGTTAATGGCGATTGCCCCCCGGATTGGTTATACTACCCATTTCGATTCTTCTCGTTCAAGAGTTCCATTCCGACGATGCCTTCTCGCAACACGATACTTGAGACAATTGAAGATTGGCGGTCGAAACTGCTTGACCTAAAGAAGGGCAATCGACTGTTGAACTGCCGCATTGGCCCTAAGGCAGCGGTGGAGTTCTTGCACCCGTCGCCAGAACAAATCTGGGATCACCTTGCCAATCGAGATTCGGCACTCGCTTTTGCTTTAAAGACGGGATTGGTTGATGCACCGAACCAATCGAAAGCGACGAAGGCGCGCCTGGAGAATAGCACCGAAACTGCGGATGAGGCTCGCGAGGATTCGCCCGAACGCCGCACCGTGCCGTTTGATCTGTGCCTAGCATCGCGACGATTAAAGCCGGACCACATCCTCACGGAGCTTTCCGACGCGCAACTCTCAACGCGTCTCAAACGTTTGGCGCTCAATGCACGAACGTCCATTGAAGAGCAAGGCATCAACATCCTCTACGTCGCCTTCGGACTTCTTCAATGGTACGAAGCACCACACAGCGACGAGGTACTTATCGCTCCCTTGTTGCTGCTGCCGGTTTCTCTAGTTCGTCCTGGTGTGGGGGAACTCTGGACCCTGCGTCCGTACGAAAACGAAGTCGTGGAAAATCAGTGCCTCAAGGAAATGCTTCGAGTCAACTTTCGCCTCGAACTTCCAGCGTATTCGGAAAATGACGAACAAGACGCTGCCCCCGACCCTTTTGATTACTTTAAACGCGTCCGAAAATTTCTAGCCAGGAAGGAAGCAGCCACTCGTTGGCAGATACTCCCCAGGGTCGCATTACAAACGTTCAGCTTTCAAAAAATCGCGATGTGGGAGGATCTAGGGAAAAACTCTCAACGAGTTGCTTCGCATCCAATCTGCCGAAGTCTGGCTGGTGAATCTGGAGGTATGACATTCGAGACGGACGGCCTGCCTTCAGCCAATGAGTTTGATGACCGAATTTCTCCGCTGGACGTTCACTCGATACTTGATAGCGACAGTAGCCAGCTCGAAGCAGTCGTGACAGCAAAGCATGGGGTAAATCTGGTTCTTGACGGCCCGCCAGGCACTGGGAAAAGCCAAACGATTGCCAACATCATTGCTGAATGCCTGGCGAGTAACAAAAGCGTGCTATTTGTCAGCGAGAAGATGGCGGCGCTCAGTGTCGTCAAGCGGCGACTTGACTCTCAAAACCTCGGTGACTTTTGCTTGGAATGCCACAGCCACAAGGCAAACAAAAAGCAGATTCTTGCAGAGTTGAATCGCTGCTTGTCCTTGCCAGCCGAGCGCTATCGAGACCAGACCGCAAGCCTCAGTGAACTTTCTCAAGTTCGAGCTCGGTTGAACTCCTATGTCAAAGCCATTCATGAGCGAAAAGGGGCATTGGCGGCAAGTCCGTTCCAAGTCCATGGACGGCTGGCAACGGTAAAGCCAACTCGCCAAATTCGCACTCGCCTTTCGGACCCGTTGGCCATTGGGGCGATGGAACTAAAGGATATCGAACGGCTCTTATCCCGCCTGACGCAATACGATCACGTTTTCGCAGACTACCATCAGCACCCGTGGAATGGGCTGCTGTCCAATTCTTTTTCATTTGAGTTTCACGAGAAGGTCGAGAGCACACTCACCGATCTTGCCAATGCCATCGAGCGCGTATTGCCGCAAGTCGAATTGCTTTCTAAATACGGTCTGGTGAGTTCCACTCCCCGCTTTACTGATTTGGCAGCGGCGATCAAACCAGCACAAGATTTGCTAGCCTATCCTCTTCTACCAGCGGAGTGGTTTGGTGGTGACCCAGTGGCGCTAGCGCGATCCATTCTCTCACTTCACGAAGCCGAGCGCGAATATGAATCAACGGCTGCCACGGTTAGCGAATTCGAGATTGACGGCAGACCTTTTTCGCAGAGAACACGAGAGTTGGTTGCAGCTTTTCGTAGGCACCCCTATCTGCGATGCCTACAACTGAGCCCGACAGTCATGTTGCAACAATGCAAACAACACGTTGAGCAGTCGCTTAGTGATCTCACCCGTTTTCGGCAGAGCATCATTGCACTTAGGGAGGGAGTCGATGATTTTTCAAGGCATTTTGGATTTAGGATCAATTCCAACTCCAGTTTAGGTGTACTGCACAAACTTGTTGCTCTCGAAGCCATTGTCGCGGATAGCGGCCGGTTGCGAGCAGCCTGGTTCGAACCGACTCAGCGTGACAAGCTGCTCGAACTGAAAGCAAGATGCCAGGATGATATTCAGGCCTGTGATGAGATTACGGACCAACATCGCGGGTCGTGGTCAGCCGTTGCTTACGAAAAAACGGGAGCCGACATTGCTCGGCACGGTATCGAGTTCGAACCATTTTGGCAGCGTCTATGGGCAATAATAAATGGCCGTTGGAGACAATTCGGCGAAGAATACCGCCAACTCTATCGACGTCAAACACCGCAAACCGCTGTTGCAGTTCTCGATGACTTGCGGTCGCTCCGTGACTATCACCGGCGCTCCACGCGCATTCGTGAACTGGTCGCAGTACATCAAGAAAATCTCATCTTGAACGCCAAGGGACAACCGGATTGGGAGGCATTACAAAGGGGCCTGGATGTCGTTGGGCGACTGCAGTCTCTGATTAAAATTTCGGACGAGCTTAAGGAGCACTTATGTTCTGTCTCAAGTATCAATCGAACGGCACTCCATGATTCCGCAATCGAGTTCGGCGAGGAATTGAAGCAGCTCGATAAGCAGGCGACTGAAGTCAGTAAGCGATTCTCGCTCGCCGAGTTTGGTGAACGCAGGTTTGACTACAAAAGCTTCTCGCCTTCTGATTTAGAGGCGCATCTAAAGGCCGCCGAAGAGTCATTGGCAGAATTCCGCACAGCCATTGCTGAAATTGAATCCCGTCTTTCACCAGGAGCGGACATCGCCATAAGTAGCCTTCCAGAAGCATTCAACCGCTTGGATTCGTTGTTGGAGCATCGAACGGACATTGCTGAGCGCCGAGCCACGCTCACCAATGTCAGGGGGACCAACGGGAGCGTCGTCTCTTCGCACAATGTTTCATCTCAAGATGCTGCGGCGGCGAAAGTAACTATTGAGTTAGTTAGGAAATATAGTGTTCTACCTGCAATTCAAGTGGCTCCGATTGTTACCGACGCTGCGACGAAGGAGCAAGTTTGCCAGGCAGCTGTCGCTATGGAAAGCGCCCTTGACGACGAACTGACTCCTCTTTGGGAAAACCTCAGCCAATTATTTCAAACGAGTAAGCCAGTTTCGTTTGGTGTTACTATTGATGACCTATCTATTCAAGGCGTCGCGAACTGGTCTCGACGACTGTCTACACGAATCAATGAACTTGAGGAATGGACAGAGTTGGCCGGTATAAAGTCTGGTCTGGAACAACGAGGTCTGTCCGCGATTTTCGACGAATTGTTAGAAAACGGTATAACAAGCGGGGAAGTTGTCGACGCTTTCCGGTCGAAGTTCTACCGTTCCTGGCTCGATGCAGCATATGCAAAAGATCAGATGTTGACAAAATTTCAGGCCCATGAGCATGAAGCCCTGCTCGACGAATTTCGTAACCTGGATCGAGATTCAATCGATGGCGCTTATAAGCGCATTCGGACGAGATTATTGGAAGACCCGGAGCGGCCTCGAATTGGTGCTATAAGTGCTCCTCCTTCCTCGGAGTTAGGCATACTGCTTCGCGAAGCAAGTCGCAAACGTCCTCGGATGCCACTGCGACAGCTGTTTCGGAAAATTCCGCGAATTTTAATGCGGTTAAAGCCGTGCGTGATGATGAGTCCCTTGGCAGTCAGCACGTTTTTGGATTCGCCAGAGTTCGAATTTGATATTGTTATCTTTGATGAGGCGTCTCAGGTTCGCCCGTATGATGCCATTGGAGCAATTTACCGTGGTAAGCAACTGCTGGTCGCCGGCGACCAAAAGCAGCTTCCACCAACGCGGTTCTTTGATGTTCTCGACACTGATAGCGACCAGAATGAAACTGACGATGACGCTGACGACGCCGGAAGCCTAAGCGAATTTGAAAGCATTCTAGACAAGTGCTGCTCGCTTGGAATGACGCGGAAACGTCTTCGCTGGCACTACCGCAGTCGTCGTGAATCATTAATTACTTTTTCGAACAGATTCATTTACGACAATGAGCTGATTACTTTTCCAAGTGTGTTGGATACTCAAGGATCTTCTGCGGTTACACACCACTATGTTCCTCAGGGGAGGTGGGTGCCAAACAAGTCGGGCGGTGGTTTCAATCCGGTTGAGGCAGAAGAACTAATTAAGCTGATAATCCAGCAGTTGGAACAGGAGCCAGACAAGAGTGTGGGAGTAATTACTTTCAATCAGGCGCAGCAGATGGAGGTTTTGGAGAGGCTAAATGACCTTCGTAGCAACCGTCCTGAGCTTGCAGATCTGCTTAGCGAGAGTCGTGACGAGCCGATCTTCGTGAAGAATATAGAAACTGTTCAAGGTGACGAGCGCGATGTCATTCTTCTGGGCGTCGTATACGGATTCAATGCAGAGAATAAATTCGCGATGCGCTTTGGTCCGCTCAATCAACAAGGTGGTGAACGCCGCTTGAATGTTGCAGTAACCCGCGCACGATATAAGACAATCGTCGTTAGCTCTTTTCAAGCCGACCAGATTGACCTCAAGCGTACCAACTCACGTGGCACAACTCTGTTGAGAAACTATTTGGATTTTGCGAGCCGTGGCATCGCGGCACTCGATGCTGCCTCGACTGAATCCGCAGATTCGGAAAACGACTCTGAGTTTGAAGCCGCTGTCGAAACGGCATTAAAGAGCAGAGGTTTAGATGTGCGTCGACAGATTGGCTGCAGTGGATTTCGAATTGATTTAGCAGTAGTTCATCCGGAACGCCCCGGCAAATACATCCTTGGAATTGAGTGTGACGGTGCAACCTATCATAGTTCGGCTACGGCGCGTGACCGCGACCGATTGAGGCAGGAAATCTTGGAGGGGTTAGGGTGGACGTTCTGCCGAATATGGTCGACTGATTGGGTTCGTAATCCAGAGCGACAAATAAGCCGAGTGATTTCGGCTTACGAAGAGGCTCTTGCCCGTTCGGACGGCACACCTAACGACATAGTTCCAGCCGATTGTGGAAAGTCGTCCGAGCAGGATGCCGAGGAACCCATTCTTCTCAAAATTGTCAACAAAACGACTCGCCTGTCGACGTATCCTAATATCGACGTTGTGCCGGAAGATGTGATTCAAAACGCAATCATGCAAATCTTGCGTAAATGTGGGCGGACCACTCGCGACGACCTCATTAAATCCGTTGCGCGACAACTTGGATTTCAGCGTACAGGCCACAAGATTCAAAATCGAATTGACCAAACCATTGAACAACTGGCCCGTAAGAAGCACATATACTGGGCTGAAGAAGACTGTATTGCGGCATCTTAGGCAAGTGTGAAAAGGTGAAAAGGGAAGGTGAAAAGGGGACATTCTACTTTTTCTTGACGAGCGGCTGGTGTCGTGGTAGTTTGTTGGGATGTCAAGAACAGCACGGGCGAGTGTGGGTGGGGTGTGTTACCATGTGCTCAATCGGGGCAATGGTCGGGCCGACGTGTTTCATAAAGACGATGACTACGCGGCCTTTCTCGATTTGATGGTCGAGGCGAACGAGCGGCTGCCGCTGCGGGTGTTGGGCTATGTGCTGATGCCCAATCACTTTCACCTGGTGTTGTGGCCGCGCGGCGACGGCGACCTGAGCCGCTGGATGCAATGGTTGATGACGTCGCATGTGCGGCGTTACCATCGTCATTACGAGAGCAGTGGCCATGTGTGGCAGGGACGATTCAAGGCGTTTCCGATCCAACAGGATGAGCATCTTCTCACGGTGCTGAGGTACGTGGAGCGAAACCCGTTGCGGGGCAAACTGGTCCGCCGAGCAGAAGACTGGCTATGGTCGAGCCTGGCTTGGCGGCGGGGCGGCAAGCGGCCGGAGTTGTTGGCCAAGTGGCCGGTGTCCTGCCCGCGAAACTGGGTGGCGCATGTCAATTCGGTGCAGAGCGAAGCGGAGCTGGCGGCGATGCAGCGGAGCATCGCGCGTGGCACGCCCTTGGGAGACGAGCGGTGGACGCAACGCACGGCGGTCCGCCTAGGGCTGGAATCGTCGTTGCGCCCCCGAGGCAGGCCAAGGAAAACGGAAAAGTAGAATGTCCCCGTAATAGCGACGCATTTGAACACATCCTCATGAACGGGATCAACATTAGCACAGTGCGCGGCCAAAAACTATAGGCCACCATTCAGAAAATCGAGTGGCTGAAAATAGAGGCTTGACTGGGGTTGCGAGGGACTTTGGTTATAGAATCGCGCTAAGCCGCAAGCGGTTGGACAGCAATTCTCGGCAAGGTTCCTATCTAGTGACTTGATGTGAATTTCTGGGCGAAGCCGGGTTGTCATGACGCTGTCCGGCACATTGCTCCAGAATTCTTGTAATCATTTCGAGCCGTAGTACGCCAATCGTAGTAACGCAACTCACTCCGATCGGTGATTCTCTTGATCGACTGGGATCAAATCCGCAGGACCCATGCCTCGATGGTGTGGAGCACCGTTGCGCGGATCTTGAAACACCATGAGGATTCGCTGGATTGTTGCCAGGACGTTTTTGCTGAAGCCTTGCGAAGCAGTCAACGCGAGCCGGTTCGCGATTGGGGAGCGTTTTTACGATGGCTGGCGACGAGGCGGGCGATCGACCAGTTGCGATGGCGTAAGGCGCGAACCGGAGAGAACCAGAATGTTGTGCAGATCGAGGAACTGGCTGCCACGGCGACGGACGATGTGTCGTTCAACGAATTGGTCGAAGTTGTTCGGAAGGAACTCGGGAGCCTTCCGGATCGACAAGCGGAGGCGTTTTGGCTGGTGTGCGTTGAAGAACGAAGTTACGAGGAAGTGGCTCGCGAGATGGGAATCGAACGCAACGCACTCGGCGTGCTGGTGCATCGTGCCAGGCAACAGATGCGACATCGACTGCGATCGCTGAATCCTGCGACCGAGAGCGATAGGTGAATTATGACTGCGGACGACGATAACTTGCTGGACCAAATTGTGGCGAGGCTCAGGACGGAACCGGTTCCTGAAATGCCGGCGGAGCTGGCCTCGATCGAGAGGCGTGGAGATCGCACTTGGGTTTGGTATGGCCTGGCTGCAGGAGCGCTGGCTGCGTCGATTGCGGCGATGGCGGCGTGGTCCCCGCAGCAGGAGGAGCGTGGCGATGCGCGTGTTGTCGCACGGCCACGCGCGAAGTCAGATTCGGAGGTAGCCGTACAAGCCGTTGACCTGTCAGCCCCTTTCAAGCAGATCGAGTCACAGCTGGATGGTTTGGGCGAAGAGATCCGCGAGTTGAAAGCGCAAGCGGCGCTCGTTGATGCGCGGCGGAAAGCGGATGAGCTGTTGGCGAGGTTTTAGTTTGGATCGGGACGATATTACTTCAACCATGCTCGAAACGAAGAGTGTTCACATGTGTTTCAAGTACTGCTTCTCAATTGTGCTGTTTGCGGTGTGCGTTTCGATCGGAACAGGCGATTGCAACACGCTACGTGGGGCTGAGCGGGAACGTGTGCTCAAGGGCACGGCTGAAGCACCGGCCAATTCGCGGCATTTACGGAAGACGCTGGGCGGTGCGTACTTCGTTGATACCGAACTGCTGAAGCAACAAGAGTCTCTCAAAGAAAGGCTCACGAGGGTTCGCGCCGACATTGAGAACAAGAAGACGACGAGCGAGGAAGCGATGAAATCTCTCGCTGCGATCGAGTTAGAGTACGCTACTCTCAAAGCCGAGATAGAACGCAAGAAGGTGTTGGTGTCGGCGTTCAACGTTTACACGAAAGTTACGGAGGAAACGTTTCCGCTGGGCGAGGAGCGACTGGTGATTGTCACGGGCGACAACGTGAAGATTCGCGGCTGGGAGGGGCCTGGGATTAAGTGTGTAGTAGAGAAGATTATCGTTGCGAAAGAGCAGCCGCAAGACAGCGAATTCGACGCGATTCAGATTCAGCATCAATTGATCGTGCCTGTCGAGTTCGTCGGAATGACCGACCAGGAGCAAGAGGCCCAAGAAAAGAAATTTCAAGAATCGGATGAGGGGCGCAAACTAACCGACGAACAGAAGCTGGCTCGGCAGCGATTGGTTGACGAGATTCGCCACCGGTTCGACGACCTGCGCGCTTTTCAGGGACGCAAAGCAAATACGATTGCGATTGCAGGGCTGCAGGACGGGAATAGCAACCTTGTGGTGAAGATCGACTCGCCCGGCGGCGGGAGTTCATTATCGAGCCAGTGGCAACGGCATGCGAATGTGACCGTATATGTTCCGGCGTGCGAATCGCTGGCGGTGCGCGGATGCCAGGTGGGGCTCGACATCGCGGATGTGACTGGCGACCTTGTGCTGACGACCGACGGATCGAAGGATCGAAACTATGAGGGACAGTTCGTGATTCGCGGTGTGAAGGGCAATGTCGTCATCGATCAGGCGCCAGTTCGCAGTTTGGTGGACGTAACCGGCGATGTCCGCTTCACGGCCACCAACGAATTTGTGAACAGCGGAACGAATCATCTGGGCGGCCTGCGAACGCGTTCTTCTTATGGCACGAGCACGACTCGCATCGATAGAGTGCAAGGCAACTTCACCGCGGAGTTTCTGCGGACAGATTTAAAGCTGGCGGCGATCGGCGGATTGATTGATGTCGTGAACGAATTCGGCACGACCGAGCTGACGATGGGCGGCGCAAACGCGAAGAAGGCGCAACGGATTGTGTCGGAGAGTGGCACGATCAATGTCGTCGGCCGGGCGGAGCCACTCAAGCAGTCATTGCTTCACATGTATACGCAATGCGGCACGCTGCGGACGAACCTGGCGGACGATATTCTTGAGGATACGAATTTCAGTACTGGCCGCCCGCAGATGGCGTGGCAAGGCTTTGTCGCGACCGATGGCGATCCATTCAGGAGAAAACGATTCAGCGTGGACCAATTTGATCGACCGGCGGAGGCGCTGGAAGACCGAGAACGGGCGCCCGGGTTCGATCTGATCAGCCGAGCGGGTACGGTGTCGGTGATGGCGGTGTCGGAGGTGAAAGGGAAGAAAGAGGCGGAGCAGAAATGAGGGGACCACGCCATCGCCGAGCCTCTGGGCGTGCCACTCTACATTCATACTTGGCTGGCTGATTGGGCAAGCCAATCCGCGAATCGTGTTGGGCCGAGGCGCGGGTTGGAATCGGGCGTGAGGCTTTGGTCATTGACCGGCGTGCCGAAGTAGCCGGCGGTCGCGTCGGTGATGACCTTTCGCGAATCGTGAGTGGCACTCAAGTACTGTCGGCCGAGCTCATCCATGTGGATCGGTTCGGGGCCGGCGATGTCGAACGTTGCGTTGAGCGGTTTGGCAACCGCCGCGTCGGCCAGGATCGCGGCGACATCGGCCGAGGCGATTGGTTGCATGAGGGCAGGGGAGAGTCGAACCGTTTCGCCTTCGGCGGCCGCCTGCACGATGCTGCCGACGAACTCGAAGAATTGCGTGGCGCGAACAATTGTGTAGGGAATCTTCGAGTCCTTGATCAGATTTTCCTGAGCCATTTTTGCGCGGAAGTAGCCGCTCGCCAGCAGGCGATCGGTGCCGACGACCGACAGGGCGACATGGTGTCCCACGCCGGCGGTTGTCTCGGCGGCATGAATGTTTCGGCCGGCTGTTTCGAAGAATTCCAAAACGGCTTTATCTTCGAACGACGGCGAGTTTGCGACGTCGACGACAACCGCCGCGCCGGCAAATGCTTCATTCAGCCCATCGCCGGTAAGGGTGTTGACGCCCGAGGAACGTGAAGCGGCAATTACTTCGTGGCCCCCTTCGCGAAGGATTTTTACCAACTGCGTTCCGATGAGCCCACTTCCGCCGATAACGACGATCTTCATGACGAATTCCTCGTATTTGGTTCGTGAGGGTGTTGGTCGCAAAGCTATGCTGTCGATGCGGTCGCATTATAGCACTTCGACCGAAGCGCAGCGATAAGCTGGCCGACGCCGCTCGGCTTCGTCTGGCACGCGCAGCAGGTTATCATTTGTGGTCGTGTCGCACCGGGCATGGTTGCTGCCGCTACTGTGCTTTGCATCGTGTGACGGGAATAGTATCAGCGTCACCGCTCCATCACGGGCACGCAAGCAGACAGACCAATGAGACTTTCCGAATGATCGTTTTTCAAATCACGATTGCGATATTCTTCGCCGCGATTCTGGGCACCGCGCTCTCGCGCAAGTTTCACTTGCCATTGGAACTCACGCTGCTGGTGGGCAGCCTTTGTGTCGCGATGATTCCCGGCGTGCCGGTAGTTCATATCGATAGCAACATTGTCTTTTATATTTTTCTTCCTCCACTGCTATTTGCGGCGGCTTACTTCACTTCGTGGAGCGAGTTCAAGAGAAACATTCGGCCGATTTCCCTGTTGGCATTCGGGCTGGTGATCACCACAATGTGTGGCATCGCGGTGGTGATCAAGTGGCTGATTCCTTCGCTCACGTGGTCAATGGCGTTCTTGTTTGGGGCAATTGTGTCGCCACCCGACGCGTCGGCCGCGGCAACCGTCACGCGCAAGGTAGGCTTTCCACGGCGTTTGCAATCTATTCTGGAGGGGGAGAGTCTTATCAACGACGCGACGGCGCTCGTGTGCTATCGGTTTGCGTTGGCGGCGCTTGTCACGCAAGAGTTTCACCTGGCCGCGAGCGTCGGGCACTTTTTCGTCGTCGGAATCGGTGGTGTTGCTATTGGACTGGCGATTACGCACCTGACGCTACGATTGCTCGTTCGTATTAACGACACTAGCGCCGAAGCACTACTCACGCTGGTCACCGCATTTGTATGCTACCTGGCGGCGGAGTCGTTGCACTTTTCCGGGGTGATTGCCACGGTCACCGGCGGATTGTACGCGGGGCGGATGCTCACGCGTTGGGCGACGCCAGAGACCCGCGTGGAAGCCAGGGCGTTGTGGAATGTAGTGCTGCTGGCTGCCAACGCACTGGTGTTCACGCTGATTGGGCTGGAACTACCCAACATTCTTAGAGGACTCGGAGACCTGCCGGTTGCGCAGCTTTGCATTTGGGCGACTGTTCTCACCTTCGCGTTGATCGCGATCCGGTTTTTGTGGGTGTTTCCTGCTGCGTGGTTGCCTCGCGCACTTGTTCCGGGGCTGGCAAAGCGAGATCCCATGCCGTCTGTTGGTACGCTGGTGGTCATCGGCTGGACCGGAATGCGGGGCATCGTGTCGCTCGCGGCGGCGCTCGCGCTGCCACAAACTCTTGGTGACGGCGTGCCTTTCGCCGAACGTCCGCTGCTCGTTTTCCTTGCCTACGCCGTCATTTTGCTGACATTGATTATTCCGACCATTACGTTGCCGGTGCTGCTGCGGTTTCTAAACATCGAGGATCCCAACGAAAGGCAAGACGACGAGGTGAAGGCTCGGGTGGCGATGTCGCAGGCAGCTATTGATCATCTTGCTCGGCTGGGTGAACAGCAGAAGTATGATGAGGCGATCCTTCGCGACTTAGAACGGCGCTACGAACGGCAGGTCAACCGCCTCGCGCCGAATTTGGAGAACAGCGCCTATAGCGTTCTTGATCCCGCGGAGCAGCAATCTCGCGCGCTGTTGTTGAAGCTGTTCGAGTTGGAACGGGGTATTCTGCACGAACTTCGCTCGCGGGGCGAGTTGTATGATGAGGTATATCACTTGCTTGGCGATGAGTTGGATATTGAAGCGCTGCGAGTGCGTCGTAATATGCGGCCGGCGTAGGGCACACGTGCGTCAGTTCGCAAAGAAGCGTGCGCAATGAGAGAGCACAGAGCTGGCGATATCGCCCTGCCAGGGCTTATTGGCAAGCAAGAATCCATACCGGTGGCTTGCGCCACCGGCTACATTACGCCGCCCCTGCAGGGCTGAAACATCGGAGTGCATCTTGGTTGCAGCGGCGCGACGATGCTGGAAGCAGGATCAAGCGCTCGAAAATGGCGAAAGCTGCATGAACCGGACGCTAGCGCGTTCCGGCTGATTTGAGTTGCCGTAGGCACCAAGCCCCAACTCTGCACCGGTTTCCAAGAAAAAAACGGTTGGTGAGTCGCTGGGCCGAATTCTTGCGAATTCAGCTACGGGATTGTTGCCACACTTCATCTACGACCAGGCGACGAATCTCGGGGTTGTTCGCGTGTTTGACAGCACGATGACCGCGCGCTTGCCGTCGGTAAAATAGGGGTCACCGGTGAGGTTGCGGCGGGGGGCGGTGCTGTCGCAGGGGCCGACGCCGTCGACGTAGCCGGTGCCGTCGATGCGGCCGGTATGGAGCAAGTCTTCGACCACGTAATCGCGGGCTTCATCGACATCGGGATCGACGCGATGAGTGGAGAGGTTCCAGGTTTTGGTCGTGAATCGAACGCCGATATCGCGGCTGACCTGGCCGACCCAAACGCTCTTGCCTTGGAAGCGAAGCGGGGTGAGCCAGAGGCGCAAATGAAGCCGCTCGTTGATCGATCGCCGGGCGCGCTGTAAGGCTACGTCCTGGCTGCGGCCGAAGAGGTAGAGCGAACTCACGGGCGAGTAACGGTATTGCGACCCGAGCAAAAACGAGCGGGCCGTTTTCCAACACGTGGAGAACGTGATGACCTCACTCTCGTCCCAACGGGAAGCGAACGCGCTGATCAGCGTTTCGAATGATCCGACGACGACTAGGTTCACCGGGTCGCCGGAGCGAGTGTTTTTCGCGTTGCTAGTGGCTGGCGGCATTTTGCAGAGTCGCTGGGCCAGCGCGGCAAGATCGCAGTCGATGATGGAAGCCGGCGGCACGAGCGTTTCGAAGTCGCGGCGATGAAAATCGACGGCGATTCCAGGAACGGGAATGGAAAACGTGAATTCGTTATCGTCTTCTGCCGTGCCGTGTGCATCGATACGGCCGGTAGCGGCATCCATCAGATCGCCGGTCGCGTGCAGTGAAACATGCACAACTTTAGTGCCTGCATCGAACGTGGTGAACACAAACCCCTCGGACACACCGCCCGGCTCGATCGGCCGCAGATGAAAGCCCTGTGATCCGAAAAAGTCATCCATCCGGCGATTCGCGCGGTAGGCCGAGACGAGCTTGAACGGAATCACAAAGATCAGCGGTAGTGAGAGGATGAGTAGCGGCAGGATCAACCAGCCGATCAAACTGAACGTGGAGAGTCGCTTGAGAATTGAAAAGTGGTTTGCGGCCGCGGCTTCTAGCGGCGGGTAGTAGTTCGGATCGACACGAACAAGCTGCAGCCGCACGAGCTTGTCGGACCGGTTTACGATCTTAAGGTATACCGGTTGAATGCCACGACGAGCCAGCGGAACACCAAAGTATTTTGCCGCTTCGCTCGCATCGAGCACTGCTACTGTCACTTGCGCGCGAGAGTTTTCTTGCGCCTGGGCGCGTTCGAGAAACGTGCGGTGCGCAGGATCGGGCGAGTAGGGGGTCGTTATCAGGCGAAGTAGTCTGTGGCCAAAGTTGAGTATCACGAATAGATTTTGGTGGTGGTGAACAGAAACGTCCAGAGCGGTACGGTCGTTTCGTGGTAAAAAAGCCAGTCTACCAACGGCTAGCGTACTTGAAGAACCGAATACTTTTGAATTCAGCTACGAGGATTGCGTGTTCTCTCTGGCATGTTGTGGCGGTCCATGATAGCTTTCTCGTTGATTCAACCAACTTTGCGATTGCGATGCCGAATGCAGGAACGACTCAAGACGGCTGAACTACGTAACGAACAAATCTGGCTGGCTGTCGGCTCGCTGATGATCATCGCCACGGTAGCCCTCGCGGCGGCGCTAATCTATACGCGCATCGTCATGGTGCCCTTCGTTCTGGCGATCTTCATCACGGCGGCGGTGGCGCCGCTGGTTGATTGGCAGGCATCGCGGTTGAACCTGCCAAGTTGGTTGGCGGTGTTGACGACTCTTATCATCGTGCTGGCGGCGCTAACACTGATCGGCTTCTTGATGATTCTGGCCATCCAGGCGATCATCGCCACTGCCAAGACCTACAGCGACCAAGTCGTTCATCTCACCAAAGAAGTACTGAGGGAGCTAAAGAACTACAAAGTCAATATCGACGAAAATCTCGTTGTGGGCGATATCGAAGGTCGCTTGCCAAGTTTCATCTCTTCGACCATGGGCCGGGTAACCTCCATCGCGGCCCATAGCTTACTGATCGTCTTCTTTGTTGTGTTTCTACTATTAGGCAGAAACCCGCTTCATAAGCGCACGGGCATCTACGCCGACATCGAAAACACCATTCGTAAGTACATCACGACGATGACCGCTCTCTCGCTCATCTCGAGCGTGCTGGTTGGAACCGTGCTCTGGTTGCTGGGGCTTCACATGGCCTGGTTGTTTGCGTTTCTGGTGTTTCTGTTGACGTATATTCCCAATATCGGAGCGATTATCGCCACGCTCCTGCCGCTGCCGATCGCGATCGCTCAATTCCACAATCCATGGATGATCCTCGCTACGCTGGTGATTCCTGGCGCGATTCACATGACGATTGGAAACTTGATCGCGCCGAAAATGTTTGGCCGCGGGATGGAGCTGCACCCCGTTACCGTGCTGCTGTCGTTGGCATTCTGGGGGCTCCTTTGGGGCATCATTGGCATGCTGCTCGCGATGCCGATCTCGGCCACGCTGCGTATCATCATGAGCCGGTTCAATACCACTCGGCCACTCGCCGATCTATTGGCAGGCCATCTGCCTGGCACGGAGCCGTTGTCGCCTGGCGACGTCAAAGCGGTAACATAACGAAGGCGCTTACGGCGAGTTCGTAAAGATCTGGCTGCCGCTCAGCACATCGTCGCGCGGCCAGATTGCGGCGACGTGACCTCCAAAAACCAGCCCTGTCCGTTCGCAAGAAATGACATCTGCGACCGAACAGGGCTGGGAACGGATCAAACTAATTGTCTGCCATCACTTCGGGGTCTTGCGATCGAGCTTGATGAAGTGCGAGGCGAGGGCCGCCGCGATCGCGGCCATCGCGGCCTTGCCCAAGAAGCTATGTAGCAAGTTGGGCTGCTGCTGACTGATCTCGGCTGCCGCTTTGCCAAATGCTTCTGGGTGGTTCTCCTGCGTGTAACGAGCCACCGCCGCGACTTCGTTGGGCTTCATCTCCTTGGGGTCGGTCGCCGCGACGCCGGGTATCTTGCTCGGATGCGATCCGGCGCCCGAGCCGACTTGCTTTAAGCTATCGAGCAGCACCGCGGCGATCGATGCCAGGCCGCCACTCTTGAGTTGGCCCAGCGGATTGGTATCGCCGGCGCCGGGCGTTACATGATCGGCGTACTCCTGCGGATCGAGCCGCTTGACGGACTTCGCCAGCACATCTTTAAGTTGTTTAGGGTCCATCCGCTTGATGAGATCCTCCAGCGCCCGTTCGTTTTCGGAGCCCTGGACTTCGAAGTCGGCCTCGCCGGCTCGAAACTGATTCAATTTTTCGCTTCCGATCGCATCGGCAATCTCTTGTAAGAGTCCCATAACTCCATCTCCTTACGTAGCGATTGTTGCCCCAACCTCAAACCGAACCTCGACTGGTCATCGCATGGTAAGCAATGAGCACGACGACGGCCCCCAGTACACTAATCAGAATGCTGTAGAGATCGAACCCGGTGATTCCGTGGAATCCAAGTGCGTTGGCAATGAAGCCGCCCACAAGAGCGCCGACAATCCCGAGGACAATATCCATCGCGACGCCTTCGCCTTGTTTATTGACGAGCTTGCTGGCGATGAAGCCGGCGATAAGGCCCAGGACGAGCCAAGCGATAATACCCATACGCGGACCGCCTTTCATGGTTAGGCGCCACGTCGTGGTTCGGCGGCTAAAGATCGACGTTCGAAGAGTAGTCGCCGACCCGAACCAGGCGCGTTCGCAAGCGACAAATCAAGCAGCCACATCCAGCCACAGGCTTCGGGCCGCTTTAAGACCGAACAATCAAAACGACTGCACGTTTATTCGAAGTTGCCAATCATGGCACATATCAACCGCAAGGGCGAGCACTCTCAATATATTCCTGTGGCTAATACAAAAGCAACTAACTTTTTTGGGCAGCGACGAAATATCGTGGCCCTGCGGGCTCTGAGGCTGAGGTTCGCCTGTGTTGCACAACCCTTAACCGCAGCGAAAATCTTCGGTGTAGTCATGGAATTGACTATATCCGCGTGGTATTTTGGCAGCTAGCTTGTGTCATTTTTTGCAAGGCACATTCGGTTGGATACTTGCGAAGTGTCAGACTGGCGGCCTGCTGTCGTTTGGGCGCATCTGCTCACTTATCACAATTTCACGAGGCGTGATCATGCGAATTTCTACCTCTGCATTTGTAAGTCTCATCCTGGCAATGACAACAGTCCTCGCCGGGCTGTCGACATCAAGCGTAGTTGCCGCAGGACCAAAGCCAAATATCCTGGTGATTTTTGGTGATGATATCGGTACAGCCAACGTCAGCGCCTATAGCGACGGTCTGATGGGTTATGAAACGCCGAACATCGACCGAATTGGGAAAGAAGGACTTCGCTTCTTGCAGTACTACGGAGAACAAAGCTGCACCGCCGGGCGGTCAGCTTTTCTCACTGGGCAGCATATCATTCGCACCGGCCTGTCGAAGGTTGGCTTCCCCGGCGCGCCGATGGGCATGAACCAGAAGGACCCTTCCGTCGGCGGCCTGCTCAAAAACCTTGGCTATACGACGGGCCAGTTTGGCAAGAACCACGTCGGCGATCGCAATGAGACGCTACCCACGGTGAACGGCTTCGACGAGTTCTTTGGCAATCTTTACCATCTCAATGCCGAAGAAGAGCCGGAGATGCCGGACTATCCAAAGGATCCTGAGTATGTGAAGAAATTCGGTCCTCGCGGCGTGTTGGATTGCAAGGCAACGAATGTCGATGACCCGACGACTGATCCGCGGTTTGGCAGAGTTGGCAAGC
>CAZJWY010000099.1:0-397 GCA_964549545.1 uncultured Planctomycetaceae bacterium | reverse complement strand
AGCAAACGATCAAAGATACGGGCCCACTCACCAAGAAGCGGATGGAAACGATTGACGATGAGACTTCGGCTCGCGCGATTGAATTCATGAAACGGCAGACCGCTGCGAAGAAACCGTTCTTCTGCTGGTTTAATAGCACGCGCATGCATCTGTTCACCCACGTCCGCAAAGAGCATCGCGGCCGCTACAAACATGGCGACAGCGAGTACAACGACGGCATGATCGAGCACGATGAAACGATTGGTTCAATCCTCAAGGCACTCGATGATTTGAACATCGCCAACAACACGATCGTCGTCTATACCACCGATAATGGCCCGCACATGAACACCTGGCCGGACGGCGCGATGACGCCATTCCGCAGCGAGAAAAACACGAATTGGGAGGGGGCCTTTCG
>CAZJWY010000098.1:0-19255 GCA_964549545.1 uncultured Planctomycetaceae bacterium | reverse complement strand
CCGCATGGCGGCTGGCGGCAGGCCGGCGATCGAGCCGAAGTTGCCTTGCTTGTCGATCAACAGGCACCGCATGTTCCATTCCTGGGCCATGCGGACGAGCGTGGGGTAGATGACGCTTTCGCCGTGCGGATGGTAGTTACCACTGGTGTCGCCGGAGATCTTGGCACATTTCACGCGGGCGGCGCCTGGCGTGAGATTCAGGTCGTTCATCGCGACGAGGATGCGGCGCTGAGAGGGCTTGAGGCCGTCGCGGGCGTCTGGCAGCGCGCGGCTGACGATCACGCTCATGGCGTACGTCAGGTAGCTGTCGCGGAGCTCGTCTTCGATCGGCAGATCGATCAATCGCGCGGCGATGGCGTGCGCTTGCGGTTCTTCGGGATTTGGTTCGGTAGGACCTGTGGACACGATCGAAGCCTTTCAGCGAACGGTGGCTGGCTTGAGCGAGTGGGAAAACGGTTTCACGCAGAGGCGCTGAGGTCGCGGGGAGGGTGAACGCTAATCAGCACTAATCTTCGCTACTCATCTCGATCTGATCTGAATGAGTAGAATTAGCGCAGATTAGTGTTCTCGAAATTGCAGTCCAAGATCTCCGCGACCTCTGCGCCTCTGCGTGAGGAAAACCTGCCCAAACTCGCAAGATTGTTCAGTGTTTCAATCGGCATGGAATATACCATTTTTGCGGTCTGGTCTCAACCAGCGGACAGCGTCGCGTTGTGGTCGACTTTCTTGCAATCACGAGAGTTTTGACTTGAGCTGACTCTTTAGGGATGGCTCAAAAATAACTTCGGCAGATGGGATTCACCACGGAGGCACGGAGGACACAGAGAAGACGGAAGGAGAGACAGAAGAACACGAGTCGTCACGGATTTACGCTCATCCATCAGAATCAAGAATGAGACGGAAAATAGTCTCTTCTTTGATATTAGCGGGGAGTTAGTAAAGATTAGTGTTCCTGTCCTCAGTCTCTTCTCCGTGCCCTCCGTGTCTCTGTGGTTATTCTGAAAATCGGGAAGTTATTATTGAGTCATCCTTTAGATACCCGGCAGTTCTTCCAAGTCGGCGAGCTTATTCTGCCGTAAATCGCGCAAACTAATAAACGGTACATCAATCCCGTTTATCGAACAGAAGCTGGACCGCGCGAGGCACTCCTCAAATTGACATCCGGATATCTCGCTGTGAATTTCAACCCGTAGCGGAGGTTGGCCGATTCGGATGAATTTCGGCTTTTCGAGTAGAGGGCGACGCGATACCGCCTGGGACGAAAACCCGAATCGCTCGAGAGCGCCATGCCGCCAACTACGAGATACTCAACCTTTTCCTCGCTCAAGAATCTCAAAAGATCGAGGAAGTCGGGCAGTAGCGGGATCGTATCCATAGGTGATTTGCCGAACCAGCTCACAAGCGGCAAGCCGCTCAAGGGGCGATTTAGCAAGCCAATACTCCCGATCTAGCGCCGCTGCTTCTTCAAATGATGAAACAGTTTCGACAACCGACTTGTCAATTCGAATTTCGGTCGGCAAAGTCACTTCGCTGCTTTCTTACGAACTATGCGTAGCTGAGTTATTTCTATGTTTACATTCTACCATGTTTCTTCGGTTGCAGGGATGCGGAATTCCGCTGAAATCGCGCTGCGTGACAGCGGTTGGTGGGAAGGGGTAGAATGCTGGTGTTGTTGATGCTTTTCTCGGGGGCGGGGACGCCCCGGCTCGCTGTTGCGAGTGTTGTTTAGGGACGAAGGATTTGCCGTGACCACTCGACCGTTTGTTCATCTGCATTGCCATAGCCACTACAGTTTGCTTGATGGAGCGAGCCCGATTGGCGAGCTTGTTTCGCGGGCGAAAGAGTTGGGGATGACGGGGCTCGCGATTACGGATCACGGTAACCTGTACGGCGCGCTCGAGTTCTATCAGGCCTGCAAAGGGGCGGGGATCAATCCGATCGTTGGTTACGAGGCGTATGTCGCTCCCGGCAGTCGATTCGACAAAACCGCGGGCGGGCAGGGCGAGTCGAGTTACCATCTGACTGTGCTGGCCGCCAATCGGACGGGATTCAACAACCTCATCAAGCTTTCCAGCAAGGCGTTTCTCGAAGGTTTTTATCACAAACCGCGGATCGATCGCGAGTTGCTGGCCGCGCATAGCGAAGGGCTGATTTGTTTGAGTGGCTGCGTCTCGGGCGAGTTGAGCCGCAGCTTGCTATCCGGCAACACCGAAGACGAGGCGATGATTCGCGGCGAGGAGCATGCCGCGTGGTTTCACCGCACGTTTGGTGATCGTTATTTTATTGAAATTCAGAACAACGGTGTGGATATTCAGCGGCAGGCGCTGGAGCTTTCGGTGAAGCTGGCCAATCGCATGGGGTTGCCGCTCGTCGCCACGAGCGACGCGCACTATGTGCGCCGCGAGGATGCCGTTGCGCAGGACGTGTTGCTTTGCATCAACACGGGCAAGTTTCGCACGGATACGAACCGCATGCGGATGGAGGGGGACCAGTTCTTCCTGCGCTCGCCCGAGGAGATGTACACGGCATTCCCCGGCCTTGAAGACGCTGTGGCCCGCAGCCAGCAGATTGCTGATAGCGTTGATCTCCAACTGGAGTTGGGTAAGCGACATTTCCCCTCGTTCGCTCCGCCCGCGGAGAAGACCGGTGCCCAGTACTTGCGTGAGTTGTGCGATGCCGGCTTGCGCGAGCGATACGCGAATGATCCACGGCGTTGGCAGAACAACGATCCGCAGACGAGCCAATTGAGTGACGAGGTGCAGCAACGACTTGATCGCGAGCTGAACGTGATCGAGAAACTTGGCTTCTGCGATTACTTTCTCATCGTGTGGGATTTCGTTCGCTACGCGGTCGAACAGCGCATCCCCTGCACGGCGCGCGGTTCGGGCGTGGGCTCGCTGGTTTGCTTTGGCCTCAAAATCAGCCACGTTTGCCCGCTCCAGTATGGCCTCCTCTTCGAGCGGTTCCTCGACGAAAACCGCCGCGAGGCGCCGGATATCGATATCGACTTTTGCAAGGAACGTCGCGCCGAGGTCATTCAATACGTGAAAGACAAGTACGGCGAGGCCAACGTCGCCCAGATTGGCACGTTCGGTACGCTCGCCGCTCGGGCCGCGATTCGCGACGTCGGCCGCACGATGAGCATGCCGATCTTCCGCGTCGATCAAGTCGTGGCGATGGTGCCGGATCAGCTCGGTATCGAGCTGAAAGAGGCGCTGGAGCAAAGCGACGAGTTAAAGAAGGCTTACAATGCCGACGGCGAGATTCGCGAGTTGATCGATCTGGCGATGAAGGTGGAAGGCCTTGCGCGCAACGTGGGTACGCATGCGGCAGCGGTTGTTATTGCAGAGAAGCCGGTCGACCAGTACGTGCCATTACAGTACGTGAAAGGCAAGACGGAAATCATCACCCAATGGGCGATGGGCGACGTCGAGAAGGCCGGCCTGTTGAAGATGGACTTCCTCGGCCTGCGCAACCTTACGATTCTCGCGAAGGCGGTGGAGCTGATCGAGAAATCGCGTGGCGAGCGGATCGATCCACACAAGTTTCCGCTGGACGACCCGAAGGCGTTCGGCGTGTTTAGCCGTGGCGAGACGAAGGGCATCTTCCAGTTCGAAAGTGGCGGCATTCGCGATTTGCTCCAGCGGATGAAGCCCGATCATTTCAGCGACATCATCGCCACGAACGCGCTTTATCGACCTGGTCCGCTTGAAGGTGGACTCGTTGACGAATACATCGAAGTCAAGCATGGCCGCAAGCCGGCCAATTATCCGCATCCGGTAATGAAGGATGTGCTCGAGGAAACCAACGGCGTGATGGTGTTCCAAGAGCAGGTGATGCGGATTCTCAACTTGCTGGGCGGCATTCCGCTGGCCGACGCGTATAGCTGCATCAAGGCGATCTCGAAGAAGAAGCTGGAGACGATCGCCAAGTTCAAGGAAGCATTTATCAAGGGCGCGAATGAGAAAGGGCTCGAAAAGAAAAAGGCGGACGAGCTGTTCGGCCAGATCGAAAAGTTCGCAGGCTACGGCTTCAATAAGTCGCACAGTACAGCCTACGCGCTGATCGCGTACCAAACTGCGTACCTGAAGGCCCACTACCCGGTCGAGTTCATGGCTGCCCTGCTCTGCGGCGATATTCCGGGGCGCAACTTCAAGAGCAAAGACCCGCTGGTCGAGCATTTGGAAGACTGCAAGCGGATGAACGTCACCGTCGTTCCGCCGACGGTCAATCGCTCGGAAGTCGATTTTGTTGTTGATAACAATGAGATTCTGTTTGGTCTGAGCGCGATCAAAGGTTGCGGCAGCGGCGCGGCGGAGGCGATTTCCAACGCACGCCGATTGGATGGACCATTTATTAGCTTGTTTAATTTTTGCGAGCGCGTTGATCCGCAGGCGTGTGGCCGGGCGGCGATCGAAACGCTGATCAAGGCGGGCGCGTTCGACACGCTTGGCGCCAATCGCGCGCAGCTCATGGCGGCGATCGACCGGGCGATGCAGAGTGGCGCTGCCGTGCTGGCCGATCGCAAGAGCGGCCAGAAGGGCTTGTTCGGCGATGAAGACGATTCGCCCGCTGCTGCCAACCAATCATTGCCGAATTGCCCCGAGTACCCGGAAAAAGAAAAGCTAGCGATGGAGAAAGAGGTGCTCGGCTTCTATTTGACGAGTCACCCGTTGTCGCAACATGAGGCGACGCTCCGCACTTATTGTTCCCACACCAGCACGCAGCTTGCCGGGCTGGAGCATCGTGCCGAGGTGATGGTGGGCGGCATGCTCGCTGCCATCAAGTTTTCGCATACGAAGAACCCGCGTCCTGGCAGCGTACATACGAAATACGCGATGTGGGATCTTGAAGACCTCGACGGCATCACGCGCTGCATCTTGTGGCCCGAGCAGTTCGCCGAGTTTGGCGAGTTAGTGAAAGCCGACGCGATTCTGGCTATTCGCGCTGCGATCGATCGCCGCCCCGGCGCGGAGGAAATCAACTTGATCGTCAACGAGTTGATTCCGCTCGAAGAGCTATCGGCACGTTTCTCGAACGGAGTCATGATTCGAGTCCGCGAAGATATCCATGGCGAGGATGTGCTGCCGACGCTTCGCGAGATCGTCCGCGGCTATCCGGGGACGAAGCCATTGAGATTGCGCCTGGAGTTGGCCAATGGCGGCTGTGTTTTGCTCGATAGCCCGAAGAACGCCGTGGCGATCGATCCGGAGCTGCGCCGCCAGTAATTTTGAAACTGCCCGGGCCAAGCAACTCTTCTACGCGGTGGCGATCGATCCGGAGCTGCGCCGCCGCGTAGAAGAGTTGCTTGGCCCGGGCAGTTTCAAAATTACTGGCGGCTCTCCAAAGCCCACACCGCAACAGCAAGGTGCGAGTAATCGACGCCGGCAAATGGCTCGAAGTTGAGCCGACGAAACGGCCCCGTGTGTGCTAAACTGGAGTGATAGCTCTCCACTCTCGGTTCACTCCAGATTCAACCCCAATGCCGCAACATCAACGCATCTTAGTCACCGGCGGCGCCGGTTTTTTGGGCTCTCACCTTTGCGAGCGTCTCGTCAGTGAAGGGCACGATGTCGTCTGCATCGATAACTTCTTCACCAGTCAGAAGACCAACGTCGCCCATCTGCTAGGTCGCCATAACTTCGACCTCATTCGGCACGACATTACGCAGCCGATCGTGCTCGAAGTCGATCAAATCTACAATCTGGCCTGCCCCGCCGCACCGGGCCACTACCAGTACAACCCGATCAAGACGATGAAGACGTCTGTCCTCGGCGCGATCAACATGCTCGGCCTCGCCAAGCGCTGCCAGGCCAAGATTCTGCAGGCGTCGACCAGCGAAGTCTACGGCGATCCGGAAGTTCATCCGCAGCCCGAATCGTATCGAGGCTCGGTGAACCCGATTGGCCCGCGTGCCTGCTACGACGAAGGCAAACGCGTCGCCGAGTCGTTGTTCATGGACTACCATCGGATGCATCAGCTTGATATTCGCATCGTGCGAATTTTCAATACCTACGGGCCGCGGATGCATCCGTACGATGGCCGCGTGGTGTCGAACTTCATTCGCCAGGCCCTTCGTGGCGAAGATATCACGATCTTCGGCGATGGCAGCCAGACCCGCTCGTTCTGCTATCGCGACGACCTTGTCGAAGGCATGATGCGAATGATGAACGGCCCGAGCGATTTCGTGGGGCCGGTGAACATCGGCAACCCAGACGAATTCACCGTGCTGGAGCTTGCCAATCTCGTCATCGAGCTAACCGGCAAGCCGGCCAAGATCATCCACAAAGACCTCCCCATCGACGACCCCACGCGCCGCCAGCCCGACATCCGCCTGGCCAAGGAAAAACTCGGCTGGCAACCGACGACAAAGCTCCGCGACGGCCTCGAAAAAACGATCGCCTGGTTCCGGTCGCTGCGGTGGGAAGACTATCGCGCGCCGACGCCGAATTATTAACCAGTGGTTTCATTGACAACGAGCCCAGCGAGCCGGGGCGTCCTCGCCCCCGTCGGAACGGAGGACCGCCCGCTCGCTCTCAATGATAAATATAATATAAGGTCAATGGCTGCTCAGGAATTTCATCGCGATTGAAGCCGCTTGATAAAGTGCCGTATGGTAATGTAATTGACCCGCCGGCCCGGCTCAGGATCAAAAGCGATATAGTGGACGCCCTCCTCGGCCAATTCGGCTTGGGCGCTTTTTAGATCGTCCAATAATTTGTCGCGGCTCAGGTACTCGGTTACCTCCATATCCCAAGCGGCAGAATCTTCACCATTTCTATCCAGCCAGAAATCGCGTAGCAATTCGGCGTCGGTGAACAGGCAGATGCAAATATGGTCGTTTTGAAGCGTCTCGATAGACGCTAATTCCCCGTCGTCGTCGTGCAGCAAATAGCAGGGATACGATATTTCAGACTCATCGATATCGGGCATGCACGCAGTATAGCGGGTTGCCCGACCGTGGCGAAAACCCAAGCAGATGGCACCGACTTTTAGCCGGAGCCGGCGTTTTTTCAAAAGGCTCACGCAGAGGCGCAGAGGGCGCGGAGTAGAAGACGACTTGGGAGCACTAATCTGCACTCATCTTCGCTAATAAGAGACAGGTGGAGTCAAACTTCAAATGCAACAAACAAATCGCCCGGAATTTCAGGCGGTTTTCGTGAACTCGGTGTGACACATCGAGAATTCCAGACTGACACTGCTAGCGGTCGCGAAAATCACCGGGGGATTTGCCGTTCAAAGTGTTGCAATTGAAGTTTGACATCACCGACAGGATTAGTGATCATTCACGAAGATTAGCGTTTCCTTCTACTTCTCCGCGCCCCTCTGCGCCACCGCGTGAGATTCTTCTGACTCCGACCGACGACCATGCGAACTGCTGGAACCGGAAAAGGTTAACGGCATAAAGTGCCGCCCACTAATTGGTTGATGCTCACGATTATTTCGGTGGCCGGATGCAGTCTTCGGTGACAAGGCTCTCAGGATTTGGGAAATCGATCGGGATACCAGGGGCGGTGACGGACTCGCCACGCTCGATGCGAGCGGCGACTTCGAGATTAAGGTCGAGGAGTTGCTGGAGGAGGTCTTTTTTAGCGGAGAAGCCATAGGCGGCGAGGACAGCGGCGTCGAGCGCGGCGTGGGCGTCTTTGAGAGGGTTTTTGCCGGGTAATTCGAGCGTGCGATAGACGGCGCGGAGGCCGCCTTTGATTTTCGTGAGCGCCTCGTCGCGAATGCGGCGGACTTCACGTCCGGCTGCGGCGACGGCTTTTATGTCTTTCGCGGCGGGCGATTGCGGCCAGGGGAACGTATTCCAAACCATTTCGCCATAGCGGTAGTCAGACTTTAGCTTGGATGACTTCTGCTTAAACCATTCCCACTGAATACCTGACTGCATAATCCCAAATGTATAGTCATCGTTAAATGCGAAGACTTGAAGTAAGTTGCTAGGGCGAATTGAACTATCCACAAAGACATAGATTGACCGCTTAGTGACAAGTGAGCAGGCCAAATATCGGTTTACTGGAGTTATGCGCGACAGGAGTTCTGGTCTTCCAAACGACAGTTGCCACCATCGTTCCAAGAATCCTTTGTGATGCGACCGCATCTTACCGTCCTCGTCGATTCCTTCTTTGGCCTTTCGAGTGCGATCAGGTAATACTCGTTGTTCGACCCAAGCAAATGCACTTGGAAACGATGCCGCCTCCAATTGGTTGCGCTGTTCAAAATCCAGAACGTACCTTTCTGGAGCGCCAAACCCGCTCAAGAACTCTCGGCCATTTAAATATGGATGAATTATCTCGCTAGCCGACGCGTCCTGACTTAAAATCCTTTCTCGTTCCTCGACGGTGATCAAGAATGCTTCATGCCCCAACATTTGGCCATTAAAGGATCTTTGCGGTCGCCGATTGCACGACAGGACCTTTGCGGCAGTAACATCAGTGATATCTGTGAGAGCAGCACCGATGTTTGGCGATTCGCGGTAATCAAGCTCATAGACTTTTGTGGCCGATCCTTGCCCGGCCTTTCGTCGTCGGATTAAGCCCGGCAGTGTATCGATCTTAAACCACAGTCGTCGTTCATCGGGAATTAATAGTTGTCCGCGGATTTTAGTTTTTTCTCGATCCGTGAACCGATCATCGTTTGGAGTGTGTTTGACCCAATTTGCAATGGAGACGTGGACATTGGCTTCGCCGGACCACGGCTGGTTGTCAACCGCTTCGACAACTGTGCCGCTCTGGACAACGTAATCGAGCCCGCCTTCGCGAGACTTGTTGTTACGGATGTTTTGAGTCCCAACGAGCCCGGCGCGGCCGGCGACAGGAGCTTCTGCGGTGCAGGATGGCAAGTGCTCGTGGGCACGGCGGAACCAATAGACACAATAATCGGCCATGCCAGGCACTTCGGGATATAATTTGCGAACGGCGTTGACGTAGTCGACCCCGCGTTCGGGCTTGAGGCGCTTCGCGCCGAGAAACGGCGGATTTCCGATGATTACGTCGGCCTCTGGCCACGGTGTTTTGAACGGTGTGCCACCGTTTTTGGGGAACGTAATGAGCGAGTCACCGGCAATAAAATTGTCGTCGAGATCGTCGAAGGGCAATGCCGGCTCTTCCATGTGCAGTTCTTCGATCGAGAGCTTGCGGGCGATCATCATCGTGACCTTCGCGAGCTCGACGGCGAAAGGAATGATGTCCATGCCGTAGAACTGGCGCGCGGTGACAAACGAGAGGCGGCGGGCTTTGCGTTTTCCGCTGGGCGCGAGCTCGTCCATGCGTTCGAAGAGTTTTTTCTCCAAACGCTTCAGCTCGCGGTAGGCGAGATAGAGGAAGTTGCCGCTGCCGCAGGCCGGGTCGAGCACGCGGTAGTGCTGCATTTGTTCGTGAAGCGCTTCCAATTCGGCGACTGATTTCGCGCGCTTGATCAGCGTTTCCCACGGGTCGGTGATCGTGGGCTTGATGATCTTCATGATGTCGACCGCCGAGGTGAAATGCGCCCCGTAGGCGTGGCGCTCGTCCTGGTCGACCGAGTGCTGGAAGATCGTGCCGAAGATTTCAGGGCGAACATTCGACCACTTTTGCTCGGCAGCTTGCTTGAGTTGAGCCAGCTCGTCTTTGTGCAGCTCGATGTGGGCAGGTTTTTCGAAAATGCCGCCGTTGAAGTAGTCGACGCCTCTGAAGCGGCCGCCGGCGGTTTTGCCGGGCGTGTTCATTTCGACGAACAGACCGCCGATCAGGTCGTAGGCTTTTTGCGGCGTGTCGCATTCGTCGAGAATGCGGGTGAAGGTGTACTCTTCGAGCAGGCCGATGTCTTCGGCGAACAACGCGATCAGGCATTGCAAGACAAATCGCTGGGCGGTCTCACGGTCGACATCCTTGCGGCGTTCCAGTTTGTTGAAGAGGGCGGCGAGACGGCTGGCGGCGTCGCGCGTGACTTCCTCCTGGTTGTTCTTGAAGACAGGCTTCTCTTCGGTGGGGAAGAGAAAGGCGAGTGGACCGTAGCGGTCGGGGAGCTCTTCGATCGTGAGCCGGTCCATCGGCTCGTCGAGTTGGACATCGAAGTCGTAAATCCAGAACTCGTCGAAGTTGCAGAGGACGACGTAGTTGGGCCGGCCGGGGACGAGGCGGGTCCAGTAGTCGAAAGCCTGGCGATAATGGCGGCGGAGGTCGGCGCCGCGCTTCTTCATTTCGATGAGAACGAGCGGCTTCCAGACGAAATCGGCGAAGGAAGTGCCGCCGCCATCTTCTTTAGGCTTGCGGATGCGGAACTCGGCTTTGCCAGTTTCGAGAACGCCTTTTTGGGCAAAGGCCTGGAGCAGGCGGTCGAGGAAGATTTGAGCTTCGCCCTTTTCGTCGCCTGTGATGTGGGTGGCGGCCCAGGTGACGAAATCCTGGAGGCGGGTTTTGCGATCGTTGGGCATGGATTGTCTAGGGTGACCATTTAGGTGACATGGTCGCCCGCCCCAAAGAAGAGCGCAATGAAAAAGTCGCAAGCCTATTAATGGCTGGCGACTTCCAAAGTGCTCCCTGATGGGCTCGAACCATCAACCTATTGATTAAGAGTCAATTGCTCTACCAATTGAGCTAAGGGAGCTAGTTGGTAGCACGGTATTGTACCGGATCGCACGGGGGTGAATCTAGTCGCTAAATTCACGTGGTTTTTGTGATCTTCAAGTGTCGGTAATTCTGTTGTTTCGTCGCACGGAGTCGCACCGTCCACGCATCGTTTCGCATCCAGCGCGCTGCGCCCAGCGCTGCGCGCTATTCGTGATGTGCCGTAAGCCTGGGGCGTAGATTACTGAAAGGTATGGCGTCATTTCACCCGCGACATTTGCTTCAAGAACTCTTGTTCCAGTTTGCGTAGATCGCCGAAGTGGTCGCGGAATTCGGTGAGCCGTTTTTCGGGATCGTCTTCGATCAGTGGGCGTTTCTCGGCGAGCGCTTTGATGTAGGCGTTGTAGGCTTTGGGGTGGTATTTGATGAGGTAGTAGTTGAGTGCCCAGGCGTCGGCGTAGGCGGCAACGGCGGTGCGCGGGTCGCGGAAGCGTTTGCTGTCGCGGAGCATCGCTTCGAGCGTGGCGTCGTTCCAGTTGCTCAGGTTGGTGCGGAACTTTTCCAATCGCGGGTAGTTCACTTTGCCGATGCCTTGCCACTTGCCGCGGCTGGTCAGATCGGGAGCCTCGAAGTAAACGGCCATGCCTTCGCAGAGCCAGAGCGGAATGTCGGCGAAGCGTTGTTGCAGGCCGCAGTTGAACGCGATTTGGTGGGTCGCTTCGTGAACGACCGTCGCGACCAGCGGCGTGGCGGCTGGTTGCGAGAGCATCTGGTTGATCTCGCGCATCGAGCCGCGGCGGTTGGCGTTGGCCTGGTTGGCGACGGCTTCGCTGCCCGTGAGGTCGAACATGTTGACGCGGTTTGACCGCAGGCTGTAGAAGCCGACGATGTTGCCGGTGCCGCCGGGTAGGTCTTCGCGGCTGGCCTGGTCGTACGATTGTCGGTCGGCGAATACGACGACGCCGAGCGGAAACTCGGGCTCGTGGAGGTCGAGCCCTTGGCCACGCCAGTAGTTGGTGAACGCTTGGTGCAATCGTTCCAGCAGCGAGCCGGTCCACTGGGCGTACGCGCGCGAAGTGTTGTAGCAAACGACGTAGTGTGGCGTCGTGTAGCTGCGAAAGCCCTGGGGCAACTCGGCGAGCATCTGTTCGGAAAGCTCGGCGGGCGTGAGGGGCGTGAACGGTGTGTCGAGTCGTTGGCGACCTTGCAGTTCGCTCGGCTCGATGATCCAGAGGGCGCCGTCGACGCCTTGGAACAGGAGGCCGCCGTCGGCCGCTTCGACGATCGTGCGGCCACGGATCGTTTGCTTCTGGCCTTTGAGAACGAACGTGACCGACTCGGCGATGCTTTCTTTGGCGTCTTTCTCTTTCGACTCCTTTGAGGTACTGGCGGAGGGCGACGCGGCTTTGCTGGCCGGCGGCTTCTCCGGCGTGGCGGCGTGCGCTAGGCACGTAACGCTGAGCGCGACGAGGAGGCAGGCGGCGAGTCGGAGGGGCGTGGTCATTTACTGAAGTGTCTGTCGTCCCTACGGGACTTTATTTGATGATATGCGGATCCGACCCAGGATTAAAATCCTGGGCTATTTTCGAATGTCCCTAACGGGACAGCTCGTAGCTATCACTTGCATCATCCTGCTTGGGGAAAGGCGTGGTTTCTCGGTTTGCATAGCGACCACGCCCTTCGAGGACTCAGGGCGTGCCATACTGAGCAGTACTAACTGTATTTTAGCTGGCGGCGTAACTTGGTAGCAGGTCAGGTCGTGGGTCGTGCTCTATGGTGGATTGTGATGGCTTTTTGGATTTTCCGGTGAAGTCGATTTTTAATTCCAATATTCGCCGATCCTGGCGGGGAGTTGTGCGGGAATCTCGGGAAATACTCACGGCAGGGGAGAGTTGCATGGGGAATTTTGGGATTCTTAAGTAAGTGTTGGAACGGATTATTTTGTGGTTGTTGAGCGTGTTGGTGGAGATTCGGCCTGGCGGCCGACGCTAAACCTGACCTTGGCGCGGCCGGGTCGACATATACATATGTATATATATGAGTGTAGCAGAGAGGGTGGCCATTTATAAGAGGCCACTTTGTGAGAATGTGTGCGAGGGTTGCATCGGTTCGGCTGCAATCCTTGCAGGGTTGCTCGGGCGATTGGTGAACTTGTCCCTGAGTAGCCTTCGCAAAGCTCAGGCAACCCAGGGCTGAATGATTTCGATCCCTTCGGGATTGTGCGACCTTACATTCATTATTTATCCGGCCTCTCGCACAAGATTGCATTGACCGGCTAGATAGGCAGCGGGAAGACGAAGTTATAGGGTTCTTCCCAGCCAGACTGTTCTGTGTCAAAGAACTTGTAAAAACGATAGGTTTTTTGAGGTGGGTTTTCTCCGGGAGGGGTGGGCGCGTCCTGCGATTCATCGGCGCCGAGGGTTGCGTCCTCTTTCAGTCGGACATTGGCAGCGCCCACGCTCCAGAAAAATGGTCGGTTTGTTTCAATGTTATTGGGAGACGTGTGTTGGTAAGGGTAAATCCGCGATAGAGGCAAGCCGAGCCCGTTGGGTTCATACTGGAACGGTTGCTGCGAGTACGGATCGAGCGGCATTTGTTCGAGGTATTTGGGGACAAGGTCGGCCAGCCGCTGGGGATATTCTTTGTGGTCGAGTCGATAGAACGCGAGCGCGATTTGTAAGAGCGTTCCGCGGCGGCAGGTGACCGTGTCATAGTATATTTTGTTCAGCAGCGAGGCGGGCACTCGGGCGGCGTATTCAAAAGAAACCAAGTAACTCGTAACGGCCTGCGGATTGAAGACTTCCCAGCGCTCGGGGAGGCGACTGAACGTGGGTCGGAGCAACTCGCGGAGAGCAACGCTACCACGGTCCCACGGGACTGTGTTCTGGAGGCGGTCGGTCAGGCGTTGCGCATCGTAGAGGTTGCTGCGGGTGATTCGCTCAAGGGCCAACCGGGCGCGGTCGCGCTCCCAGGGGATTTCGTTGGCCAGGTAGGCGAGGTACATTTGCGGCACCATCGTGGGGACGTTCTGCGGCTTCTTGTTGCTGGGTGAAGTACTGGTAGAGGCGTTGGCCGCAACGATGAAGGGTGGTTCCTTGCCGTCGATGACGTTGAGGATGATCGCGTGGTCGGCCAGGAGGGCGTCGGCGGGCGATTCGACGATTTGAACGTCCGCCACGGCACCTGCGCCGCCGTCCTCCTCCACAGGAATCTGGCTTTTGAAGCGAGAGTGAAGCAGGATTGGTGTTAACCGATCGAGCGCTTCGCGTAATTCTTCTTTTGTGCGGTGGTTATCCTGAGCCCAGCTACTGATTTGCCAGAGAATCATGCGTTTCTCCAGCTCAAACAGCTCGATGGCGATTCCTGTTGGCTGGCCGCTGCGGAGGTGTTGCAGCATTCGTAGTGCGGCTTCGAAGCGGTCGACAGAGAGGGGCTGCTTGTCTTGGATGGACATACCTGCAACATCGTAGACCAGTGAGGCTACATACTTGTACGAGATGGTTGGAGAAGGGGGAGAATCGTCGAGATCGGGCGCCCGGCGATTGTGCTGGCGGGCCGCCATCAGAATGGCGGTCGGGTCGACATGGAAGCGGCAGGTGGGGCGCTTGCTGATCTTGGTTGCTTCTTCGATGGCTGTCTGGTAGGCCTTCTCCATTAACGCCTTTTGGTCTTGCTTGGTTTTCCTGAATGCCGGCCATTCGTCGACCGGGAGTTTGGATTCATCGATTTCATCGCCGATCTCATCAGTAGGCGGCCGATCGTCGGAGAGGGGGAGAGAATACTCTTCCTTGCGCCACGGTTTGAGCAAATCCGTGGAGAGAGAGTCTCGTAAGTTGACGGCGACTTGGATGTACATGTCGGCGGTGCGGGAGGCCTCGGTCGAGTCGGCGGCTTTGAAGCCGGCGAGTTGACTATCGAAAGCACGCTGTCTTTCCTGGACGCCGAGTTCTTTGTTTTTTGGCACGATCGGGCGCATCTGAGCCAATCGCGTCGAGGGGAGCGTTCCGCCGACAGCAAGGATCGGAACGAGCGCGGCGAGTGCCGGCTTCCACCAGGCGCGGAGATTGTTTCTTTCGGCGATCCAGTCGGGCGCGCGGAACCAAGTAGTCAGCATCAGGCCGAGGAAGATTGGCAGCATGAACCACCACGGAGAGAGATGCCACAGGCAAACCACGAAGATCCAGCCGCCGACCACGAAGGCCAGGAGTAGCGAAAGAAACCCGGCGAGGATTTCGCTGCGGATGGCCATCGAGAAGAACTGGCCGATGCCGTAGACGACCAGCACGGCTAGCGAACCGGCGAGGAGCGCACGGCCGACGAGTTCTGCGCCCGAAGAGATTTGGTAGAGTTCCGTTGCCGAGTTCGGAATCGCGCTGAAGGCGGAGTAGTTTTCGTAGATTTGCCGGCTATTGAATTCGTGATGGCTCCAACTGCCCCAGATCGACGAGCCCAAGCCGATGACCAGCAATAACCAAATCGCGACGAGCGTGCCCAGCCAGACGATATGCCGAGCGAGCCAGATGGAACGGGCCCGGGCCGCATGCTCGGCCAGGAAGCGATAACTACCTCGCCGTTGGTCGATGTAGAAAGCCATCGCGCCGTAGATGGCCGGGGCGAACAGTAGCGCCCCGGTCATGACGTATAAGATCACTTCCTCATACGCGTGGGTGAGGCCGAGTACCGCGCCTAGTCCCGCGAATAGCAGGGCGGCAAGGCCGACCGGCACACAGAGGAGTTTCCAGGACTCGCGCCAGGTTTGCCAAAGGAGCCGGGCGAGCATGCTTTTTGCAGATGCACCGTGGACCGCGCTGCGGGGATAGAAACGAGTCCAGGTATCTAGCTTCGACAACAAGGCGGCGAGTCGATCGCGTACCTGCGCTTGACCAGACACGAGGGGGCGAGCGCCGACGGTAAGCCAGCGACTGGCGACGAGTGCGCTGCTGGCCAAGACGATGGCAGCGATCCCTGTGCGAAATGCGAAAGCCTGGGCGTAGGCATTTACGTTGAGGCTGGCCATGGTGTCGTGCGAGACGAAATTGACGGCCATCGTGGTGGCGAGCGTGGTGATGACCAGCGTGACGATGGCGGCCAGCAGGGGGCGCTTGATGAGGAGCGAAAAGAGTGTGCCCCAAGCTAACGCTTCGACGATGCCGATCCCAAGTACATGGAAGGGGGCGTAGAGGGATGAAGCATTCAACGGGCTGGAGCCGCGCATCAACCAGACGGGAATAAGAAGTACAGCAGCTAGAAAGGCTGCAGTGACGAAGGTGACTAACAGCTTGGCCGCGAAGAGAGCGGGCCAAGTGGCGGGGAGCCGAACCAGGAAGTCGTAGGTTTCCTCTTCATGCTCAACCGAGAAGGTCGTGGCGGCGGCGCCGGCGGTGTAGAGAATCGCGGCGGTGAGGCTCGTCCAGAACAGAATCGCTGGGAGGTCCGTGTCCGTTAGTCCTTGCGAGCGCACCAATAGCATCCGTTCCAGCACTTGAATGCCGAAGGCAAGGATCGCGACGGCCAGCCACAGGCCGCGGATCATGCGGAGTTCTTTCCACGCGAAGCGCCAGAACGTGGGCGTGCCGCGCCAGGCGAGTTGTTTGGGCGGCGTATTGGTGGTTGCGGTGCTCATGGTTGGACGGGGGAGTTGGGGTTAACCACTAAGGCACGAAGGGCACGAAGAAGATTTTTTATTATCCGCAGATAAACGCAGATGGACGCAGATAGTAATTCACAACGGTGATGTCGGTTTGGAATTGCAAGACTGGATTTGGGGTTTTTGCTTGTTACCTGGAAGTTACTTGGGAGCGTCAGCTCACCAAACAAAATCATCTACCTGATCTCTGATCTGCGTCCATCTGTGTTCATCTGCGGATAAACTTCTTCTTTGTGTTCTTCGTGTCTTGGTGGTAATTTTGAAGCGTCGGAAGTTGTTTTTCGGACGGACTGAAGTCCATCCCACGGGTGCTAAACTGCTAGTGGTTGTGTGGGTGATGATGTGCTGGGTGGCTGGGCCATGTAGGCGACGAAGATTTCTTCGAGCGATGGGGTGCGCGATTCGACGGCGACAACGCCTTCGGCGAAGCGCAGGCGTTCGAGTTCCGTGGCGTCGAGCGAGCGGACGATCACGTCCCATTGGCGGCCGCGGCGGCGCTGGTGGATGATTTCGCCGGGGATCGGTGCGAGGGGTGCGGTGGCGTCGCTCACGGTTACGGTGAGTTCGCGAGTGGATTGTTTCATCTGGTCGAGCCGCTCGATGGCCAACAGACGGCCGCCGTGGACGATGGCCACGTAGTCGGCGACGCGCTCGACTTCGCCGATCTGGTGGCTAGAAAGAAATACCGTGCGGCCTTCGGCGGCGAGGTCGACCATGCTTTCGAGAAATTCGCGGCGGACCATCGTGTCGAGTCCGGACGTCGGTTCGTCGAGGATGAGGAGTTCGGGCTGATGGGCCGTGGCGAGCGAGAGGGCAACTTTCGCGCGCATGCCTTTGGAGAGTTGGCTGAGTTTGCGGTCGAGCGGCACGCGGAAGCCGGCGACGAAGGTGCGGAACTGTTGCTCGAAACCGTCTGGGTAGAAACCGGCGGTGAACCAACCGATTTCGGCGACGGTCATCCAATCGTAGAGCGTGGGCCGCTCGGGCAGGTAGCCGACGCGGCTGCGAATGGCGAGGCCGTCGCGGCGGCTATCGAGGCCGAGAACGCGGACGCCGCCCTGCGTGGGCTCGGTGAGGCCGAGCATGAGGCGGATGGTCGTGGTTTTGCCGGCGCCGTTTTCGCCGAGCAGGGCGAAGACGACGCCGGGCGGCACGGAGATTGTGAGGTTGTCTAGCGCCGTGTGGGTGCCGTATTGTTTGGTGACGTTGGAGAGTTCAACGACTGCGGACATAGGAACCTCGGTGGATTGAGAGTTTCTGTTTTGATTGGCCACGAAAAACACAAAAAGACACGAAAGAAAGAATTTGAACAGGAGGGCGCGGAGAAAACGGAGGGTTCGGGACGATTTTGGTGTGTGCTGAAAGCGCAGGCAATCGTTTGGTCAGTCGTTTTGGCTGTTGGGTCTTCTTTGGCGATTTATTGAGGCGTGCATTAATATTGAACAATTGTCTGCGAGCCGGGGCGTCCTCGCCCCCGTCCAGCCGTTTATTATCAATGAAGGTATCAATAACTGCTCGCTTCCGACTCAGGATGGGTCGGCTATATGGGACGGGGAGGCTACGTTTTCAATACAAGGCAATTCCAAAACCTGTTTCCCCGATTCATTTTTCTCTGCTGCCTCTGCGTCCTCCTGTTCAAAATGAATCGTTGGCGTATGACTTTTCGTGCATTTTTGTGCTTTTCGTGGCTACTGTTTGTTCTTGTTACGGCGCGCGTTTGCTAGTTCGTCTTTCAAAAGGCTTTCGATTTCACGTTCGTCGAGGCCGCTGTGGAGGGCTTCGTCGAGGACGAGGCGGATTCGCGAGCGGATTAATTTTGTGCGCTCAGCCTGACAGGGGCGGCGAGCCGCAGTGGCGATCGTGAGGCCGGTGCCGCGGACGGTTTCGAGGATGCCATCGTCTTGAAGCTGACGATAGGCGCGGGCGACGGTGTTCGGATTGATGGCCAGCTCGCGGGCCAGTTCGCGGACGCTGGGGATCATGTCGCCGCTACGCAAGGCGCCATCGGCGACGGCAAATTTGATTTGCCGGACGATCTGGTCGTAAACGGCGAGGCCATTGCGAACGTCGACGTGAAGAAACATCGGATGTCCCGAGCAGTGTGTACTAGCGTACTAGTACAGTATCCGGCGGCGCGAGAGTTGTCAAGCTTTTTGTTGAGGAGGCATAGCCGGAGTAGCCAATCGCATTCTGCCGCCGCTCGGTTTGTTCAAATCAGAAAGAGTCTCACGCAGAGGCGCAGAGGACGTGGAGGGAAAGGTTATTGGATTTGCACAGGCTTTCGCGACAGCGGCCTTAGTAAGTTCGCTGTCGCCGACTGGAGTAAAGAAGGGTAGAGGTTGTTACCCTTCAGGAATTTCTCTGCGACCTCAGCGCCTCTGCGTGAGGCTGCTTTTTGCCTGGGCCAACTATTGAGAACGGATCGATTTATTTTTGCAGGATGAGTTTGTCGTTGCGGGTGATGGTAAGGCGGTACTCGCTGCCGGCGTGGCGGATGAGGAGGATTTTCGAGCCCTGAAAGAGCTCGCTGGAGTCGACGGCGCGGGGGGCCGGCTCGGTCTCGGAGGGCTTGTTGGTGGCAGCGGAATCGTCGGCGGGGATACCCATTTTTACATCGAAAAAGGTGGTTGCGGTGGACATGGGCTGGCCGGCTAAAGGAGCCGCTGGCGAAAAAGAGCTAAAAAATCGGCTAGGCCCCTGTTGACGCTGGCCGACGATGCGTTAACATATCACGACTGAGACTCAATATCAACACTGACGAAGCCGGCTAGAAGCTTTTTTCCAGCCCGCCACGTCGACCCATTGCCTGGTCTTTGCGCCGGGTGGCTTGGTTTGGCCCTGGGGGAGCGTGGAAGGAGAGCAATGCTGTGGACCGTTGTCCGTCTGTCTGGCGCGATGTTCTGTACCGGTGTTCGCTCGACTTGGCGGACCCCGGTTGTCGTCGCGGCTCCAGTCATTTGTGGCTGGCGAGTGGCGGATGTCTCTCTAGCGGCAATTGCGAACGAGCATTGTTCCACTCGTTGCTGGAGAACTGCAAAGTCGGGGTCTGGTCCATTTT
>CAZJWY010000097.1:14998-19374 GCA_964549545.1 uncultured Planctomycetaceae bacterium | reverse complement strand
AAGACCAACAACAGAAAGACCAACAACAGAAAGACCAACAACAGAAAGACCAACAGCAGAAGGATCAGCAACAGAAGGATCAACAGCAGAAGGATCAACAGCAGAAGGATCAACAGCAGAAGGATCAACAGCAGGGCGGCAACGATAAGAACGAACAGAAACAAGATAAGCCGGAGTCATCGGAGAGCAAGCAACAGCAGGATCAACAGAAGTCGGACGAGAAGAAAGAACAGCAGAAGCCCGAGCAGTCTCAAGGCAACGAGTCGAAGGATCAGAAAGACTCGCAAGACAAGCAGCAGAAGTCGGGTGAGGACACGAAAGAGCGGAAGCCTCAGCCAGAAGACTCCAAATCCGATGGTAAGGATTCGAAGGAGCAGTTGGCGGAGCCACAGAAGCCATCTGCAGATCAGAAGCAGCAATCTCAACCGACGACGCAGAAGAAATCGAAAGACAAGCAGTCTGAGCAAGAACCTGCCCCGCAAGCCGATGAGCAGAAAGAGCAGGGCAAGGCACCGCCAAAGGGCTCGCTAACAACAGCGGACGAGAAAGCCGGCAAGGGCGATCAGAAAGAAAAAGCAGCAGCCGCAGAGATGGCTCCAGACGGCACGATGACGGTGCAAGAGGCCGAGAAGATGCTGCAGTCCATCCGTGATCAAGAAATGATTCGTCGTCTGAAGCGTCAGGCGACCGAACGCAATCGACACATACCGGTCGACCGTGATTGGTAACCAATATGAATAAGTTTATGAAATCGTTGTGTGGCGTTGTGCTGACGACGCTGTTGAGTGGCGCGAGCGTCGCGGCATCGGCAGCCGAGGTACGAGTGGGCTTGTCGGCCCGCGAGACGTACGTCGGTCAGCCGGTGATGCTGCGAGTGCAGGTGGCGAACGCTACGAAGGCCGAGGCGCCCAAGGTGCCGGAAGTCGATGGTGTTTCCATTCGATCGATGGGCAGTCCTTCGCGAAGTACGCAAGTGACCGTCATCAATGGGAAGACGACCACCACGACGACGCAGACATTTGCCTATGAGTTGACGCCGCAGCGAGCGGGTACGTTTCTGATTCCACCGCTCACCATTGACGCCGATGGCAAGTCGCAACAGACGCGGGCAATCGAGTTCGTTGCTTCGAAGAGCGAAACGGGAGACCTCTTGTTCGTGGAGATCGCGGGCAAGGAAAAGCAGATCTATGTGGGGCAATCGCTCGACGTGACATTGAAGATGTGGATTCGGCCCTACAGCGACCGTCGGCTAAAAGTGAAACTTTCAGAAGGCGACATGTGGCGGTTAATTTCGGAGCGAACTGAATGGGGGCCGTTCGCCGAGCGAGTTCAGCAGCTCGCCGAGCAAGATCAGCGGCCGGTCGGGAAGGAAGTGCTTCGTAAAGATGCCGAGGGGGCGGAGCATAGTTACTATTTGTACCAACTGGATGCGACGATCTATCCCAAGCGGCCAGGCACGATCGATGGCGACAACGTGAAAATCGTCGTCAACTATCCGACCGCGCTGGGGCGATCGCGAGGGATGTTCGCCGACTTCTTTGGCGATGCGGGGGGGCCGGGCGCGCCGTTTGATGACGATGATATGTCGCCGTTTGGAGCGCAGCTCACGGTGCAGACGGTGCGGCCACTCGTTGCGCAAGCAGTTGTCGAGCCGATCAACGTATTACCGATTCCCACAGCCGGCAGGCCAGCCGACTATCGCGGGGCAGTGGGGCAGTATCAGATTGCGATCGACGCGACGCCGACGCACGTGAAGTCGGGCGACCCGATCAACTTGTTGATCGGTGTTTCAGGCACCGGGCCGATGGAGTTGGTGCAGGCGCCGCCGCTCGCAGAACTGCCTGAGTTGACGACAGATTTCAAAGTGCCAAATGAACCTCTTGCCGGCTTCGTGAAAGGTGATCGCAAGATTTTCCAGACGACGATTCGCCCGCGGAAGCCTGGCATCACGCAGATACCACCGATTCCATTCAGCTTTTTCGATCCTTCGACCGGCAAGTTTGAAACTGTGCATAGCAAGCCGGTTTCGATTGAGGTCGAGAAGGCCGAGATGCTCGCGCTCGATGCGGTGGAACACAACGGCCCGGCAGCGGGTGGAAGTAACGACGCCAATAAGCCGGCTGCGGCGGCGACATCGCCAGCCGCTTTGGAGATATTCAGCGGCGATAACCTATTGGTGAACCAGTCGCCATGGACGCTGAACGCTTCGCTGCTTACTTTGCTCCTGGCGCTGCCGCCGGTCGTCGTGTTGCTGATCGCAGCTACGCGAACTCGATCGTTGGTTGCGATGGTGTCTGGGCGATTTGCGTCGCCGGTCAGGCGGTTGCAGAACGCAATCGAGAACGCGAGCGATGCGGCAGAAATTGGTGAAGCTATTAAGACATTTGTGGCGCGGCAATACAACTTGAAAGGGAAGCAGCTGGACGCGGAGCAGGTTGTGGGAGCGATCCGCGTTGCTGGGCGCCGCAATCTGGCGATCCGCTGCGAGCAGCTTTTGAACTTATGCGACGCGGCGACCAGCATGCCATTTGGCTCTGGAAGTAGTTTAGATGGTTTGAAGCAGCAAACTTTGCATTGGCTCGAGGATTGGCAAGTGGAAAGCCAGCGAGAGAAACGCAAACCAAGCGTACGTCCTACGACGGCAGACACAGTCGCGCGAACGCGGCCGTCGAGTTCACCTGTTTCGAAGGTGGGCGCAATGGTTGTGATCGTGGCCTCGATGTTTGCAGCGGAGCAGACCGCAGTCGCACAGCCAACCGAGTTCAGCGGTGAGCAGCAGCGAACGCTACTTTCTGAAGCAAACAGTAGCTACAAGGTGGCGCTCGAGAAGGTGGCGAGCGATTCCGCGGAAGCGAAGCAAGGGTTTGCCGACGCGGCGGAGAAGTATCAATTGCTTGTTACGACCGGAATCTCGAATAGCCAGTTGTACTTCAATTTGGGCAATGCCTATTTGCAGAGTGGTCAGACTGCTAAAGCAGCGGCCAATTATCGTCGCAGCTTGCGGATTGAGCCAACGATGCGCGAAGCTCAGCAGAACCTGGCCTATGCGGAGAAACTTCTCGGCGCTCCGGCAGGTTCGGCGGATGCAGCGCAGCGGGCAGTAACTTTTGAATCGGCCTCGGTCGCGGCGAATGACTGGCTAGTCAGTCGGATCAGTCCGCGGGCGATTTTTGTGACGATGATCGCTGCCTGGATTGCGATTTGGAGCGCGATTGGATTGCGGCTGCTCGGTGTTGGCTGGCCGTGGAAGACGACGGTGGTTGTCGCGACGCTCGTGCTGCTCGTTGCCGGCAGATCGACGTGGTTCAACGCACAGGCCGCGGCTCGACATGAGGCTGTAGTGGTGGCCGCAGGCGAAACTGGGAACAAGTTCAGCCCAGGGCAAGTTGTGGAGTTGCTGCAAACGCGTGGCGATTCTGTTCGCGTTCGAGCGCAGAACGGCGAGACGGTTTGGGTAGCGAGTAATTCGGTTGAAGCGATTTGACGCACGGCTTAAGCCGATTCCAAGGCACCCTCACCCCGGCCCTCTCCCGGAGGAGAGGGAGAGCATTAGACTTCGGCCAACGGCTCGGTAGCATCGCCGAATTGTTTTTGATGGAGGTTCATCTTGTCCATCATCGACAGATAGAGCCGGCACATCTGTCGGTTGGGTTTCTCGCGGTAGTCGAGCACGCGACCTGTTTTGATTTTGCCGCCACCGCCGCCGACGAGGACGACAGGAAGCTGCGTTGCATCGTGGCCGCCGTTGAGCATGCTGGAGCAGAAGAGCAGCATCGAGTTGTCGAGCGCGGTGCGTGGGCCTTCTTGAATCGCGTCGAGCTTGTTGGCGATGTAGGCCAGTTGTTCGACAAAGAACTGGTTCACTTTCAGCCAGTCGGCTGTATCAGAGTGCGAGAGCAAGTGATGGATCATGTAATCGACGCCGAGGTGGGGAAACCGGAGCGACGAGTGGTCGTTGTTGAGCTTCAGCGTGGAAATTCGGGTCGTGTCGGTCTGAAAGCCGAGCACGAGGATGTCGCACATCAGCCGCATGTGGTCGGCGATGTTTTGGGGGATTCCATCGGATGGGCGACGCATGTTCGGCTTGTCGAGCGTGGGGCGCCAACCCTGCACTTCGCCGCGCTTACCAGCTTGCGCGATGCGTTGTTCGACATCGCGAACTGAATCAAGGTACTCGTCCATCTTCTGGCGATCGGTTTTACTGATCCGACGGCGCATGTCGCTCGCGTCGCTCATCACGGCATCGAGTACGCTCTTGTCGCCTTTCCGCACTTCGTCTTTGAACAGCCGGTCGAAGGCCAGGGCAGGGTAGAGCTCGAGGGGCGTCGGTGTCGTGGGCGACGACCACGAGATATGCGAGCTGTAGAGCATCGAGT
>CAZJWY010000097.1:14518-14988 GCA_964549545.1 uncultured Planctomycetaceae bacterium | reverse complement strand
GTAGTTTTTGTGGATGGCGGGATTCGAGGTTTCACAGCCGAGCACGAGGCTCGGCACCTTGGTCGATCGGCCATACTTTTGCGCGACGAGCTGATCAACGCTCGTGCCGGAGATAATGTCGCCGCCCGAGGCGAGTGGTGCGCCGGAGAGCAGGTTGCCGGTTTGCGAACTGTGGATGTTGCCTTTGAGCGCTTGCTCGTTGTACAAACCGCGGATGAAGAGCAGCTTCTCGCGATGGTTGTTCAGCGGGGCGAGGACTTGGCCCAGCTCCATCGACTTGCCTTCGCCCTTGGCCCACCACTCCTTGCTGTGAAAGCCGTTGCCCGCGAAGAGCACGGCCATGCGGACAGGCGCTTCGCTGGCGACGGCCGAGCCGGCGGGCACATCGCCCCACACGTTGAGCGATTCGAGCCAGGGCAACGCCAAGATGGCAGAGCTGATGGACATCGGCTTCGGCGCCGCCCGCAACA
>CAZJWY010000097.1:0-14508 GCA_964549545.1 uncultured Planctomycetaceae bacterium | reverse complement strand
CCGATGCCGCGAAGCATCGTGCGGCGGGAGAATTTGTGGTTACTCATTTTCGACTCGCTTGGTTAGTCATCGAACGCCGTATCCATTCCGCGAATTTCGCGGAACTGGCGACTAGCGACAATTGTTTCAACCGCCACGTCCATTTTATAGTCGTTCGCGGCCAGCTTGCTTTGCATTTCCACTAGGAGTGGCTCATCGGAGAGTTGCACTGCTCTACCTAGGGCGTAACCGAGCAGTTTTCGACAGAATTGCCGCAAAAAAGCATCGCGTCGCTGGGTGAGCAAGTAATTTTGCAGGCCGTTGAGCCCTTCGAACTCAGCCCCGTCCATCGTTTTGACGCGAGTTTCGACCGGGCGGTCTGCCAGATCTTTCTCGCGATGGCGGCCGATGGCATCGAACGCTTCGAGCGAAAAACCATACGCATCGATCCGCTTGTGGCAGACGATACATTTGGGATCGCTCGTATGTTTCTCAACCAGTTGGCGAACAGTCAAACCTTGGGTGGCCGCTTCGTCGTCTGGCAGGGGTGGCACTCCCTTCGGTGGCTTTGGCAATCGCTCGCCGAGGAGGACTTCGCTGATCCAGTTGCCGCGCAGGATGGGACTGGTGCGCGATGCGCCGGATTGCTTGGCAAGCGTCGTTGCCTGAGCGAGAACGCCACCGCGGGAGAATTTTTTGACGCCATCTACGCGCCGCCATTCGGCGCCTGTCACGCCGGGAATGCCGTAGTGCTTGGCGAGTGGTTCGTTGAGGAACGTATAATCGGCGTCGAGGATATTCAGTACCGAGCCATTGTGTTGAAACAGATCGGTGAAAAATTGAATCGATTCCTCGGCCATTGCGCCGCGGAGGCCGACGAACGTGGGGAAGTGTCGATCGCTCTTTTCGTCCAGGCGCTCGAAGCCGTCGATCTGCAACCAGTGGCAGGCGAACTCGGTGGCTAGTCGGCGAGTTTTTGCGTCGCGCAAGAGCCGGCGGGCCTGCGCGGCGAGGACGCCGGGGTTGTGCAACCGACCATCAGCGGCTACTTGTCGCAGTTCATCATCTGGCGCGGAAGACCAAAGGAAGTAGCTCAACCGATTCGCGAGTTCCCAATCGGAAATGGGACCTTGGGCTGCGCCGGGAGCTGGTTGCTCGACTCGGTATAAGAATGCCGGTCCGGTGAGTATCCGGGCGAGTGTGAGGCGAAACGCTTCTTCGTGTGGCAGTTCTTCTTTACGCAAAGTGGCGTAGAGCAGGCGGAGGCTTTGCGATTCATCATCCGTCAGCGGGCGGCGATAAGCACGGCCAGCAAAATCAATAAGGGCGTCGACTTGCTTCGGCTCACAATCGACCAGGAGCTTGCGGAAAGCTTCCGCTCGATCTTTGATCGGCTGTCTGAGCGGCTCGAACACTTTCGGGTCGGCGTCTTGAGTGGCAAACTCCAGAAGCTGGGCGAATGCGTCGACCGAAGTGAGCGCATCGTGGCTGACGAAATGGAGTTCGTTCCACATCTCGTCGAGCTGTTGACGCTGTACGTCATCAAGCATTAGCCGTATCAGGTGATCGTCTTCTCGGTAAAACAAGGTGACCGAAATGACTTCGTCGACGGGGACGATCTTCGTATAGCAGAGCGCGGGCGGGAATAGTTGGCGAAACTCTTCAATGTCGGACTGAATGCTCTTTTGCGTTTGGCTGCCTTCGGTGACGAGCAGTGGGGCGGTGTTCGTAACTTCCGGATCGCCACTCGACCAGGGTCCGCTTCGTGTGCCCGTTTTGGCATCGCCACGTTGTAGCCCGGTCGTAAGAGTTGACTTCCCTGGTACGATCGAAACTTGCACGGAGCCTTCAGCTCCGGTTTCTTTGTCGAGCACGGCCGTCGTTGCTAGTTCACACTCGGCGGCTAGTTCGGCAGGAAGACGAATCTCGGTTACATTCGGTGCCTGAACACACAAGTCTGCCCCACCCATTTTGCGCCCGCTTGGGTGATGACCGAAAAGCGCAGGATCGGGGCCAATGGTTTGATTGGCTGGATCAGACTGAGCCGCTGCATCTTTCGCGGCGGCCGATGTGTCGAGTCCACCAAGCAGTGGTCCTCGCAGCGAAGCGATCTGGCGATAGAAGGCTGTGTCGGGATTGTCTTTCGCGGTCGGCGGCGTGCTGGTAAGCAGCTTTTGCACGTCGAGTGCGAGCGCCTCACGCTCTTGGCCGCTCTTGGCTGCTAGCCATTTTGCCAGAATGGAACCGGCTGGAATGACCGGGGCCATGATGCTTTTGCCTTCCGGCTCGGTGTAGAAATGCCAGATGTCGGCGTTGCCGAGCTGGTCGGCGTGTGGGTTGCCAGCCAGCACGTCGCCCGATACATCAGCCGCCAGATTCCATTTCTGCTCGGTTGCCTCTTTGCCGCTGATAATTTCCAAATCGACGGCCGTGAGATCGCACGAGTGATCACCTAGCGGACCAATGGAAAGTGATACAAGGTCACCAACGCGAACCGCGACATTGTCGAGCGGACCGAATTTCATTTCGTTCGGGCCGTGTGCCTCGCCGCTCGCTAGTTGTTGGCGAGTATTGCCGCGCCGCACGCTAAGCGACCACGACACGCCATTGCCACATGCAGCATGCGCATGCGTTACCGATCCGGCGATGCGAATGGTTCCCACGATTGGGCTCCGCCAACCAACGACTGCACGCAAGGTGGGCGATGGATGGAGGGCCACGCTGTGCGGCTTTACAGTACCAGGAATTTGCAGGAGTTCGTTCGAGGAATTTGCAACCAGTAGCGGCGTCTCGTTGGTTCCCCAGCCGGATACGAATTCCGAGCCGCTAACCTTGGTGAGCTTGTTGGTGAAGTGGTCCTTAATTTCGGTAGTGTTGCCCGCACCGAAGCCGAGGTAGTCGAGCCACGCGCGGAGATCGGTCTCTTGCAAGTTGTGTTTGCTGGCGAACTCGGCGAGGTCAGGCGCCTTTTCGGCAGAGGAAAACTCGTCGGCAGCGTTCAGATATTTGGCGGCACTGGCAAAGAGCTGGGTTCGGTGAGCTACAAGTTTTGAAGCAACGGCGCGAATGTCACTTAGCAACAAATCAGGACGACCCACCGCGACGAGCCGCGGTTGCTGCCAGATGACATAGTCATTTTTGTTACCATCACCGGCGTCTGTAGCCACTAGCGAGATGACGACTTCGTCGCCTGTCGGATCGGGGATCTTGAACTTGAAGTCCTGTTTAGTAACCAGCGGGCTGACCGGCTCCATCCAGCGCTTCGGACCGTTCGTGCGGCCGATCAAGCCTACGCTGGAAAAGTTCCAGAGCGCCTTTTGCCAGCCCGTGATGTTGGCCGCCAACGCAGGAGCGTCTTCTGGTTTGGCCTTTCGCCATTGGATGCGGAAGTCGTCAAGCAGCAGTGAAGGTTTCTTACTGGTAAGGCTATCCCAAAGAATGGCGAAATATTTGGCGTTCAGTTGATGATTACGCGCGGCCGCTTCGATAGTCTTCCTGCCGTCAAGAATAGCGTCGCGTTCGACGATGGTTGCTGATAGATACTTTTCAACTGGTAGATGGCCACCTTGATTGGTGTCGAAGATGACACCCTGCAAATTTACTTTGCTACCACCGCCCGAGTCGGTGAACTGGCTATAGAAGTTGCGAATCTTGGCAAGCGTATCGTCTGTCCAGTCGCGACTTGTTGTATGAGGCGAGAAGCGAAAGCCAGTGGGCAGTAATACGGCATGACTGGCGACTTCCTTAGCCGCATCGAGATACTTCGTCACCAGCGCGGGCGACATTACGAGAGCATTGCCCGTGTTGGTGAATCCCTCGCCCGCGGCGCCGTCGGCCGGAAATTCGTGAGCCGGATCGAGTGATTCGACGCCCGTCAAATCGCGCAGCGTATAGGTGTACTCGGCGTTGCTTAATCGACGAATGACGACGCGGCCGGGATCGCCCGCATGTTTCCGCGCTTCGATCGCCAGATTTTTCGTTACCCATTTCTTTAATTGCTCTCGTTCGGCCAGCGTTGGTTGCTCGGCATCTTGCGGTGGCATGAGACCATTGCCAAGCATCTCGGAGACTTTCTGCCAGACCTTGGAGTGCTTGGCGACGTCGTCCCAGTTTTCCATCATGCTGAGATTGATGTCGCCTTCGACCGTGCCGGCCGTGCCGTGGCAATCGTAGCAATAGCGCTCCATCAACGGACGGATTTCGGCCGTATAGGAAGCACTCAATTGGGCGGTAGTTGGTTCATCGGCAAACAAGCTGATTCGTGGTCCAGAGAGCGCGCATGCAAATGCCGGGGCCCACAGAATAGTCCGCAAGACGCAATTTGACAGCGTTCCGTTTCTCACAGCGGTCGCTCGGCGGGAGAGGTAGAAGGTGGGGGCGTGTTAACCGGTGGATGTTTCTTCCGCGGCCAATTTGCCTAAAAGGGAGGTCCTTGGATTATCGGCGAAACGATCGGATTCAGCAACTGTTGTGTTGCCGCCCTGGGGATAGGCGGTTCGGCATCGATTGCCACTTGTTTTCTAGCAAGGTCGCTGCTATTTCCACGTTAACCACCGGGTGCCGAGCGGGATACAACTGGCTAGAATACGCGAGTAAGAGCCGCAAGGGGGCTTCACTACGGAAGATAGATATCCGATGCGAACGATCTACAGGATATTGCCACTTTTGCTTCTGGTTGCGTTAGCGTCGGTTGCCTTTTCCGAAGGCAGACTCAATGCGATCTCGGCGAAGGAGAAGGACGAGGGATGGCAGCTTCTATTCGACGGCCGGACGACGAAGGGCTGGATGTCGATCAAGGGCGAGCGATTGCCGGAGCGACATGTGCAGGCGGGTAGCCTGAATCCGCATCCGTGCGACTACATGCTGGTGTACGAGTCACCGCTGGAAAATTATGTGTTGTCGCTCGACTTCAAGATTTCGCCGCATTGCAACAGCGGGGTTTTCGTTCGCACGATGCCATTGACTCGCCAGGGTGGTCGAGATGTCGGCTACAACGGAATCGAGATCGCGATCGACGATACCAAGACGGCCGACTATCACGATACCGGCGCGTTCTACGACCTCGTGAAGCCAAAGAAGAACGCGATGCGACCGGTCGGTGAGTGGAACCAGATGGTTATTACGAGCGATCGTAATCGGATGTCGGTCGTGCTGAATGGCGAGGCGGTTTCGCAGATCGATTTGGATGAATGGGCGGACCCGAATAAGCGCCCGGATGGCAGTCCGCATAAGTTTGACGTGGTCTATAAGGACCATCCGCGCAAGGGATACATCGGCTTGCAAGATCATGGCAGTGATTGCTGGTTTCGGAATATCAAGTTGAAGCGGTTGCCATAGACTTGGGTGGATAAGAGTGTTGTGCTAGAGCAGATTCCTTTTTTCCGTGGTTTATTGAGCGTGTTGGTTGGAGATTCGGCGTTGCCGCCGACGCTAAGTTTTTGAAGTTGCTTCTAGTGTAATGGATGGTTGGTTTCCTATGATGGGACCAGTTAATCGGTGGATGAGACTTTGGTTCTATTGTGTTTGGATTGAACTATGAATAATCGCTGGTTGGTGCGAAGTTTTATTCTCTTGATGTCGGTGGTAATCGTGTCAGTCTGCTGGGCGGCGACCACGGTGACGCCGCCGGGATTCACGCATATCAAGACAGTGCAGGGTCTTTCCGAATATCGGCTCGATGCGAATGGGCTGACCGTGCTGCTTCTGCCCGATCATTCGGCACCGGCGGTGACGATGATGGTCACGTATCGCGTCGGATCGAGAAATGAGTCGTATGGCACGACCGGGGCGACGCATCTGCTTGAGCATCTGATGTTCAAAGGCACTCACGAGCATAATCGTGACCTGGGCAACGGCTATGACCAATTGCTGGAGAAGACCGGCGCGATTACGAACGCGACTACGTCGCTCGATCGCACCAATTATTTCGAGACGGTCGGCTCACAGGATTTGCCGCTGGCCATTATGCTCGAAGCTGATCGGATGCGCAATCTGCGACTGCGCGAAGACGACCGGCGGCCGGAGATGACGGTCGTGCGCAACGAGTACGAGCGAGGCGAAAACAATCCGGCGCAGGCGCTGGCAAAAGAGATCTGGGCGACCGCCTTCTTGGCTCATCCTTATCATCACAGCACCATCGGCTGGCGAAGCGACTTTGAGAAGGTGCCGATCGAGAAGTTGAAAGAGTTCTACGATACGTTCTACTGGCCGAACAATGCGACCGTGACGATCATTGGCGACTTCGATCCAGCCGAGGCACTGAAGCTGGTGAAGAAGTATTACGGTTCGATACCGAAATCTCCTCATCCGATTCCGTCGGTGTACACGGAGGAGCCGCCGCAAACGGGGCCGCGTCGTGTGATGGTGCAGCGACCGGGTGAGTTGGGCGAAGTGGTGATTGCGCAGAAGATTCCACGAGCGAGGAGCGCCGATTATGCGGCGCTGCGAGTGCTTGGCATGATTCTTTCGGATGGCCGGAATAGCCGGTTCTATAAGTCGCTTACGGATAAAAATCTGACGACGAACGTCGATGCTTATCCCGAGTTCAATCGCGACCCGTCGTTGTTTTTTATCGACGCGGAGCTGACGCCCGGCACCAAGCATGAGGACGTGGAGAAAATCATTCTGAGTGAAATCGAGCGCGTTCAGATGGATGGAGTGACGGCCGATGAAGTGGCCGCGGCGATCGCGAAGTACACGGCCAGCACGGCCTACAGCCGCGATGGTTCGATGGCGATGGCGTTTGCACTGAATGAGTGTATCGCCGTGGGGGACTGGACTTTGTACTACGCGTTGGAAGAGGCGGTGAGGAAAGTGACGGCGGACGATGTGCAGCGTGTCGCCAAGAAGTATTTCAGCGAAGACCAGCGCACGACCGGTTGGTATATCCCCCGGAACGAACCGCCGGCCGAGCACGCTGAAACCGTTTCAGATGAAAAAGACGCGGTTGATACGCAGTCTGCTGACGAGCCGGATGGCGCAGCGGTTGCCAAAACTGACGGCGTCGCGAAAGCGGATGCCCGCTCGCCGGCAAAGGCAAGGCCTTCAGCGCCGATCGAACCAGCGCGGCCGGCGGCTCCCGCGGCCAAGATCGCGCCGCGAATTGTGCGCTCGAAGGCGGCGGATATCGATTTGTTGATCTGCCCGACAGGCGTGAAAGACGTGGTGACGATCAATGGAACGATGCCGGCGTTCAATCCGACCACGCCGATACTCGGCGAACTGACCGCCGAAATGCTTGAGCGCGGCACCAAGAAGCATGATGCCGACACGATCGCGGCCTTGCTCGATAAGGTGGGTGCGCAGATTCAATTCAGCTACGAGACGGGCGGCATCCGCTTTGCCGCTCGTTGTTTGAAAAAGAATCGTTCGCAAGTCATTGCGCTATTAGCCGAGCAGCTTCGTGAGCCGACATTTCCGTCGGATGAGTTTGAGAAGTTGCGAACTCAGAAAATGGCCGAGGCACAGCAACTGCGTGAAAGCACCGACGCTCAGGCCTCGATCGCGTTTCGCCGGACGGTGTTTCCGGCGGGTCACCCGCAATATCGGATGACGGCCGACGAGCGGATCGCCGCGCTGAAGATGATTTCGGTCGATGATATCAAGGAGTTTCATCAGAAGTATTTCGGGGCTAACTACGCGGCGATGGTGGTGGTTGGCGACGTGGAGCCAGCGCCAATTCAGGCGGATGTCAAGAAATCGTTTGCCGGTTGGAGCGGCGGCCAGCCGCTGCCAGCGCCGCCGGGACCGGTCGTGATCAAGGATGCAAAAGAGTTGACGGTCAACGTGCCTGGCAAGCAAAGCGTGACCGTGATCATGGGCGAGCCGACCGGCTTGCGATTTGCCGATCCCGATTTCCTTCCGCTCTCCGTGGGAACGAATGTGCTGGGCCGAGGTTTCACGGGGCGATTACTTTCGACGGTGCGTGATACGGAAGGGCTGACTTATGGCATCGGCGCCGATCTCGTGGGTAGTGGTAAGCTCGATCAGGCTTGGGTAATCAACGCGACGTTTGCGCCGTCGCTTTTGAAGCAGGGGTTGGCCTCGACAAATCGTGAGTTGACCAAGTGGCACCGTGAGGGGATTACCGCGGCGGAACTCGACTATCGCAAGAGCTCGCTAGCCGGGGCACATCGCGTGGGGCTGGCGACGAGCAGTGGCTTGGCTGAGATGATTCTAGCCACTGTTCGCCGCGGGCTGGAACTGAGTTGGATCGACGAGTATCCGAAGCAGGTGGAAGCATTGTCGTTGAAGCAGGTGAATGGCGCGATTAAGCGATATATAAATCCGGAAAAGTTCGTCACGGTGCGTGCGGGGACATTTGGTGGTGAGAAGAAGTAGGAAATCGCGTTGTGGTAATTCGTCGAGTTCGCGACTCATGTATCTTTTTTATCGTGTCTTGAAAAACATCAGCGTCTGCATGTTGATCAAGCTGTTTCTTGGCTTCGCGGTAGTCGTATTTGGTGAGAATGCCATTGCGGGTGGGTGGACTCGATTGCCGCCGCTGCCCGATGCGGAAGGGTTCGCCGGCATGTTCGCGGGCGTGAGTAACGGTGCGCTCTTAGTGGCCGGCGGCGCGAACTTTCCGGGGAAGAAGCCCTGGGAGGGTGGCGAGAAAGTTTGGTACGACACCATTTATGTGTTGGAGAGCCCACATGCTGAATGGAAGCTCGCGGGCCGTTTGCCGCGACCGCTCGGGTATGGCGTAAGCGTTACTCACGGCAATGGAGTTGTCTGCGCGGGAGGGAGCGATCGAACGCGGCACTACGCTGACGTTTTTCGATTGGAATGGAGAAACGGTAAGTTGAACATCGCGACTTTGCCGCCGCTTCCTTCGCCAGTTGCCAATTGCTGCGGGGCATTGGTGGGCGACGAATTGTATGTTGCCGGTGGAATTGAAACGCCGGAGTCGAAGACGACGTTGAATCGCGTCTTCAAAATCGATTTGAGCGCTAAGTCGCCCCGTTGGATGGAGCTAGCCCGCTGGCCTGGCAGCAGTCGTATGCTTGCCGTGGCCGCCGAGTTTGACGACGCTTTCTGGTTGATCGGAGGCGTTGATCTGACGGCTGGAAAAGAAGGCACCGTCGAGCGTCGCTATCTGCAAGATGCCTACCGCTTTGATTCCAGGCATGGTTGGAAGCGCGTAGCGGACTTGCCTTTCTCGGTGGTTGCGGGGCCTTCGCCCGCGCCGGTGGACGACAATGGCATTTATTTGCTTGGCGGAGATGATGGAACGCAAGTCACTGTAGCGCCAGATAAACATCGCGGCTTTGGAAGAAAATCGTTACGATATGATCTCGCTACGAATCAATGGATCGTTGCGGGGGAGATCGTAGCGCCGCGTGCGACGCTGCCGATTGCCTTCTGGCGTAATTCCTGGGTGTTGCCGAGTGGCGAGGTGCGGCCGGGAGTGCGGTCGCCGGAGGTTTGGCGCTGGTCGCCGGGAATGATGGAATAAACGTCGCGTGTCTACTTCCGAAAACTCAGCGTCTGTTACTCGCACGGCATGGATCGTAGTGGCCGTGCTAATGCCGGTTGGACTCTTGAATTATCTCGATCGGCAGATGCTGGCGTCGATGAAAGAGTCGGTGATGCTCGATATCCCCAGCATCGCTACGGAGGAGAACTGGGGGTACATGCTGGGGCAGTTCAAGTGGGTGTACGCCGTTTTCAGCCTGCTCGGCGGCTATCTGGCCGATCGTTTTAGTCGCCGCTACACGATCTGCACGAGCCTGTTCGTGTGGTCGGTCGTGACGTGGCTGACCGGTCGCGTGACGACGTACAACGAATTGCTGTGGGTTCGATCGCTGATGGGTGTCAGCGAGGCTTTCTATATTCCCGCGGCATTGGCTCTGATTGCTGACTATCACACGGGACACACACGCTCGCGCGCTGTCGGCTTGCACCAAATGGCTATTTATTGTGGTGTCATTTTGGGAGGATTCGGTGGCTACGTGGCCGACGATCCAAACCTGGGCTGGCGGTTTGCGTTTACTGCATGCGGCGTCTTTGGAATGCTATACGCAGTGCCGCTCGTGGCTATTCTGCGCGATGCTGCGAGTACGAAAGAAACGACGGATATGTCGAAAACACCCGCGCTGCATGCTGCCGGTGAGTTGCTGACTAACTTCTCGTTTATCTTGTTGGTGTTGTATTTCACTTTGCCGGCACTCGCGGGTTGGGTGGTTCGCGATTGGATGCCGGCGATTCTCAAGCAGGAGTTCGGGCTAGGGCAGGGCAGGGCAGGCGTTGCCGCGACGTTCTATTGGCAGGCGGCTGCGATTGTCGGCGCGCTCGTTGGTGGCGTTCTCGCCGATCGTTGGGTTCAGCGCAGCCACCGTGGGCGCATCTATGTGAGTGCGATTGGAATGGCGATGATCGTGCCGGCAATATTCGGCATAGGCACGGCGGGCACGATCTACATTGCTGTGGCGTTCCTGATGCTGTTCGGCCTCGGCTGGGGATTTTTCGACGGCAACAACATGCCGATCTTGTCGCAGATTGTCCGGCCCCATTTACGGGCAACAGGCTATGGCATTATGAACTTCGTCAGCATCAGTTGTGGCGGACTCGCCGATTGGGGCTTTGGAGTGCTCCGCGATCGGCAAGTGCCGCTTAGTTTGATCTTTGGAATTTTCTCCGGTGTGGCGCTCTTTTCCATTCTTCTGGTGCTTTCGATCCAACCCAATAAACAACTATCCGCACAGGACTCTGTCGAATGACCTTCCAGCTACGCGGCCTGGTTGCCGCGACTCATACGCCGTTTCATGCAGATGGCCAACTCAATTTGTCGATCGTGTCCAAGCAGGCCGAGCATTTACTGCAGGATGGTGTCAAAATCGTTTTCATCGGTGGTACGACGGGGGAGAGCAGTTCGTTGACGGTCGAGGAGCGGCTTGCGCTCGCGAAGCAATGGAGCGAAGTGGTTCGTGGCACCGAGATGTGCGTAGTTGTGCATGTCGGCTCAAATTGCCTTGCGGATTCGCGCGTGCTCGCGGCGCAAGCCCAAGCGTTGGGAGCGTCTGCGATTGCCGCGCTTTCGCCTAGCTATTTCAAACCCAGATCGCTTGACTCGCTTATTGCTTGTTGTCGTGAGGTCGCGAGTGCTGCACCGGACGTGCCGTTCTATTATTACGACATCCCATCGTTCACCGGCGTGCAGCTTTCGATGCCGGAGTTCTTGAAGGCAGCACCAGATCGCGTACCGAATCTAGCCGGACTGAAGTTTACAAATTCCGATTTGATCGCCTATCAGGCGTGTCTTCGTGTGCAACCGGGCAGGTTCGATTTGGCGTGGGGGCTCGACGAATGTTTGCTGGCCGCGTTGGCGGTGGGGGCTGTTGGCGCGGTGGGAAGCACGTACAATTTTGCCGCGCCGATCTATCACCGGCTGATGGATGCTTTTTCACGTGGAGACTTGGAAACAGCCCGGGCCGAACAGCAGCGTTCGCTACGGCTGATCGATCTAGTTGCCAGCTTCGGCTACATGGGAGCAGCCAAGTGTGTGATGGGGATGCTTGGTGTGGACGTAGGTCCCGCTCGGTTACCGAATACCAATCTTACAGCGGAGCAGACCAAGGTACTCCGGAAAGGCCTGGATGAGTTGAGCTTTTTTGATTGGGTGCGCAACTAGGGTGGTCGATGTAGCTGAACTCGCAAGAATTCAGCTACATAGCCCGGCCATTCTGGCCGGTCGTCATCCCGATTGAATCGGTCGCGATGATTCGATCGCGAGCAACCGACCCAAGATGGGTCGGCTATGTGTTCAATACAGCATGACCGCTTTTATGGCTGTGGCGCTTCGATGAGCGAAGCCAAGACCGATTGTGCGTAGACGCAGTGGCCGAAGTCGTTGGGATGGTTCACGCCGTTTCCCGTGAGGTCGTAGAACGTCTTGCGCTTGAGGAGTGCTTCCCACATGGCGGTCATGTCGACCAATGCGACGCCTGGGCCGCAAAGTTTGGTGAGGGCATCGCGGTAGAGCGGGAACTGATCCATCGGCATGCCCCACTCGGAGTTGCCTAGCATCGATGCGACGAGGATGAATTCGGTGTCTGGTGAGTCGGCCCGGATGGTTTCCATTAGATTGCGGATGTTCTCTTGGTAGGCGGCCGCGTTGCGCTGAAAGACATCGTTCATGCCGAAGGCGATCAGCACGAGGTCGGGCTTGGCTTTGCCGATGTGTTGGTCTTTAGCCTGTTGCAGGCCGTTGCCCGAGGTCCAGCCACCGACAGCATGGTTGATGAATGTCACCTTGCTACCAAAGTGATGTTCCAAGGCGAGCGCCGTCAGCTCGCCGTACGCCGGACAACCCGGCGGCACTTTGGTCATGAGCGATGCATTCGCGCCGGCAGAAATACTATCGCCACACAGCATCAACGTGAACGGCTGTTTGCTTTGCAATTTTGCGACGGTCTTGGGTAGCGACTCGCCAGCGTACTTGGGCACTGGCCCTTTCCATTGTCCCGATTCGAAGCGGTAGGTGACTTCGACCTGAAGTTTATGATACTGGGCACTTTCCCCGAAAAAGATGCCGCGCGTCCGGTCGCCTGCCTGTCGGGGAATCTTCGGCAAGTTTGAGGTCATGAGTGGGTACAGCTGCTCTAGCGTAGTGACAGGAATCTTCGATCCAGCCGGGAGCTCGATGGCGGCTTCGGTCGCCTTTACCACGAAGTCTTTATCTGGTGCAAAAGTCGTTTCCTGCGTTGCGCTGCGGAGTGAAAGAACTTCCTTGGGCTGGAAGAGCAGGCCGCACTTGGGGTATTCCTCGTGCGTCCCTTGAATGAAGAAGAGTGGTTCGCGGATTTCTGTCGCTCGCCAGAAAGGCGATAGGGCGATTTTGATGAACTCGGCGTGATTGGCGGGCGCCGATGGGGTTGCCTCTGCGGCCCAGGTAATGCTGGTCTGCAATAGTCCGAAGATTAGCAGAGCCCAGAGCAAAGAGTGGAGGATCACGTTACGACGGTTGCAATGGTTCGCTTGGTTCATCGTTCGTTCATGGTGCCGATGGATCATGGGAGGGTAAAGCGGTCTCTATGATAGGTGAACAAGCTTGGTTGCAACATATGCCGGAAGTAGGCCGGTCAAGACGATCGTGCCGGTCATGCGGCCGATAATTCGTAATCTGACCTGTGCGAAAAGACATTTGCCGTCTGAATTCTTACAGCCCCACGGGAAGCAGGCCGAGAGACGCGCCGTATATTTCCGTTGTGTGTGGACTGCTTGGTTGAACCATTTCGGGTACATCTCATGGGTCAGAAACGAATTGGAATTCTCACGAGCGGCGGCGATTGCCCTGGCTTGAACGCGGTCATTCGCGGCGCGGCGAAGACTTGTTGGCGCTTGGGCTACGAGTGCATCGGGTTTCTTAAGGGATACGAAGGTTTGTACGACCCAGTGCAGTACATCACGCTGACTCCGCAGAATACGACCGGCATTTTGAATGAGGGCGGCACGATCCTTGGCTCGACCAACAAGGGCCGGTTTGCCGCGACGGTGGGTGTTCAAGATCGGCTCGAAATCCGCCGCGACTTGCTCGAAGGCGTAAAGACAACAGTCGATCAGCTCGGATTGGAAGGCCTCATTTGCATCGGCGGCGACGGCTCGCTGGCGATTGCCCAGCAGTTTCACGAATTTGGCATTCCGGTCGTCGGCGTGCCGAAGACGATCGACAACGACCTGGCGGCCACCGCATTTACATTCGGCTTCGATAGCGCGGTCGCCTGTGCGACAGACGCCCTGGATCGGTTGCATACGACGGCCGCGAGCCACGAACGAGTGTTTGTACTCGAGGTGATGGGACGCCACGCGGGCTGGATCGCGCTGCACGCGGGAATCGCCGGCGGTGGCGACGTGATCCTGCTTCCCGAGATTAACTGGACCTTTGAAAGCGTTTGCCAGAAAGTGTTGGAGCGCGAGCAGCAAGGTAAGAAGTTCACGCTGATCGTCGTCGCTGAAGGCGCCTCGTTGCCAGATGGCGGAATGGTAGGTCAACACCATTCTGACCGTCAGGCCAAGCTCGGTGGGATCGGAGAGATCGTCGCTCGCGAAGTTGAGAAGCGGTTGCTGCGAGAGACTCGGGTGGTAGTGTTGGGGCACTTGCAGCGAGGTGGGGCGCCAACCACGTTCGATCGTGTACTGGCGACGCAATATGGTGCGCATGGCGTGCGGCTGATCGTGGAAGGGCACTTGGGCGAGATGATCTCCTACTCGCCGCCCGATATGAAGAGCGTACCCATCATGAAGGCCGTCAATCGGATTCGACAGGTCGAGGCCCACGGCGCCGCGGTACAAGCGGCGCGGGCACTGGGTATCTGCTTTGGCGACAACTCGAGTCGCAATCCGTTTCATATTCCGACGGAAAGCGAAGCGAGGATGACCGACACCGAGCGAACTGCGATGTCGACACTCGAGATGGCCGAGTGCGCGCTGCCGCTGGCCATGGCGGGGAATTGATACGAGTTGATTAGGGATGACTCAAAAATAACTTCGGCAGATGGGATTCACCACGGAGGCACGGAGGACACAGAG
>CAZJWY010000096.1:11185-19438 GCA_964549545.1 uncultured Planctomycetaceae bacterium | reverse complement strand
TACTTCCACACGCTCTTCTGGCCCGGCATGCTCAAAACCGCCGGATACAGCCTGCCGACAAAAGTCCACATCCACGGCTTCCTCACCGTCGACGGCGAGAAGATGTCGAAGAGCAAAGGCACGTTCGTCCGCGCGAGCACCTACATCAAGCATCTCGACCCCAGCTACCTCCGCTACTTCTACGCCACGAAGCTCTCGTCGCGAGTCGAAGACCTCGACCTCGCCGTCGACGAGTTTATCGCCAAGGTCAACACCGACCTCGTAAACAAAGTCGTCAACCTCGCCAGCCGCAGTGCAAGGTTCCTCGAATCCATCGGCCTATCGCCGAAGTATCCAGACGACGGCGGCCTCTTCGCCGAAGGCGCGAAACTCGGCACAGAAATTCGCGAAGCCTACGAAGCGACCGACTACAGCAAAGCGGTCCGCCTCATCATGAGCCTCGCTGATCGAGCCAACGCCTACGTCGACGCCAACAAACCGTGGGAACTCCGCAAAGACCCCGCGCGAGCGGCCGACGTGCAAGACGCCTGCACCGTCACGCTCAACCTGTTCCGCCAAATTGTCGTTTACTTGACCCCGATTCTGCCGCGGCTTGCCCGGCAGACAGGCGAGCTCCTCAACGACCCCATCCAGCACTGGGACCAATCGCAAACGCCGCTCGTCGGCACGAAAGTCAACAAATTCACCCACATGCTCCAGCGCGTGGAAGAAAAGGACGTACTAGCCATGATCGAAGACAGCAAACCCGAAAGCCCCGTCACCACCAAACCAACCAGCGCCGCCTCCCCCGCCGACGCCGCCTCCCCCGCCCTCGACGGCATGGTCGCTTCAGCGACCATGTCTGCGAATGCCTGGAACGACTCCAGCGCCCCCCTCGCCGCCGAACCGCTCGCCCCCGAATGCACGATCGACGACTTCGCGAAAATCGACCTCCGCGTCGCCCGCGTCATCGCCGCCGAAGAAATCCCCGAAGCCAAAAAGCTCCTCAAACTAACCCTCAGCCTCGGCGGCGACACCACCCGCAATGTCTTCGCCGGCATCAAAGAAGCCTACAAACCCGAAGACCTCGTCGGCAAACTCGTCGTCTGCGTCGCCAACCTCGCCCCCCGCAAAATGAAATTCGGCACCAGCGAAGGAATGGTCACCGCCGCCAGCACCGCAGGCGCACCCCCCAGCGAAGTCTACGTAGTAACCGTCGCCGAAGGCGCCGCCCCCGGCCAACGCATCCACTAAAAAGCCCGCCCACATAGCCGACCCATCCTGGGTCGGTCGCCCTCTTTTTATTATTATTTTTCTCACTCCGCACCCAGAGATACTATACAAAACAACACACCCACCCTACACTGCCCCCATGAGTACCACCCTGGCAATCCACTGGGCCGTAACAACCCACGGCTCCTGGTTGCACGGCGACCCGCGCGGCTCCTGGTTCAACGGCCAGCTCATCGGCCCCGACCCCTTCTTGGAAGCAAGCGAACGCGCCAGTCTCATCGCCGGCAGCATTGTTCTCAACGAGCTGGAACAACAACTGGTTGCAGATGAATTTGCAGCAATCCTTCGCGAGCATCACCATCGCGTCTATGCGGCCACGATCCAAGCGACACATATTCATTTGCTGCTAGCGCCCGTTCGAGAGGAACCGAAGACGGTGATCGCGCGTCTGAAACGCCGCTCGGCAGCGGCGGTGTTGGGGCATCGACGTCAGGCGTTGTTGCGATCTCAGGCGGATAGTTTTGGTGCGCGTGGCGACCGACCCAGGATGGGTCGGCTATGTGCGGGAGCGGTTCCGCGGTCGCTTTGGACGAAGGGGAACTTTCCCGTATTCATCTTCGATGAATACCATCTCGGAAATGCGATCGAGTACATCCGCGATCACAACCGCCGCGTGGGCCTACCACCCGATCCCTACGATTGGATCGCCCCTCTCTATCCACCCAGCGACACACCAGCACAACGCTTCAACAAACACGACCACTCCACCACCCCAAATTTCTAATCCCCCCAAACCGCCCCTCGCCCACATAGCCGACCCATCCTGGGTCGGTCACATTAGGTAGGCCTTATCAGATGTCTGGCCCCAACAGCGCAAAGAAAATTTGCAAAAACGACACGGAAAGAACAACCACCGAGATTACTACCGCTGTCTTATTGGGCCCACCCGGCGGTAAGCCACGCAGAGTACGCAGGTATGCGGTGATGAGCAGAGGCAGACATACCAGTACGCCCAGCGCGACACAAACAGCCGCCAGGAGCCACACGAGCGGCTGAATGATGTTGCCGAACGATGCAGGTACGCCAGAAGAATTCGGCGTAAAGAATCGCGACGCAGCCGTTAAGACAATCGCCCCCCCCAGCGCCGCAATCGGAATTACGCTTGGCTCATTTTCTCCCATCGGCAACTCTTGGTCGTTCTGCATATCCGCCTAACGAAAAAACCCCATTGCCCGCCATCCTACTATAAAGCCGCGACCGGTGGTCGCGGACTAATCCGCTAAACGCCAACCCACCCGCGTTGCCGGCCGATCAACTACCGCGCCTTGTCAGCCGGCACAACGTCGCCGCCCTCTATACCGTAACGCGGTTACATACGGTAAGGCCTTTGGTCCCTTGTGATGAAACCTAATTCTACTCCCCTAGATCTTGCGCAAGTCCAATCAGAATTCCCTCGGGGCCTCGGATGTAGCAAAGTCGATAGATAGCTTCATACTGAACCACTTCGCCGACGACCTCCGCGCCGTATTTGCGAAGACGTGTTAGCGTGTCGTCAATATCTCCCACGTTGAACATTACCCGTAGGTAGCCGAGAGCGTTCACCGGGGCAGTGCGGTGATCGGCAATTACGGGCGGAGCGAGGAATCGGGACAACTCAAGCCGGCTGTGACCGTCCGGCGTACGCATCATGGCGATCTCGACACGCATGTCGCGCAATCCTGTGACACCTTCAGCCCAAGCTCCTTCGATTGGGGCGCGTCCCTCGAGTTCGAGGCCCAGTTCTGTGAAGAACTCAATGGCGGCATCCAGGTCTTCCACGACGATGCCCACATTGTGCATTGTCAGCGATTTGGTTTTGCTCATGAGATGTAGTTATTCTTTACGAGCCAAACTTGTCATTCGACACAACACATGTAGATAAGACCGTCTTATCCACAAGTAAGTTTGGATAAGCCCTCTTGGCGAACAGCATACCCACAGTAGTTAACCGGCGCAACGCTCGCACCTCTCTTTACCGCAACGCGGTTACATCCCTCAGCCCAGGGTTGTTCGCCTCAGCGAACTACCCTGGGTCATCAAACCCAGCAAACATCTTAGGCTGAAAGCGTTACACAACCTGCCGCATCTTGTTAGACTGTTTCGTCATTTAGGAACGATATCGCTCCGCCCTGCCCACGCTCCATACTCTGCGATCGCTTGAAACCGGAGCGTCGTAAACTTGTAGTGAAAGTCTTTGCGATTGCGTTCAATCATCGCCTTGGCGTGGCGGTCTGCTCCAAGCGCAGAGCCCTTGCCATGTACCATGTCGGTCATCTCCCGTTGGGAGCGCCATACCGTAAACGTGCTAAAGGTGCGAGGCGGACGGATCGCAGCCAGCGCCAACGTCGTGCCTGGATGGTCCCGCACGAGTTTCTCGACTGGCTTGCCCCACCGAATGAAGCGAAAGAGCTGCGGAAGTTTCAATCGTGCGAGCGTCACCGCAACGACCGGCTGTGTGGGATCAGCGTCATCAACGCTCGCAGGGAGATCGTCAAATTCCGAGAACCGCCCCCATTGGCGGAGGAACTTTAGACGTACATGCCAACCCTCTGATAATTTGCGACCCAACTCGGTGTCCCGTAGGAAGGCATCCAAAGCTCCTTCGCTCTCCCAAGATGCAAAAACTGCGAGATTCCGCAATTGCATCCTGGCCGGGGAGAGAATGGGCGATCCGAGAGTCATCGCCGCCATGCACTCCGCGTGACGAAGGCCAACTGCACTCCGCATCGTAGCTGGTCGGCACATGGCCCCCAGGGTCGTCGCAGGCGTCGTCTCCGCAAGATGAAAGCTAAAGATCTGCATTGATTGTAGCGCCATCTTAGGACACACCGCCCGACGCCAAAGCTCGGTTGCCACCACTCCCCACAAAGCCGCGACCGTCGGTCGCGGTTTGCGCCACCACCCGCGTTGCCGGCGGGCCAACTGCGGCGCCTATTAGGCGGCATGTGTACAAATCATCAGAGAGTTTTTCGACGTTCTCGGCTCCATAGCACGCCCCATAGGGCCGCATGGCCGACAACAAAGAGGCTGCCGCTTGTCTTCATCAATTTAGCTTGCCATGCACGACGATGCTCGGCGCTGACCGCTTCTTGCTTGACTCGTTGGAGCATGAACACGATAGCAGCAACTAGAAGAATTGTCCAAATCGTCGATCCAATCAACGCTTTATTCCACCATTTCATAGCGATGTGATCCTGCCTAACTTGTTACTCGACACAAAACATGTGCATGAACATGTGCATGAAACCGTCTTATCCAAATCGCAATACGTCAGAAAGCGCCCCCTTGAAAATGGCCACACGATCTTATATGGTCATCCATACACTATTCAGCATGGCTGGATGGCATACGTTCTTTGACATCTCGAACCGACCGTTTGCAACTGCTATGCGAACCCACGAGGCAAAACCCCTTGCGTTTTGCCCGCTGAGTTTGCTCGCTAGCGCTGTGAAACCAGGCATTCTCACAACTCAGCCCGCGCATTACTCCAAGGTTTTGCGCTGGTCAGCGTGATTTCCAACTCACATGCAATGCGCAATACGATGCGGACCAACATCTTACAGCAATCGCCCAACAAAGTGCCAATGCAAAACCCTCTCAACCCCGAGGTTTACAACATTATGCACACGAGCGCGCAAAACCGACGGTGCAATAGTCGCCCATCAATCTGCTGCCTAGTCAGCGTCGACCGCATGCGCCTTCAGGTCTTCCAGGTCGCAAAACGCCAGGCACGCCTCATGCGTCGCTGCCAGCACGACCTTCGGCGCGAAGCCAGCATCCAGCGCTTCCTGCCAACGCGGCGCACACAAGCACCACTTATCGCCCGGCTGCAGGCCCGGAAAGCCCCATTGCAGATTGGGCGTCGAAAGATCGTTGCCAGCCGCCTTGGAAAAAGTCAGAAACTCGGCCGTCAGCATCACGCAGACCGTGTGCGAGCCGACGTCCTCCGGCCCCGTGTTGCAGCAGCCGTCGCGGAAAAACCCGGTCATCGGCGAGGTACAGCAGACAGCCAAATTGCCCCCCAGCACATTCTTGGCATGCGGCTGCCGGTGGGCGCCGTTGGTCGAGGCGATACGAATCATAAGGTTTGTTTCCCGATTTTCCCGGCCAGGATGGCCGGTCTATATAGCCGACCCATCCTGGGTCGGAGACGCCCGCAACCGGTTCGCGAAACCATTCACCGGGGCCGGGGTTTGATACACTGTTTGAACACAGCTTTTCCATCCCTGGCCGATCGCTGGCCAGGCCGTCATTGTAACGAGATTTGAGGTCAATGGCGATGAACCTTCTTTCGCATGATCGCACGCGCTGGGGAACCTTGGGCTTACTGGTGGGCGCTTTAATCGTCGGCTCGGTGCTGGCAAAAGGCAGCTCCAAAGAACGCAGTAAAAAGCGCGCTCCGAGCACTTCACCCGACCAAACGGCTCGCAAGGTCGACGAATTGATTCGAGAGGAGTTATTCAAACCAGAGACGCAGCTCGCTCCACGAATTGACGACGCCGCGTATTTGCGCCGCGTATGGCTCGACATCGTCGGCGATATCCCCACGCCCGAACATGTCACCGCTTTCGTGCTCGATCCGGCAAAAGATAAACGCGAGCGAGTCGTCAACGACCTACTTCAAAATCCGCAGTATGGCCAGAACTGGGCTCGTTACTGGCGTGACGTGATCCTTTCGCGCCGTCTCGAAGATCGCGCGCAGCTTGTATCGAGCGCGCTCGTTGCCGACCTCACCGAAAAGCTCAACGAGAACGAATCGTGGGACAAGATCGCTGCGGAGTTCATCACCGCGACTGGCGACATCCGCGAGAACGGCGCGACCGCGATCCTGGCCGCTCAGGATGCCCGCACCGACGAAACCACCGCCGAGATGTCGCGCATCTTCCTCGGCATTCAAATTCAATGCTGCCAATGTCACAACCATCCGTACGATCATTGGAAGCGCGAGCAGTTCCACGAACTGGCCGCATTCTTCCCACGCATGGCCCTGCGGCCGGTCCTCTCGCCCACGCGGCGATCGTTCGAACTCGTTTCCGACGACCGCCCCGAGCTACCCGGCCGCGCGAACCCGAACGCCCAGAACCGCCGTGGGCACCCCGAGCATTTCATGCCCGATCTCAACGATCCCGCAGCCCCGGGCAAAAAGATGCAGCCCAAGTTCTTCCTAACCTCGGCCACTTTACCCTTCGGCACGCCAGACGCCGAGCGTCGCGGCACCGTCGCCGAGTGGATGACATCGAACCCCTGGTTTGCCACAGCACTCGTCAATCGGATGTGGAGCGAATTCGTCGGCGAAGGATTTTATCAGCCAATCGATGACATCGGCCCCGATCGCAAGCCCTCGGCCCCCAAAGCCGTCGCAGCCTTGAGCCGTGGCTTTGCCAATAGCGGCTACGACGTCAAATGGCTGATTCGAACGATCTGTGCGACCGAGGCCTACCAACGCGAAAGCCGCCCACGCCGCGAGGCAGACGGCGTGCCCTTCACAGCCAATGTCGCTCAGCCGCTCCGTAGCGATCAACTGTTCAATGCCATCCTCACCGCGATCGATACCGGCGAGCCGAAAGAATCACTCAACCGCCGCGGCCGCCCGCCAGAGGCCGGCCAGCGGTATGGCTTGAACGGCTCGGTTCGACAGGGCTTCGAAACCGCCTTCGGTTATGACCCAAGCGACCCGCGCGAAACCGTCGTCACCTCGATTCCCCAAGCACTCGCACTAATGAACGGCGTCCGCCTCAACATGGCCGTACGAGCAATCGATGATGAAACCATGCTCGGCCGCCAATTGAAAGAAATCAAAGGCAACGGCGCACTAGTCGAAGAACTCTACCTCCGAACCCTCTCACGCCAACCAACGCAAGCCGAACTCGACTCCGCTCTAGCCTACTGCAAACAAACTAGAAACCGCACCGCCGTTTTCGAAGACCTGCTGTGGGCGCTATTAAACTCGTCCGAATTTTCGCATCGACGGTGAGAAGATTAACCACGGAGACACGGAGTTCACAGAGAAGAGTGTTTGGAGAAAACGAACTTGAGACACTAATCATCGTTAATCTCCACTAATCTAGATGCTTCCAATTTAGTCATCTGAATTGCATTAGCGCAGATTAGTGAAGATTAGTGTTCCCTTGTCTTCCTCTTTTTCTTCTCTGTGATCTCCGTGTCTCCGTGGTTAAAAAAATTGTTTGGAGAATCACTCAAATGAACCTCAAGCTCCAACATCACATCCACGCTCGCACGAACTGCGATTACGTCGTCGATCGACGCGACTTTTTCCGACTCACAGCGGCAACGGGCATCGCAGCGGGCGCGATGAGTTGGGCCGATGCGATTTGCTTTTCGGCCGACGACCTGCGCAAGCGCGGCATGGCCTGCATCCTGCTCTGGATGAGTGGCGGCCCCAGCCAGTTCGAGACATTCAGCCCCAAGCCCGGCCACGCGAACGGCGGCGAGACGAAAGCAATCTCCACGGCCGTGCCAGGTATTCAAATCGCCGAAACCTTACCCAAGTGTGCGGCTGCGATGAACGACATCGCGATCATTCGCTCCATGACCAGCAAGGAAGGCAGCCACCCCCGCGCAACGTTCCTGCTGCATCACGGCTACTTGCCGATGGGCGGCGTGAAGTTTCCCACGCTCGGTTCGCACGTCGCCCAGCAGATCGGCACGCCAGGGTTTGATCTGCCAAGCTTCGTTCGCATCGGTGGCCGTGGAACCGACGCCGGCGGCGCGGGCTTTCTCGGCGTCGACTACGATCCATTCGTTTTGCAGAACCCAGAATCCAAACCTGAGAACACGCAGCCCGCCACGCGCGACGAGCGTTACGCGCGCCGCTTGAAAATGCTCGAACAGGTCGAAGCCGATTTCGGCAAAGTCGAGGGAACCGACCTCGTGGCCGATCATCAGAAGCTGATTCGCAAATCATCAAAGATGATCCTCAGCCCCAAAATGGAAGCGTTCGACCTGAGTGCCGATCCGATTCTGGCCGCGGTCGAAAACTAT
>CAZJWY010000096.1:0-11175 GCA_964549545.1 uncultured Planctomycetaceae bacterium | reverse complement strand
CGGAAAAGATGCGCGATGCGTATGGCCGTACGAAATTCGGCGCGGGTTGCCTGCTGGCCCGTCGGCTGGTTGAGGCGGGCGTCACGTTCGTCGAAGTCAACCAGGAAGGCTGGGACACGCACGACAACAACTTCGAACGCGTCAAAACCAACAACGGCACGATCGATCAGCCCATGTCGCAGCTCATCGTCGATTTGAAGCAGCGCGGAATGCTAGAGAAAACACTGGTGATCTGGATGGGCGAATTCGGCCGCACGCCACGCATCAACGCTCGCGGCGGCCGCGACCACTATCCGCGAGCCTTCAACGTCGCGCTGGCAGGCGGCGGCATCCGCGGCGGCCAGGTAATCGGCGAAACCGACGCAGGCGGCGAGGATGTCACGAAGCGCCCAGTCTCGGTGAGTGATCTCTTCCGCACGATCTACACCACGCTCGGCATCGATGCCGATCACGAAAACATGAGCCGCATCGGCCGCCCCATCAAAATCGTCGACGGCGGGCAGGTGATCAGTGAACTATTGGGGTGATTTCGCGACTGATCCAACCGAAGATCAGCCAGACTCATAAATTTTTGGGAATCTTGTCCTTCAGGATCGGCTCGATCATGGAACTTTGGCACTGGGATATTTTTTACGATGACCTCACCCGGCTCGGCGCGGCCGCCTTGCTGGGAGGCGTGATCGGGCTCGAGCGAGAGTGGCACGGCCATTGGGCCGGCTTGCGCACGCACATCATGGTGGCGATCGGCGCCGCCATTTTCGTGATCGGCGGCACGACGGCTCACGGGCAAAATATCGATGGCCCGTCGCGTGTTATCCAGGGCGTTGCCTCAGGCATCGGCTTTCTCGGCGCCGGCACGATCCTCAAGCTCGGCGACAAGATGGAAATCAAAGGTCTCACGACGGCCAGCTCGATCTGGCTGGCCGCGGCGCTCGGCATCGCCGCTGGCTTGGCCGAGTATGCGTTGGCAGTGGCATCGGCGGCGATTTCGCTTTTTGTCCTCGGGGTGTTAGGGCCCGTGGAAAAACTCTTGGAAATTCGTCACAAGAAACAGAACAAAGAAAAGAAAAAGTCCGAGAGAAGCGACGAAGTTGGCCCCAAAATACCATAGACGTTCCGCGGCCTTACGGCAGCTCGATATCCTTGATCTCATACTCCACCGCCAGATCAACGAGCGCCGCTGGTGTCTCGTAAACCCAGGTCATGCCGTCGAGCGTGGGTACATCGAACACATAGGCGATGCCCACTTCGTTTTTGGTTTGTCGCGTGGTCTCCAAGCCGCCGTTGCCGATCTGTTGGCCTGCTTTATTCAGCAAGTAGGATTGATTTTGAAACACCCAAGATCGATGCAATTGGAGGGCATCGTTTTCTTCATCGAAAGCGAAGCGCATGTGGATTTCCCACACGGCATTGTTCTTGCGCACGTCGTCGATCGATACTTGCACGCCCCCGGCATTTTGTGTTTTGCCGGCCGCTTTGGCCAAATCGTCGAATCGAAACTTGACGACTCGACTTGGCACGATCGCATGCAACTTACCGTGCAGGGCGGTGATCGATTTTACTTCCCGCGACGGCAAGTCGAACGGCAACGTGATGTCGGCCGCCTGAGTGCCGCTGGGCACCTCGACATCCATGCGCACTTGTGGATACGACGTAACAAGCGTGCGGCCGGTGTTGGTCGTCGCCCAGAGATCGGCGGTCGGATGGGAGAGCGCGATGGGCCGCAGGCGTGGCTCCCAGGCAACTTCCAGTTGCAGCTTGAGCGACTTTTGCTGTGGTTGCCGCAGGCTGCGCTCGGCTTGCACGTCGGTCACATCGAGGCGAAACGGGCCCTCGTATGCGGCTCGTGCGTGGCGAGGGTTGTCGTGCGGGTCACGAGCGATGATCGCGAGCGTGTCGTTGCCGCCATCGCTATCGATTCCCAGGTCGGCCTGATCGAGGATTTGATCGATCGCCGGCCAGAAACTTTCATTCTTGAGATCGATGCTAATGCGCGTAGTTTTAGTTTCAGCCTGTTTGCTCTGCTCTTGTCGAGTATCGCTGAGCCGATTGCCTGTCTGCTTTTCGATCGCCGCGAGCACCTCGGCCAGCGGCATATCTTTGGCGGCGAGCGTGATGGTCGTTGCCGCGGTCATTGCTTTCGCGGCCCGCTTCTCGACCTGCTTGCGAATCCGTGTGAGGCGTTGGCGCGAGTCTTTCGGCAATTGCTCGTCTTCTTTCGGCAGGGAGTTCAGAAAATGGTCGACATCTTGGGCAGATGTGCCTGCCAATTCCAAGAGCTTCTCCGTCGCCGCGTCGCGTTTAGCGACTTCATCGCCGTTCAATTGCTCGATCAGATGATGGATCTGTTGAGCGAGCGGGGCCTCTGCTTCGGGCGGACCCGGCTGTTTTTCCTCTGCCCAGGCCGCCGTCACGACGAGTTGCAGAAACGTAATCGCCAACCAACAGACTCGCATAGACAGCCCTTTCCAAACCTTATTTTACCGCTCCTCCGCGAAAATGTCTGCCGCGAATGGGCCTGTCCGTGAGCTAGGCTTGAGGTAGGACGGCTGCGGACGAAACCGCATTCGTTCCACTGTAGCACTTACGAGGTCGAAGTTGAAAAACCACCTTTTCCATGCAGCAGTCGGCTTGGCATTATTCATAACGGCGCCACATTTCGTTTTGGCGGCCGAGTTCATGTTTCGCGCGCGGATCGATGGAAAGCTGGTCGAAGGCAAGCCGCTTACCTGGACCTCTCAGAATATGTGGCTGCTCGGCCGCGACGGCTGGATGCGTGAGTTTAATCCCAAGGATGCCAAGGAAGCCGTGAAAACGGGGCCGAGCTTCGTTCCGTACTCTGCCAACGAAATGCGCGACTTGCTCCGGCAGGAGTTCGACAGTCGCTTCGAAGTCACCGTGACACGTCATTACGTGGTGGTTCATCCTCGTGGCCAGCGCGACGTGTGGGCCAATCGATTCGAGGATCTGTACAACCGGCTGGGGCATTACTTCCGCATTCGCGGTTTTCCGATCCAGGACCCGGCTTACCCGATTGTAGCAGTCGCGTTTCGCGATCGGGCGGAGTACTTCCAACACGCGGCGGCCAGCGGCACGCCGCTCCACCCGAATACGCTTGGTCACTACGATTGGCTGTCGAACCGCGTCTTCCTGTTCGACGAGACGGGGGGCCGAGCCAAAGCCGATTGGTCGGAGAACGAGGCGACGATCGTCCACGAGGCCACGCACCAGGCGGCGTTCAACGTGGGCATTCATCGCCGATTCGCCGATCCGCCGCGCTGGCTGGTCGAGGGATTGGCCACGATGTTCGAAGCGCCGGGCGTATGGAGCGAACGATACGATCATACCCAGGCCGATCGCATCAATCGCGGACGTCTTGATGGTTTCAAGAAGTACGCAGCCACTCGCCGCTCGCCTGGGGCACTCATGCGGTTACTGACCACGGATGATGCGTTTCGTACCGACCCAGATGGGGCATATGCTGAGGGCTGGGCACTGTCGTTCTATCTGAGCGAGACGCAACCGAGGCTGTACGCCGCTTACCTGGAAAAAACAGCACAGCGTCCGATGTTCAGCGATTACCCGGCGGTCGAACGACTGGCCGATTTTCAGGCGATTTTCGGCAACGATTTAAAACTCTTCGACGCGAAGTTTCTGCGTTATATGCAGGAGATCAAATATTAAATTCGGCCTTGATTCCAGGTCATGCCGGCACATCTGGGCAAATAGAGAAAGGAGAGAAAGGAAGTAATACTTTTTCAATCCAGGGGGGATCAGGATACATCGTCAGCATTTAGAACTAATTGAGATTGAGGATGTCCGGAAATTAGATTTGCTGTCATTCTGAGCGAAGCGAAGAATCTCTTGATGTCAGTGAGATGCTTCGGTCGCCGAGCCTCCCTCAGGATGTCCCACTAATCAATGCCAAGGAGGTCATCGACGGACATGCTTCTACGGCGCTCCGCGTCCGCGAATTGCCAGGTCTGAAATGGACGCCCAGGGACCGCGGAACGTCCCGCGCAAGACCAGGTCGCGATGCAATAGTCGATACGACATTTGTCGTGCTTCTCCAATTGCAAGATCATGCGGCAGTTATGGTTGCCACCATCGTATTTCACGGGACCATGCCATTTGATGGCCGAATCTGGAACATAATTGCTTCTGATCAAAACTGCCTCAGAGAATTTGCGATTGTGAGGCTCATTATGAACAACTTTTAGCCTTGCATGAGAGATTTTTGTTGTATGGCATTGAAGTTGCATTCCGGCGGGGTGCTTGTCGCGATTGGTAACAGTCGCGTAATGGCTTACGAGTTCAGAAGGCGTCGGTCTGACAATTGTTAAAAACTAATCAAATGAGACAGAAAGATGTTGAACTACAAAAGGGGGTTGATATACTGACGGCCAGAAATGGGTTATTGTCGCGTGTTCGCGCAATGGGAGTTCAGAGTCGGCTGCTGAAGGTTCGACTTGTATCACGCGCAATCAAATCGAAGCCCTTAGCAGCTTTCTGAACGAATCGGTTGCTAGTCTCAGGGAGGGTTCCCATCTGCCGATGGCGTCCGTCGCGAAGCGGTTGCCAGGTGTCGAGTTCTGGAATCGCTGCAAGTCTCGAGTGGCATTGTCCGTTAGTTCTTAATCGAAGATTGACATAGCAGAGGTTTATTTAAGGGGGATCGTGAAGAAATAACTTTGCAGGCTTGGCTGCAGCACGTACCAACCAAATGAAAGGCATGGTGGGCGGTCATGATGAAAATGCAACTTGTGAAAATGGCGTTGGCAATACTCAGTGTGGTAGTTAGCGCGCCTGTGGCTTCGGGTGGCAACACATTGTATTGGGACGGAGACGGCTTGGATGCCGTAGGTGGCGGCGCAGGACCCTGGAACACCACCGATGCCCGCTGGTCGACCGATCTGTCCGGTTTGGCGTATCAACCGTGGGTCAATACGGTGGGCGATCCGGACAGCGCGGTGTTTGGCGAGCCCAACGTGCCCCTTGAAGAATATCCGGTCGATCTGATGGCAGTGACGGTCGATGCGGTCACGGTCAACAAGATCGACGTGCTTAACGTACCTCGCACTGGAAAAGTCGGTTACACATTTTCCGGCGGCACGATTGCGTTCGACGGACCCAACCCGACGATTACCACGAACGGAAGCAACGTAACCGCATTTACGACGCTGGCCTCCGGCCTGCAATCAACCGAGAAGATCATTAAAGCGGGAGCAGGCCGGCTTCAACTCTCCAGCACCGCGAATACGGTGCCCGGTTATATTATCAACGGCGGGTATATCTCATTCTCCTCGCTGGATGCATTCGGTCCGGCTCCCGAGGAAGTTGTCAGCGATTGGCTCACGATTGCTGGCGGGACAATTACCGCCGGTTTTGCCTCGGCGGGAGCCACGGGCGATTTGGGGGCGACTCGAGGCATCGTGCTTGCCTCCGGTAACGCGTACTTTGGAGGCACAAGCCAGGACAATGCCATTACGATCAGTGGCCCGATCAGCGGTGCCGGCAAGCTGTTCCTCATCGGCGGCGGCCCCAGTGGGCCGTTCGCCAATCCTCAAGGCTTCAATAGCGGCGGAACCTGGATTCTCAGCAATCCCGCAAATAACTGGACTAACGGGATATCGATCCAGAATGGCATCCTGAAGCTGGGCGCATCGGAAGTCATTCCCAGTACGACTAGCACTTTGAATTTCAACGGCGGCGTATTGGACATGAATGGCTTCGACGAAACGCTCAATCGTTTGGTAACTGGAAACAATCCAGGAACAATCCGGAATACGGGCACGACGTTTTCGACGCTCTCCATCAGAGCGCCCTCAACCCCGACCAATGGCGATGCGTTCATGGGCGTCATCCAGGATGCAATCAATCTGGTGAAGGACGGCACTAACGACACCAGCACACAGTTCCTTACTGGTACTGCGTCCAACACCTATACCGGAACGACGGTTGTTAACCGTGGCGTCCTCGTGTTAGCCAAGAGCGGCACCGCGATAGCAGTCCCCGATGGACCCTTGACGATCGGCAACGGAATAAACGTCGCCAGCGTAGAGCTCCGGGACCGTGGCAGCCAAATTGGTGACCTCAACGATGTGACGATTAACGACTTTGCCACTTTCAACATGGGCAACTCGGACGAAGAAATCGGCTCGGTGAGCGGCGCAGGCAATATCATCAACGGCGGCAACCTGACGTTGAATCGAACCAGCGGGACCGCCACGTTCACCGGCAACTATTCAGGCTTCGGCGCATTGACAAAAAATGGGGGCGGCACGCAGGTGTTGACCGGCACGAATAGCTTCTCGGCAGTCAACCTGAATTCCGGACGGGTCGATTTGAACAGTGCCGGTGCGGGCGGCGGCGACTTCGGAGCTGGGATTACGATCGCGAGCGCCGCCACGTTGGGCAACAGCGGAGATAGTGTTACGATCCAAAATTCGGTTTGGTTGTCGCTGGGCAAGCCACGGATCGCCATCGATAACGCGTCCACCGTTTTCGAAGTTGCCGGCCCTGTCGTCGGCGATGGTGGAATCGTCAAAACTGGCGCCGGCAAGTTGGTCCTCAGTGGCAGCAACTCGTACACCGGAGACACGTTCGTCCAAGCGGGCACATTGAGCATCAACAACCAGTATCTCGCCGATGCGGCAGACATTTTCCTGACGACGGGTGGAATCCTAGAGTTGAACTTCTCGGGAACTCCCGACACGATCGACTCACTGTTTTTTAACAATGTGCCCCAGTCTACCGGCACTTGGGGTGCGCCTGGGTCGGGCGCGGACCACATCAGTTCGCTATTCGCAGGCACGGGAAGGCTATTCGTATCGACCGTGGGGACGCCGCCCGGCATTGACGGCGACTTCAACAATGATGGCAAAGTGGACGCGGGGGATTACGTGACGTGGCGGAAGAACGAAGGCACGAACAACACGTTGCCCAATGACGGCGGGTTGAGCACGCCAATCGGAGCCGAACACTACAGCCTATGGCGAGCTAACTTCGGCAGCCCAGCGGGAGCGGGTAGCGGCAGCTCCCTGAGCGACGCCAGCAACGTGCCCGAACCAACTTCATTCGTGATGATTGGCTTGGTGGGTGCGGTCGTAGGGCTAGCACGCCCCCGCAAACGAACTCGATCCTGATCTTGAGAAGCAATACATCCAGACGGGCCAGCGCGCTTGATTTTCGAGGAGTGGGCAGAGCGCTGGTCCGCTGGATTTTTATAGAGTGACGCTCCTCGATCTACCAACAACATGGAACTTGCCTGGAAGCTAAGGAACGGCTCAAAAATAACGTCGGCAGTTGGAATTTACCACAGAGGCACAGAGGACACAGAGAAGACAAAAGGAGAAAACGAAGAGCACGAATGGTCACTCATCCACGCGAATCAATCATCAGTGGGAATTGGCGAAGATGAGTGCTCTTGCCTCCTGTATTTTTTTCTGTGACCTCTGTGCCTCTGTGGTTATTCCAGAAATAGGGAAGTTATTTTTGAGTCACTCTTAAGTCCGTCTCGCTCACAGGAGGTACCGAATATGCGATCTAAGCGCTCGGTAAATGGCCTTACGACCTACAGAGCCCACCTGTTGCGATGCTTTCGCGATACCGGGGCCACGAACGAAACGGCCCCTTGCTTAGTTGAAGGTCGGCCTCGGCTCGGCCGACCTACATATGGTTTCACGCTCGTGGAACTGCTTGTGGTGATTGCCATCATCGGCATTCTGGTTGCATTGTTGCTGCCAGCGATTCAATCGGCCCGAGAGGCGGCGCGGCGGGCACAGTGTCAGAATCATCAGAAAAACATTGCGCTAGCGATCCTTAATTACGAATCGGCAAACAAGCAGTTCCCGATTGGCTTTGTTAGTCAGGCAGAGACCTACGAATCCTGGTCCTGGGGCGTCTATGTACTACCTTACTTGGAGGAACAACCGCTCTATGATTTCCTGAAGCCGCGAGAACGGCGGTTGGCGGATGTGTTCGTCGCAGCGAAGACCTCTCCCGCAGACTTGCAGGCTTTGCAGACTCCTTTGGCCGTCTTCCGCTGCCCTTCGGACACGACTCCTCCCACGGTTCCATTCGACGGCACTCCCAAAGCGCCTAGAACGATGGACACGGGAAAATGGGAGCGGCATTTCAATGGGCATTATTCGAAGCTGCTTACTCCTCAATTCACGCCTTCCACGTCGAACTTTGTCGCGTCCAAGGGGTTCATGGATCGTAACTGCCCTTGCGTGCAGCCTCACTGCACGGAAAAGGACTGGGTCCCTGAGGAAGTAGAGTGCCTCAATAATGGGGTTTTTCAAGGCATCCGCACGGTTAGTTCCAAGCAAATCACGGATGGGGTGAGTCATACGTTCTTGCTCGGCGAACGAGACTCATTCTGCCTGGCGGCCACCTGGATCGGCGTGCGCAACCCGGTCGGCCCGAACATGTGGGCTTCCGCGTGGGTGCTGGGGCGTGTGAGCATCAAGCTGAACCATCCGGTTACCGGCGACCACAATACCTGCACGGAGGGCTTTAGCAGCAAACACCCTGGCGGCGCATATTTTGCTTTCAGCGACGGCTCGGTCCACTTCGTCAGCGACGACGTCAACTACGACGACGCTGGGAATGTCAGAACGAACAACGGCAATCCAAAAAGTCCGAAGACGTTTAATCCCGTGAACAACAACGGGACTTCGATCGGCGTGTATCAGCGGTTGGGTGTGCGGAATGACCAGTTGCCGATCTCCGATGGTGACTATTGACCTCCAGGCCTTGCTTATGAAAGTGTTGCCGTCACGAAATTGGGCTGGCTTCGCGTGTCGCTGCGGTTTAGCGATAGTGATTTTTTCCGGCTGCGGTCGAGGACCGCAGGTTGTACCCGTCAGTGGTCGCGTCACGGTCAACGGGCAACCGATGCAGGAAACTCAAGTGATCTTCCAACCCGAAGGAGGACAGGGATCCCCGTCGTATGGCTTTACGGATTCCGAGGGCAAGTACGAGTTGAGCTATAAACGAGGGCAGAATGGCGCTCTGGTCGGTTGGCATAAAATCAGCCTCGAAATGGATACCGAAGTCGTAGGAACGAATGGCGAGTATGTCCGCCGGCGGCAACTAATTCCTCCTCAATACAACAAGGACTCCGAGCTTCGTCGCGAAGTCAAGTCGAATGAGAAAAACGTGTTCGATTTCGCGATCAGTTCCGATGAAAAATAGCTGTGTCGATCAACATGAGAGAAACTCACAAAGCGGCCCGTCTCGCGAAGCCGGCTTCCGCAAGCGAGATCCTCCCACCCACGGTCCGTGACGGTGAAGTCGTCCTGCCGCGCGGTTTCAGCCATACAGCGGCTACGAGTCGAGCGGCGCCTCGTGTGGTCGAAGGTCGTCGGCCTCGGCTCGGCCGACCTACATTTGGTTTTACGCTGGTTGAGTTGCTGGTCGTGATCGCCATTATCGGCGTCCTAGTGGCGCTGCTCTTGCCGGCGATTCAGTCGGCTCGAGAAGCGGCGCGGCGGGCACAATGCCTGAGCAATCTGAAACAAATCGGCTTGGCAGTATTGCAATATGAGCAGGCCAAGAAAGCATTTCCGCCGGGGCGCGTCGGCTGCGCTGGGGAAACGAACGGCGCTTGCACGGGCATCTGTCCCGCCGACCCCAACGAGAATCTAGGGCGAGGCGGCGCGAGTGGATTCGTCGTCCTACTGCCTTATGTTGAAGAACAGGCCTTGTACGATCTAACGCAGATCGAAACAGGCGCCGGAATCTGGAACCCGCACTTTCCCAATTGGTTTTCCGATCCCGGCATGGCGCGAGCTGTTTCCACACGGCCCGCGGTGTATGTGTGCCCGTCGGACAAGTCCGAGCCCTTCTTGGAATTCAAGTTCAACATCGTTCCTGCCGGAAACGCCGCTACGGGCAGCTACGCCTTATCCCAGGGCACAAAAGGGCCGAGTTATGGTACGAGCAACGTCGCTAAGTGCGGCAATGACGGCTTGTTCCAATACGTTCGTCCGCGCATCCGCCGCCAGGTCACTGACGGCGATTCCAAAACCTTTGCCGCTGGCGAACGGACCCGGACGCATAAGAACGGCACCGTGAATATCTGGAGTCAAGCCACGCGTCATCGCAGCTCAATGTCTTCGACCGAGAATCCGCTCAATCATCCGCCCCACGAAGAGATACTAGACGCGGCTGTTTCCGACCCGGAGCACTCCGACGGCGCGTTCCGTAGCGATCACCCGGGCGGCGGACAGTTCGTCTATCTCGACGGTCACGCAACGTTCATCAGCGATGACGTTGCTCGCGAGCCTTATCAGGCTGCGTCTACGATTTTCGGCACGACAAAGAACATCGATCGAGCAGATCCCATCCAGTAGCCGCTAGATTTCCCCGGAGCCTGTTGCTGCATCTATGCTTGATTTTGCTCCACTTCCGCGTCCTGCCAGGCTGCTGTTGATTGCGCTCGGCACGATTGCATGCCTGCCGGTGATAACCGGATGTGGGGAAGGACGACCCAAGCGAGTTCCTGTTGCGGGGCAGGTGCTCATTGATGGCCGACCCTTGACATTTGGATACGTCAACTTCGTTCCCGAGCATGGTCGGGCATCTACCGCCAAACTGGACAATCAAGGCCATTTCACCTTGAGTTGTTATGGGAACAACGACGGAGTCGTGATCGGAAAACATGCGATCGAAGTGGTCGCCCGCGAAGCAATCGGCGAGATTCAATTCAAATGGCACGCACCAAAGAAATACGCCAGCGTGGGAACTTCGGAACTATCGGAAGAAATCACTACTCCCATTGATTCGCTCAAGATCAATCTGACTTGGGGTAAAGAACACGGGCCATTTATTGAACAACCCATGTAGAAACAGGTTTTCAGGCAACAGGAGACAAGGGGCTCATTTGGCGCCGCTGCGCCGGCAATCGGGCGATTCAGTAGGTGACGGTCGGCAATCAGTCGCTCATGCACGCGCTGCTATTCGCTACGAAAAAACAGCCCGTAACCCAGGCTTCCTGCTGCATCCTAGCCTCATTGCGAGCGACGGGGTTTATCTTTGCCGGAACTAGCCCGGCAGCACGCTGTTTTCTGGTTCTGTTGCAATCAATTACCTTTATTCGTTCTCGCAGGGGGGCCGTGTTGGTGGGAGATTCGGCCTGGCGGCCGACGCTAAACTGCGTTTGTTCTT
>CAZJWY010000095.1:0-19477 GCA_964549545.1 uncultured Planctomycetaceae bacterium | reverse complement strand
TGCGACTCATGCATGACCATATCCCAAATTCCAGAAAACTAGTCAAGTCTCAATAATGGGCGTTTGCGGCAAAGAACGCTGTCTGCATAAGGTGGGCGTGTCATTTGGGGTAAATTTCGTACAATCGGTCGGTTCGTCATGTGCGACATCGCAAACGTCCTTTAACTTTGCCTGAGTCCTAAAAGCGGTCGCTTCTAAGTGGATGCAGCACTACCTACCGATTTGGTCCTACGTTCCTAAAGTTGGGGGGCACTATAATTTCCGCTTTCGGTGGACCTCCATTGTACGATTAGACGATGGCAACAAAATTACGAAATACTTCGGGGCAGTGGACTATCGGAGTGAAGTGCTGGATTGAGCGGGACGGCAAGTTCATTGTCGGTCCCGGCGTAGCGGAATTGTTAGAGTGCATCGACAGAACAAACAGCATCCGCGCGGCCGTCGAAGAATTATTACGGGGAGCACTAAAGGTTGAACACTTCGGCGCTCGGAAATCACAATTTCAGCGGCAAGCCGTATCAAACGTGTTCAATATAAAGTGCTCCCAGTAGTAGGCATGTTCTATCGGCGCGCGTGGACGATCTGTGTGTGAAGTGAATAGTAATAAAAACGATCCGCTGGTTACGACGGTAACTGGGGGGCGAGACGGTAGGAATTCCGCGCTCACATTCAAGGGAAAGCAGGTTCTGAGATTCTTCAGAAAAGTTAATGAGAAACTCCGGACGATCGTCGCCAAATCGAATCAAGAATTGCCGGATGCGCTGAAGCCGATCGATCGTCGCGCGGTTACCAAATCGACGAGCCGAGAAGTTCTATATAAGAGTCGCAGCCAAAGAACTGTGTCTGGAATCGCCCGGCCGGCGCGATAATCAGCGTTTCATATCTATCTTGTATTCTGATTTTCCTTCGATCACGGAGATGTGAAGCGGGGTAGTTACGGGCGAGTTGTAAATCGGCGGAATCGGACGGTTCTTTAGATTTCGCATGTACGCGGCCAGTTCCCGTTGTGTGTTTTCGCTTTGAAGCTCCGTTGGAATGTCACCCTCCGCTACTACGACGATATTTTCGCCTGCGCAAGCGCCTGGCTGGCCATTGCATTGCAGGTTGTACTTGCCGAACTCGTCGGTTACTCCCGTTGCGATAAACTCAGATCCGACTTTGGTCTGCGGGATAAATCGCAGGTTAGCCTTTGGTAGCGGCGCGCCGTCTAGCAATACAATTCCTTGCGCCGGCAAGATGGCGGGCGGCGGCTCCTGGCAACCGTTAGCGGATAACAGAATCGAAATACAGCAGACGGCCGACAGACAAACACTTCTCAACATATCTTACCGACTTGTGTCACTACTTACATGTTGCGTACTAGTTCGAGTCAATGACTGCACCGTCCGCACGCGTCGAAAGCCGTTGCAGCGCGACGAGGTCGCCAGCACCTGTCAGCGTAAAGAAGCCTCCTGAGCCATCGCAGAAAACGAAATTTGCACCACCCGGATGCCCGCTGCCAAAATTATTCTTCCGCGCGTCGTTGCCGATCACACGAGCCGTCGAGTTGATCGGCCACGTTGTATCGGCGAAGTGATCCTGGCCTGAATTGTAGTTGCACCACGCCCATCCACGAAAATCCGAAAGCGGCGTGTTGGCCGTCCACGTAGGATCGAAGCTATATCGTTCTCCGGCTAACAGCGTATGGGACGCACCATCGGTTATCTTCGATAGTTTTACTCTGCTGTTGTAAAACATCACTCCGTCGAAAGTCGCGACCGAAACTGGCCAGGCTTTCGTGCCCGCATTGGCAAAATAGCTGATGATGCCAAAGTAATAGTTGCCTTGGTAAACGATCGTCTTAGTCGTCGCCTCATCTGATGGGCAGATATACCCAGGGATAACTTTTGCTCCCCAGGAGTCGGGACCTGTGCAATATCCGTATTCGCGTCCGGCTAAGTTCAGTTTGGAAAAAAGTACATCCTCCTCCATATATGGCAATATCCACGTTAGCCAGGAGCCCCACTTGCCAGTGATTGCCTGCGGCAGACAGCCGCCCGGTGGACAACTGCCCGAAGAAATCTCTCCGTCGCCCGCTCCGATTGGAACACTGATGCCGGGGGGAAAGAACTTTTTGGCATCGTGGTGCAACTGACCAGCAATGCCAATTTGCTTCATGTTGTTCAAGCACTGACTTCGACGCGCAGCCTCTCGGGCAGCTTGAATCGCGGGTAGCAGCAGCGCCACCAGTATCCCAATGATCGCAATAACGACCAAAAGCTCGACGAGGGTAAAAGCCCTCGACGCTTTTCTTCTGTTCCAATTAGCTACGCGATAATTCTCCATTCAACGCTCGCAGCGATCCTGACGGAACTATAGCAACAATCAAATGCCCAATGATCGTTGGGATTCACGTACCGCGCAGCCGCCCACGAAACCGCATTCGCTAGTCTTGCAGCAAAGAGTCCACCAAAAAAGCGGAGCGGTATCTCAATAGACCGGGCGTTGGCTAGTGCCGTGAATACGACTAAACTACTCCCAGAAAGCGTTATGCACAACCGTGCATAACGTCCTCGTCGGCCATTTTGTCGAGCGAAAGACTCGAAGCTGCTAAGTCACATACTGTCTGCTCAAACACAATTGAGGGTCTCACAATGCAAAGAACGAACTTTCCGTTTTGGTCTTTTGGGGGGGTGATCTGCCTTTTCAGTCTAGCCTTCTGTTGCCCAACAAGCGTTCGCGCTGACAAAGTGTTCGTCACGGAGGATACTTATCTCGACGGTCGTAGCACTGGCCACACGACCAACTTTGGCACCGCGACTGGCGTCAAAGTCTTCGTGAATCGGGACACTCCAGACCCAACGCATGGCCTAATCTCGTTGCCGTCTGTTCTTGGCAGCGTACCAGCAGGCGATTTGAACAGTGTGAAGCTCTGGCTCTGGAACTTTGGTAGCCAATCAATCCTCCAACCGATGGAATTGCATGCGTTGACGACAAGCTTCACGGAAACCGGCGCAACATGGCTTACGAGCGACGGCACCACTCCTTGGACGACGCCCGGCGGAGATTATGGGGCGAATCATGTTGACGTTGGGGCACCTGTCACCAGTAATTGGTCGGTTTTCGACATCACGTTGATGATGACCGGTTCCGACCGCGCCGATCTGCTAAATCACGGCATTTTATTGAAGATGTTTAACGACACCGTTGCTGCCGCGAACACAACCGGGCAGAACTTCGCGAGCAGCGAGCATCCCACTCTCCTGGATTTCCACCCTTACTTTGAAGTCATCGCGTATGGCGATTTCGATAGTAATCACGTTGTTGACGCCGCCGACTATGTGTTGTGGCGAAAGAGTAACGGGTCGGCCGCTGATTACAACATTTGGCGTGCGAATTTCGGCCTGACCATCCCAGGCAGCGGCGCTTCGCTTCAGGGAGGCACGGCTGTACCTGAGCCGAGTTTGCTGACATCTCTCTTTTGCGCGTCCTCTATCCTGTATGCTGCGACGATGCGCAAGCGCCGCTTTGCCGCTTAGCCCAACGAAGCTTGCTGCCATTCATGTCGTCAATGATAAAGTCCAAGTTGAGAACAACGATGAAATTGTCTCTCGCGCTCGCAATCGCCCTGCTTTCGCTTCGATGCGCCATCGCCGAAGAAGTTAGCTCGTTGACCGTCATCGACGAAGCGAACAAGTCGCACATTTTGACAGCAGCAGATGTATCAAAGCTTCCGCGCGTAAAGTTGAAAGTGAAAGTCCACGAGGCGGACGCGGAATTCGAGGGATGCTTGCTTTCGGACGCTCTCAAGTCGTGCGGAATCAAGTTTGGTGATGACTTGAAGGGGCGACGAGCCGCTACAGTAGCTATCCTAGATGCTACTGACAACTACCGGACTGTCATTCCACTACTCGAAATCGACTCGAAGACAACCGATAAACAGGTAGTCATTGCCGATCACCGCGACGGCAAACCTCTAGATCCCAAGGAAGGCCCTTTTCGACTGGTTATTCCAGATGACAAACGTCCGATTCGCTGGATTCGTATGCTTCGGACAATTCGAGTTATTAACCTGAATGACGTACCATTGGGCCAGAGCAACCACAGCTCGAAATAGATTCGCGATGCGTGCTGTAAGTGTATTTGCCATTGTCGTTTCGCTGATGCTCACGTCTTGCTCCAAGCAAGGACGTCCGGTAATCGCAGCCAACCAAGGCACGGTCATCGTATCGGCAGCGGCCAGTACAAAAGATGCGATCGAGTCACTTGCTGAAGCTTTTCGCCAAACGGGCGATGTTAAAGTAAATTCGGGACCATCAAACGGTTTGGCAACCCAGATAATCGCCGGAGCGCCCACCGACCTATTCTTATCTGCGAACGAGCAGTGGGCGAAGGAAGTGCAGAAAGCGGGTTTGGCAGTTGGAAGCACGCGACTATTAACAAACAGTCTCGTGCTGGTGGTGCCGGCAGGCAACCCAGCGCACATACATGAGCCAAAGGATCTATTGTCCGCCAACGTCAGAAAGATTGCGTTGGCGGGCGAAGATGCACCGGCTGGGAAGTACGGAGACCAAGCTCTTGCTTCGCTTAAACTCCTCGATACGCTTATATCCGAAAAAAAGATTGTGCGTGGCCAGGACGTTCGTACCGCGCTGGCCTATGTCGAACGCGGCGAAGCGGAGGCCGGAATCGTCTACTCGACGGACGTGCGCGTCGCCAAAGGCGTGGAGTCAGTTTTTGAATTCGATCCACGCAGTCACGACGAAATCGTTTATGTCCTCGTGCTCCTCAAGCACGGCGACGGCAACGCAACTGTGCGAGATTTTGAAAGCTACCTGAAGTCCCCCGAGGCTGACAAGGTATACTCGAAATTCGGATTTACACGCGTTCAGACAATGTGACTGATAAACGAGCAGGAGTCCTCACGTGCTCACCAATGACGAGTGGCAAGCCGTTCGACTAACTCTCCTCGTTGCCTCGGTTGCGGTGGCTTTCAGTCTTCCAGTTGCGATCGCATTGGGTTGGGTGCTCGCGAAACTAAACTTTCGAGGGAAGTTTCTGCTCGAAACAGCCATTAACTTGCCCCTCGTGCTGCCACCAGTTGTCACCGGTTATCTTTTGTTAGTCGCCTTTAGCCGACGCGGGTTTTTTGGATTATTTCTGGAAAATGTTCTCGGGCTGCGATTTGTTTTTGATTGGAAAGGAGCGGCACTGGCGTCGGCCGTTGTTGCGTTTCCGCTATTGGTCCGGCCGATACGTTTGGCGTTTTCGGCGATTGATGATCGCCTCATCCAAGCATCACGTTCGCTGGGTGCCGGACCGCTGGACGCATTTTGGTCCATCGCCCTTCCATTGGCGAAGCCAGGGATTCTTAGTGGCGGAATGCTCGCATTCGCGCGGAGCATGGGCGAATTTGGCGCGACGATCATGTTGGCCGGCAACATACCGGGCGAAACTCGCACGATGCCCTTAATGATTTATTCGCAGCTGGAAACACCCGGTGGAATGGAACGATCAGTTCCGCTAGTAGTGGCTTCGGTCGCTATTGCAGCGGTTGCTTTATTCGGTGGCGAGCTGCTTGATCGCTACGGCAGGAAGCGACTGCTTGGGGCAGGCAACTAGTGCTATGAGCGTTTTGCGTTTCGATTGTCGCTTCCGATATACTTCAGGGTTCTGCCTGGACTTTGCTTTTTCAACGTCAAGTCGAGTAACGGCCTTGGTTGGGCCGTCCGGCTGTGGAAAGACGACGCTCCTCAATCTTGTTGCTGGACTGTTGACACCCGACGATGGCTCAATCGTTTTACACGACTGCGAGCTTTTCAATTTGAAGAAACAGATCAATCTGCCGCCGGAGCAACGGCAAATCGGTTATGTCTTTCAGGATTATGTCCTGTTTCCACACTTGACGATCAAGGAGAACCTGCAGTACGGTCAGAAGCGGTCTGGTCAGACTCGAATCAAGTACAAACAGGTCGTGGATGTCTTGGAACTGTCCGAGGTCTTGGACCGGTACCCCGTGTCGTTGAGTGGTGGGCAGAAACAGCGAGTTGCGGTTGGTCGCGCTTTGCTGCGCAGTCCGCAACTATTACTGCTAGATGAGCCACTCAGCGCTCTCGACTCCGATCTCCGTACCAGCGTCGCCGGGTATTTGGCTCAGGCCATCGACGCGTCCAATATACCCACCCTGTTGGTCAGTCATGATGCGCCCAGCATTAAATGGCTGGCACATGAGACTATTGTGATCAGAAGACCAGAGATCTGAGTGTGCAAGGAGGGCGTGTCGAATGGCACATAGATCTTGCGTAAGGTGTTGCGCTGAATTGATATAGAAGAAAGAGGCCTCTCCTGCGTAGATGGAGTTGTCACACACCCATCCAGGCAAGGAGGCCTCACGATGTCGTTTTCTACCTACGGACGGTTTCGCCAGCAAGCGAGTTTTCTACGGCGACAATTCCTGCAAGACTGCAGCCTACCGTTCACGGATGTGTTGTCTGACGAGTCCGTTGCGCAAGCACTGGCGGCATTGAATGTCGTCTGGTTGTATTCGCCGCTGGTGACGCTGTGGGTCTTCCTCGGGCAAGTGCTGAACCAGGATCATTCCTGTCGTGCCGCCGTAGCGCGCTTGATCGCTCATCGCATCTCTCGCGGTCAACAACCCTGCTCGGCGGAAACGTGTGCCTACTGCTAAGCCAGGAAGCGCTTGCCGGAGGCGTTCTTTGCGGCCGCCGCTCGCAAGACTGGGCAGGCATTGGATAACAACGCCCAGGCGCGCTGGCTTTGGAAGGGTCGTCGCGTCCTGGCCTACGATGGCTCGACCGTCTCGATGCCCGATACTGCGGAGAACCAACAGGCCTACCCGCAACCTCCCCAACAACAGCCAGGCCTTGGCTTCCCTTGGCAAGGATAGCAGCTTTCTTTTCGCTCTCGTGCGGAGCCGTGCTTGATCTCGCGATCTGCAGTTACTCTGGTAAGGGCCACAGCGAACTGGGAATGCTGCGCCAGCTGTGGAATCTCTTGTGTCCAGGCGATATTGTGCTTGCCGACCGCTACATGTGTGCCTGCACGAAATCTTCCTGATGAAACAACGTGGGATTGACTCGGTCACTCGCCTCCATCATTGCCGTTTCGCCGACTTCCGGCGCGGCAAGCGATTGGGGAGGGGCGATCACATTGTCGAGTGGCCGAAACCCTCTTTCATTCGCTCGATGAACTGGCAAGACTTCAAGGCTCTTCCCGAACGGCTCACGATTCATGAGACTCGCATCCAAGTTGAGCAGCCCGGATTCCGCAGTTGGACCATCGTCGTCACCACGCTGCTGGGCACCAAAGAGGTGATCGTCAGAGATCTGGCGGGTCTCTCCCGCGCCCGCCGGAACGCTGAACTCGATCTGCGGTCGCTCAAGCAAACGATGCAGATGGATATCTTGCGTTGCAAGACGCCGGAACTCGTGCGGAAGGAAATCTGGACGCACATCCTCGCTTACAATCTCATCCGCACTATCATCGCGCAGGCTGCTTCCAAACATGACATCGAGCCAAGAACAATCAGCTTTAAGGGGGCGATCCAGACATTGGAGGCGTTTCAACTGTTGTTCGCCATTCAAGGTGAACGTGACGGGGCACACCGACGAAACCTGTACCAGCAGTTCCTCCACGCTGTCGCAACTCATCGTGTTGCCGACCGACTTGGTAGCTTCGAACCCCGATTACGCAAACGAAGGCCGAAGAAATACGATTCGATGCTAGAGCCCAGGCACGTGATCAAACGCAAGATGCTAAAACGAGTTAGGTAGAACTACGCACCATTCGACGGTTCGACATGTGCGAGCAACAGTCAAGCCTCTCACCTGGGCACGACATCGCAAGAACGGTCGCTTATTGGCGTGTCGCAAACCCAGGTGGCTGTAATGGGTTGATCAAACATCGCCGGCTTGAAGCTCGGGCCGATTTTGGCGTCGGAATTCACACCGGCGTGTTGCACCCATGCCAGTTAACTATCACTCAATGCGGTCCTGTTCTCAGTCAAGGGCCGAAAGCGCGAAGGCAACTTCTATAGCATTCGGCGACAGCTCCTCTGAATCACTCTGGGATTCGTCTTTTGACAGGATGTCGAAATCAAAAGCGGGCAATTCTTGAATTTCGAAATCCCCTGGTTGCCCAGCGGTCCCGATAAGCAGATCGTTTCTCCGTCGCGAGTCGCGTGGCGACGCGGAATCCATTGTGCTCACAGGCTCCTTGAAAGAGCGGGCGGCGCGCAACGGCTGCAGCGCGGCAGCATCCAAGCCGAATGCGGCGAATACCGTTTCGGCGAGGAGGGACTTCGTTAATTGCGTTGAATCGTGAGACTGACTTGGCCGCGTGCTATCCGCGGGCGCGAGTTCGGGCTGGAAGCTGGCCGCCAACCGGTAATCGTCAGCAACTGATGGCGGTTCCAACGCCGATGCGGCGACTGAATCATCGCTAGTTTTGGCGTCGCGCGAGCCGGGATCGGAGCTTGCTAAATCGACGGGTGCGTTCGCTACCGATGAGCCGTTGGCCGCGGCGCTCGCTCCGCTGCCAGATGTCAAAGATCTGCCGAAGTTGGCACGCCAGATATCGTACGTTTCCTGCGTGTTTAAGGTCTTGCGCCACACAACGTAGTCGGCGGCGTCGACGCTGCCGTCGTGATTGAAGTCACCGGGGAGATCCGGCTCTGCGGTTGCGGGAACGAGAATCCAGGGTTGAGAGGTAGGATCGCCATTGATGTCAACGACCGCTTCGGACCGCGCAGTGAAAAAAAGTGAGCCGCCGATGGAGCTCGCTTCGTTAGGATCGAGATACTGGTTGTCGGCCTTCTGCGGGACGGCCGAGGCGCCAACGCCGGGAACGTAAACCCAAAAGTTTGACCGTTCGAGCGTCGGATCCCAAGCGATGAAGTAGAGACGATCACCATTGGCTACGAGTTCCTGGATACGAGAATACGCGAACTCCTGGCCGTAGAAGTCGACGACGGGGGCCAACGTGCCGTTGACCGTATCGAGCTTCCAGATTTGGGCCACGATCGTGTCCGGCGTGATGTTTCCGTAATCGAACGGCGGAAAGTAGGCGAAATACAGATCGGTTCCCACGACCGCCTTGTATGATATCTCGCCAAAGCTTTCGGAATCCCGCAAGGGCTGCCCGGCGGCTTGCGTACCGGCCACCGTGCCGTCCGAGATCCAAAATTGGTTCATACGACCGTCGTCGCCATAGGCCACTGTCATGAAGACGAGCCGGTTGTTGACGACCAAGGAGGAAGAAATCTGATCGACGGTTGCCAGCGTGGTGGAGACGGGCGTGTCCGATTGCAGTTGGGCGGAGTTGAGGACGCGAATTTCGGTTTGCCCAGAGGAAGTATAGACGCTGTAGAAAAGGTTCTCCGTGCCGCCGGGTTCCGTCGTGACACCAAGAGTATCTGCCCAGTGCTCGGATGCTGCGATTACGCGAGACAACCCTGAAACGGGGTCAAACCACTTGAGCATCGTCGAGGATGTCGAATAATCATAGACCGCGTAGAAAATACCGCCCGCGAATGCCGTTAATTTTTCAACATTGGCGCTATCGATAACGTTGGTAAAGGTCGCAGCGCCCGATTCGTCGAACTGGATATTCACCACGGAATGCAGGTACGATCCGCTCGACGAGTCATACCTGTAGACGGACAGAAAAATTCTTCCGCCGGCCAAAAAGGTGTCGCCGTTGATCTCGTAGCCGTCTGTGGAAATGACGCGCGCCCCGGCCTCGTCGACAAGCCATATATTCAGGTCGTTATCGTTGAAGATCACGCCATGTCCGGGAATTGTGGTCAGCCGGAATTCGTAGCTGGGCAGCTCGTGATCGGCATCAATGCTATGGACCTGGCTGATACTGCCGTTGTCGTATTGCCAGAGTTCGCTGCCAAAGCCACCGTTGGTGTAGACGACGAAGTAAACGACCTGATGCTCGGCGGCGCCGTGCTGGTACGTTACTCCGTAGTAATTCGCCGACAGGTATGAATATGAATTGGGTTCCAGGATCCCCGCGAGGATGGGGCCACCCGGCGGCGTGCCATTGTTCAGTTCGGCCAGCGTGGGAATATGTCGAGCGACGGTCCACGTAAAATCGGTCGACGCCGGATTGTAGCCGTCGGTCGCGGAAACATGCACCGCTTGCTGACCGAACATCTGCGGGTCAATCGTTCCGGTAACCAGCCCGGTTGTGGGGTCGATACTGAGCCCGTCCGGCAGGCCGGTCGCGGTAAACGTGAAGTTACCGAGCCCGCCGAAAATCGAAAGCGGCGAGATGGAAACGACATCGCCGGCGCGATTCGCCTGGTTGCCGATTCCCGTGCTTTCGGTGGGCACGATCTCGAGATGGCTGGCGGTGCCGCCGACAAGTGGCGCGATGCCATTGGCAAGATCATACGGCAACGTGTGCCACGTTGCGGCGTTGTCGTACGTCAGCGTATCGACTCCGGGGCCACCATCGAGATTGCCGGCGAGCGATCCGGCTGGCGTGAAGCGGAAGGTGTCGGCGTCGGTGCCGCCCGTTAGAGTGCGGAATCCGCTAAATGAATACCTGGTGTTGAGTGTGCCGCCGTCCGCCGCGTTGATAACCCAGGCGTTTGCCGCATCGGGGCCGAAGAGCGTATTGTTGCCGGTACCGCCTTTTAACGACGCAGTTATCAAACTGCCGACGACATGAATCGCTACAGGCGCAATCCCGATGATATCTGCCTGAGTAGACGATAAGTTCGAGATTATTACGGTGTGATCGGAGCTTTCGCCCGACATATCAAGCGTTGCTTGCAGTGTGGGCAACGCCGCGTTGTCGCCGCGCAGAGTGATCTCCCCGTGGATCCCTTGCATGTCGCCCGCGTTGCCCAAGAAAATTTTGGCCGGGCTCCCCGAAGACGGCTGTAAGATATCGAGTGGCCCGGTCGTGCTCAACACGTTCACTTGGCTGAAATTGGGACTGATCGTCGTTTTTAACGGCCCCGTATCGAGAACGTTAATCTGCTCAGAGCTGATGCGACCGCCGGTGAGCGTTAATTGCGTTGTGCTAAGCTGGTACTCGACTTCGGTTTGCAGATTCGTGCTACTGCCAAGCGAAATGCGTCCGAATCCGCCGGGTGCTGTGTCTAGCACTTGCAGATAGTTGACGATGCCGGCGGGCACGGAGTTATCATCGAAGTACACAGCATTGGCGTTTGTATGATCGACAATCAACTGCATTATCTCGGTCGGCCGAGCGGGGTCGGCTTTAATGATTGGGAACTGAGCATTGGAAACTTTGGCGCTGCCGCTGCCCGGGTTCAACCGCACGGTACTGGCGCCGAGAATCTGCCAGCGGGGAATAATTTGCGAGTTCCCAAAAGTGCTAACGGGACCGGCCAAGTCCACAATGGTCCCCAATCCGGCATACATCGTCCCCGGACCGAGCGATTCGATACTTTGCATTGTCCAGTGACTGGCCGCAGGACCATAAACGGTGAGGCCGCCAGGAGCCTGCTTCAACCCGATGCTGCCAGCGGAGAGTCCCGTAATCGTCGGGGCACCGGTCGCTGCCGCTGGTTTGAACGTCACATCGTGGCTTGTGGTATCGTTGCGATCGTCTATGACGATGCCGTTGGTCGACGTGAACTGCCCCGTCTGCCCGATCAGCACTTCACCGAGAATATTTTGCAGGGTGCCGTTGCCGATCGTCAGCGACTGAGTCGCGTAGCTAATCTCCCCAGTATCAAACGTTTGGTAATTGCTAAAACTGTCAAAGGTGCCGAACGAGAGCCGGCCCGAAGCGCCAGTCACAACGGTGTTAATCACCGATTGCCCGATGACCTTGGGGGCTGTGGTCACGCCCGCCGGTGTACCCGTCACCGTGAGATTCGAGGCAAAACGAGGCATCTGCACGATGAAAGCCGGTGTATAGCCTCTCGCCGGCGTGTCTCGCAGATTCGAGTACTGGATCGGGGCGCCGGCAATGCCGGTGATCTCGTTCGAGCCAATGACGATATCCTTCGGCTGCGCGGGAGCAGTCGTCGAGGTGGTGTCGGGACGAATCGCGAGCATGGCGTTCGTCACTATGATCGGAGCCAGAATCGTCGTCAGCAGGTCGTTGCCGGGAGGGTTGGAGGCCACTCCCATGGTTGACGCAGCTGCGGGATTGATTTCGACCTGAGTGTTCACGCCCTGCCCATCGACTTGGATCGGACCATAGGCTGTGGTCACGATCACTCTGCTCACGGGCCCCTGCGAGTTGGCAACGTAATGGACGGTGCCGTTCAACCGATGATCTATGAGGCCGCGAGAGCTGGTTTGCACGACCGGCTCATCGTACTCGACATCGATATTGCTGCCAAACAGTAGGTAGTTCACTGAATTGTTGAAGTACAATGCTTCTTTCGTCGGATCGCCGGCGGCGGGCAACAAAGCCAGTTGGCCGCCGATAGACGCCGAGGCATCGTAGACGAGTTGGCCATGCCCGTTGGTCCCCGTGAACTGATAGGAAATCGGATTGTGCGTTGCGAAAACGCCTGCAACGTTGCCGACCTTCGTAACGGTGCCGTCGGCGTTTAGGCGTCGGCCGACAAAAAGATTGATATTGCCCAGGACGCGCAGCGTGCTCGTGGCGTTCCTACCCATCACGTACACGTTCACCGGCGCGGTCGAATCGTTCGTCGTCTGGATCGAGGTAAAGCTGGCCGTCACGGGAATACCTTCGATGCCGATGCGATCGAGCACGCCGGCAATGACGGTAAACGGGCGATTGTCGAGTTGCCCCATCGTAATCACGGGGTTCGTCGTGCCGTCGGTCGTGATCCAATTGCCGAGCGTCGTCGCAGTCATGATCAGATTGTTGGCCGACGAACTCGCGGAATTGTCCACGGTTACCACCATGTTTTGCACGGTCACGTTGCCCTGAATTTTGGCCAACGTGCCGGCGCCGACATTGAGCGACGTTACCGGGTAATCGCTGCGTATGACTCTCCTCTCGGAGCCGGCATCGCCGAAGTCGTCGGGCAGGTAGGTGAATTTTTTGTTGGCGCTATCGATATTGACAGACAGTTGTGGGTTGACGTCCGTCAGAACGATATTACTTTGGCCAAACGCAATCCGAGATAGGTCGTAGGAGGAGCCCCAAGTGTAGAACGGCGCATTGTAAGAGACAAACGCATTCGTAACTGCACGGAGTGACTCCCGCGCAAGAAGCCGGACATAAGCGTAGTCGGGGCCGCTCACATTGAACTGGAACGTGCCGCGCAATTGCGACGCATTGAGTTGCACGTCGTTGTCGACGGCGACCGGATTCGGATCGACCGTCCAGAAGCGTCCTACACCTTCATAAATGGTATGTAGCAGCGTCCGCACGCCATCGACGAATTGGTAATACCAATACGTGACGGTGAGCGGGTCGCTGGGGGACGAATCGACATACTTCATCACAATCCCGTACGGCTGCTCGATATACGGATTGGGCCATGTCCCGCTCCCGTTGCCGGGTCCAACGGTCGCCCAGGTAGTTCTGCTAACGTTTTCAAAAACAAAGAAACCGCCCGTGTCAGTAGGCCGGGGCCCATCCATCCAGGTAATTAAGGAGGCCCCATCCCAGCCACCCACGGTGGCATAGGAATCTGGATTCAAAGCTAAGTTCAGTTGGCTCGCTTGCCCGGCGGCGATCACCACATTCGTCGGCATGCTGACGGAAAGCGCGTCCTGCGGCATCGACCCGAGCAAATACACCTGGTTGCCGTTGTCCAGCAGCGAATTGTAAGTGTCGAGCGGCGTGAGATGGGCTTCGCCGTAGCGAGCTCTAATCGAAATCGTGTTTGGCGCCGTCGGATTGGTGCCGCTCAGCCGCGCCTGGCCGTCGAAATAGATCTGGCCAATGCTTGTGGTCGGCAGTTCGGCCTCCATGTGGGCGCCAGGCATATATACATAGAGCGTGTCGAGAGCGCCATATCCGCTGATCGAGACGCTCAATCCAACCGTCGAGTTTACGACCTTGTTCTTTCCAAGCATGTATTCGGCTCCTGGATCATCCGCATCGCCGTCAAGCACGACCTGCGACGGCGCATCGCCATGGAAATCGAGCGTGACGGCCGAGTGGATATTGACGAGCCGCTTCACGCGATTGAAGCTGCCGTCTTCGTTCAAAGTACGGCCGGCGAAGAAAGCGAAATTTCCGATTAGCGCCAGCGGCACGACCCAATTTGCCGTATACACGACGTCTTGCACCAACTCCGAGGCATTGTGCATCGTCAGGCTGGTGATGCTCGGCGGCGTGACATCGAGCTGAAAGCTGTCGCCCGCCGCGGCGAAAATCTCCATGTCGCTGCGCAATCCGCTGAAGTTCAGATGGGCCGAGGCGCCGAGCGTGGGAATCAGCCAGTTGCCGAAGGTCGTGGCCGTGAGCTTGAAATAGCCGCCGACCGCGGCCGCGGAATTATCGATCGAAAGTTGTACATTCGACGCGTAAACATCGTGCTGAATGCGCGCCAATTGACCGGTGCCGAACATCAAATCGGTCGTCGTGTCTTGTCCGTAAATGTAGGTATCTGTGTCCGAAGCGGCCTTGCTGAATGTAAGATGGTCGACGGCCAAGTCGTCGCCCAGCATGTACAGCTTCAACTGCCCGTGTAGTGACGAGGCATCGACGCTCATCGTGTTAGCGCCGCTCTGCGCGGCTTCAACGTGCAGGCTCAGACTATCGAGCGCCGTACTGCCTAATATCTTGAAGCTGGCATGGCTAGTCATCGTCAAAAGAACATAGCCGGCATCGTTCAGCATCGTGATGGTCGGGTTGTCGCGAGATGCCAGCGTGATACTCAAAGCCTCGGCCTGACCGGCGTTCCGCGCCGAAGTGTCCAGAATGAAATGACCGGAGGTGAATGCCAGCGGGTCGAAGTCGAGTGTGCCGCCGTGATGGCGCAGCGTCATCGTATCGTTGCCGCCGAAGCCGAGCATGAGCGCTGTCAAGCCGGTCGTGCTGTTGGCGATCGTAGCGCCATGCTCGGTAATCGTAACTCCGGCATTTTGTGGATCTTCATATTCATGGACAAAATCGTGCAGCGCGACCGTCGACGGGGCGTTGCCGATGCGAGTATCCAAATCGATTGTTCGCGTGGTGGTAAACGCTGCGACGATGTTCAGCGTGAGGTCATGCACGCCGACCGCCGCCAGATCGCCGAGCGTAAAGTTCGTGTTGCTGTCCTGAGCGCTGACGAAAACGTCGCCGATGTTGCTGATCGATAGATGAACAGCCGGATCTTCGAGTGTGTTTTGAATGCCGATGTCGATCGCGCCGCCGAGGGGAACCGCGCTGATGGCGGCCGTTTCAGGATTGCCGAGAATTTGAAGGCTGTTGTTTCCATTGGAGCCGCCGCTGACTACGGCGTTTTGTAGGATCGGCGCTTCGACGACGATTGTATTGTGCCCGCCACCGCCGTTGACGTTGTTCGAGCCGCTGCCGAGAACGATCGTGTCGTCGCCGTCGCCGCCGACAAGTACATTCGCGCCGCCGCCGCCTGTGAGATCACTAGCCAGTACCCCGCTATGAAGCTCGGCATCACCGGTACCGCGGTAACTGAGCGTCGCTTCTCCCTGGCCGCCGACGAAGTAGACGCTGGAGGTAACGCCAGGCAGCACGTTGATGACGAGCGTGCCGACGCCATCGGTCGCTTCGATGCTGCGGACATTCTTGATCGTCTGCGTGACGCCGAACGCGCTGATCTTGATGTCTTCGCCGCCGGCAGGATTGTCGGCAAGATGACGAATCGTGAACGACTCATCGCCGTCGATCTGGTCCAGGCCGAAACCCGTGCGTAGATAGGCATTTTGACCGAGATACAACGTGATGTGCCCGTTGGCGTCTGGCTGCGAGGCGAGCACGGGCGGCGTGGGATCGGCGAATTGGAGAATTACTTCGTTGGCAATGTCGAACCGCTTTTTGATGCCGATGAATTTGCCGAAGATTTCCGTACCGATTTGGATTTCGACTCCCAGACCGGCATCGACCGAGCCGCTTAAGATAAACGCGCGGTCATTGTCGAACTCACTGATGCGCAGTTTGCCATCTTCATTGGGATCGATGATTTGCACGGAAACGGGGTCGGCACCATGGTTTGGCGTCGAGAGCCCGCCGATGATCTTGGCACCGAAAATCCCATTCGAGCCCCCGGCTACCGCTCCGATCGCACCGGCCACGCGTACGTAAGAGTCGCTTTTGATGTAAAAACCGTCTGTAATATCGCTGAAAATATCGTCGAAATTGCCATCCGCAATATGGTTGATCAATTCACGCACGCCGAACGTGTCGTAAGCGAATTTCAAGTGCGCCTGCAAACTGGCTTCGCCGACGTAGTTAACGCCTTGGCCGAATACCGACAAGCCGCTGGCGCGCGAGCCCTCGAGACTGATATCCGCATCAGCCTTGAAATAGAACAGGTCCGCGTCGCGGCCAAGAAGCATACTGAAGACCACTCCGGCGGGATCGTCGAGAATCGGGAACGCGATTTCGAAGCCATTGTTGGGAATCGCGACCAGCCCGTTGAGTGTATCTTTGACTCCAGGATCGACATCCAGGCCGTTCACGAAATCGTGATACGATTGCGCTGCCGCTTGAACATTCGCGGCCGCGAATGAAGTAAGGCTGCCTAGATCGAGGTTCGATAGGTCGCCGGCGATCGCCGCCGAACGCAAATCGCCGTTCGTGGAACTGTCCAAGTCGAAGCCACCGAGCGGCATCGAAATATTCGGTCCGAGGACAAGGTCATCGATTCTATCCAGAACGCTGACAACTTTTAACACGAGATCGGCCAACGGGCCGGCGCCCACCACTTGCGATGCCAGGCTCGCCAGGTCGCCAACGGTAATCGAGCCAGCTCCGGCCGCCTTGCTTAAATCCGTCATGCCTGGAACTTCGGTCGTCAAAAAATCGACGACTGGTTTGAGCGGATCCGTAGCATTTTTGATGTCATGCAACACGGGGCTCAAGACGTTGGAAATGAACTTTCCAAAATTGAGCGAAACATTGTCAAACGAAACGGTCGGCGCGCCAGAGCTGGGATCGGAGCTGGACAATCCCCAGTGCAAATGGAAGTCGGTACTGATGCCCGGGAAATCGTCGCCTGTCCCGGCAAAAGAGCCTGTCAGCCGCAAATTGGCGTCGGCACTGCCGTCGAGCTTGATGGTCGGGGTGTTGACCAGATTGCTGATGAGCGCGGTCACGTATAAGCCGTTGGGACTACCGCTGAGTGGTGCGGCGGTACCCGAAACGAAGCCAAACGTGGCGTTCGCATGGAAGCTAGCCGATGGTGTGGCAGATACGAAAATCGCGAGCGGGTTGTTGTAGTCAACGATCGGATGGTTCGCATCGGGGGCGGCCGCGCCATTGATGTTCGTGCCGCTGTTGCTGTTAATGAAGACACTTTCATTACTAGTGTTGATTGTGAACTTCAAGTTGAGCGCGAAGCCAACCGAAACGTCGAGCGTTCCGGCGGCCGAGATACTGATTGGCAACGAAAGTAAGCCGGTGTCGAAGCTGACGGACGTGTCAGCAGACACAATCGAATGTTGCAATAGCATCTCGACAGTGGTGGTGCTGCCACTGGTCTGTACAGTTACGCTGGTGCCTCCCAGGAAATCGCTCAGATGCGATGTGAGGGATGCTTGGATTTCCGCTTCGGTCGGAGTAGCGTCCGTGCCGAGATCCGCGATGCCCAGTTTTAATTCTTGGCTGAATTGACTAACGAACTGCGCGGCATTACCCAGTTTATTGCCGACAAGTGGAACCTGCGAAGTCAGGCCAGTTTGAACAGTGTTAAGGGCCGTAATAATACGCCCTTGCATCGCCAATAGCTCAATATCCAACGAATTGGCGATGTGTTCATAGTTGGCCGACAACAAGCGGCGCTGCTCGAGCTCCTCGAACGCGGCGCGACGGTAACGTAAATCGGAAGCGGCCGGCCGCCGGCGCGGACGACGGCGCGACTTTTTGCCGAGAACGTGCCCCCAACCCGGGATTAATTGCAACATATCTCATTCCCTAAGCGGGCACTGACGCTAATTCAGCCAGTGCTCGGATTCAACTCAAACCTAGGGACACACGACGGGAGCGAGAAAAATTATCCGGCGATGATGATTCCTAGGTGTGAAACGGTGATTATGCTTGCGCCCAACCGAACGCGACAACTCGGTCGCGGGTGGGGTGCCACTTGAGCTGATTTCAGCAAAAATGCGGAAAAAGAGCCCTGATAAGCTATAACTGCGGGAGCAAGCGGCTTGGGGACAAGAAATCTTTCAAAAAAAACCAGTACTGTCCGGAATGGCATCAAGTTAGTCCGGAACTCGTTGGCTGGCCAATTGTGCGATAGCCCAGGACTCAGGACTTTCGGACAGTGCCTGGGGCTTTGAATCACGTGCTATAACGGGGCGTACTCGGCTTCGAGCTCGTCGAGGCTTTTATAGCCGAGTGTCTGGTGGAGACGCACGGGATTGCAAAAGGTTTCGATGTACTTGAACACGCTCAGCCGAGCGTCCTCGGTGTTGGCGACGTAGCTTTTAAGGCCTAATTCTCGCATCGCGGACGCCACGGTGCTGCGAAACGCCGATCTCAACTCGTCCTGTTGCCCAAGGACTTGCGTAGTCTGAGGTGGCCCCCAAAACCTGGGTGACTGATAAGGTGAGGAATTCCCTGCTGTGGTGAGGCTTTATCAGGAGTTCAACAGGATGGCTCCGAAGCGACGGGGTTTTAGTGGGGCATTCAAGCATTGGCGGCGTGCCGTGGCGACAAGGTCATAGCTCAGCTGGCCGCAGAGATATGAGGTGCATGCGGGCCAGATCACGGCCCGGAAGAAAGCGCTTTTGGAGGAGTGTCCGAGTTGTTTGGAGGCAGGCGCGGTAAACGTGGTGTCGAAGACAGAGCTAACGAGCAGGAACTGTTTGAGCAGATAGGTCGGCTGAAGGTGAAAGAACCAATCCTACCCTTCCATCGGCAATCTCGTTCCTCGGACCAGCTTCAACGACTTGAGCGCCGCCGCATAACGCTTCTCCGCCACTTCCAGCAGCTTGGCCAGATCGTTCGCACGAGCACCTTCTTTAATTATCCAGCTACACCAGTGGTCAGCGAAATGAGCGAACAACCAACAAGCAACGACGCGACCAACCGTGATCCTTTCCAGAGGTGTTGACGTCTTAACGAGAAAAGATTGCTTTAACTCCCGCACACTCCGCCGCACGGATTCCTTTGATGCCTCCGTTCCTCCGATGACTTCAACGAGCATGGCCTCGGTGGTTTTCTCGACGTCACCCAGTTCGCGCTACAGCTGATCGTCGCTATTAAGGATCCCCTGGATTTCAACCATCGCAGCATCGTCACCAGCTTTCACTCTTGCCGACAGAATCGCCAACTGCGGCATTGGATCTGCGTCAACAGTAGCCTCCTGTTCGAGATCAGAGAGCTATAACCAGAAGTTGACGGGGCGGCAAAAAGGCTTGGTGAATTT
>CAZJWY010000094.1:0-19715 GCA_964549545.1 uncultured Planctomycetaceae bacterium | reverse complement strand
AGGCGCGGCAGGCGTGGGCTTGGTGGACGTTCCTGGTCAGCGGACTGGTTGGGTTCGCAAGTTTTCTCGCCTATCTCGGCTACGGCTATCTCGATACCTGGCATGGCGCTGCCACGCTTGCGCTCTTGCCGATCTTTGTGCTGGGAATGTACCGGTCGTATTGCGTGCTGAGGCCGCTCGCCGGACCAAGGGCGCTATTTGTACCTGTTGAGAAACCCGCGATGCGAACGTCATTCGGCGCGGGGCGGTTGCTATTGATCACCACCGCGTTGAGTTTGATCCTGGGCGGTTTGATCATCATGATCACGGGAATGACAACGGTGTTCGTGCCCCAGGACTTGGAGTACATGCAAGTGACGGCGGCCGATCTGGCGAGCGTGAACGAACGGCTGATTCCGATGATCGCGCACGATCGGGCCGGCTTCGGCGGCGGAGTCTGTTGCTGCGGCGTCACGATGCTATTTTGCGTGTACTGCGGGCGCGTGTGTCGCAGTTTGTGGCAGGCTCTGTGGGTGATGGGTGCAGCCGGGTTTGGAACGGCGCTCGGGGTCCACTTTCCGATCGGGTATACGAGTGCTACTCATCTCGCTCCGGCGTTTATCGGGGCGACGATGTTTATTCTGGGGATGGCGCTTACGCACCAGCGGATGATGCGTGGAGATGGGCGCGACTGATTCGCGCAGCGCCACGTTTGGATGCCGGCGATTGCTGAGGCGCGAGAAATGCGCCCGGCCGCCTCATGCGGTGTTGACGCACTAACAATCGGCCAGGTTGGGTTTAATTTGAGGGTTGGTCACAATCGGCCGAAAGTCGGTGCCACTTTGCGCCGTTAACCTTTTCCGGTTTAAGCTGTTCGCATGGTCGTCGAGCCGAAGTCAGAAGAGTCTCACGCAGAGGGCGCGGAGAAGTAGGAGGAACGCTAATCTTCGCTCATGATCACTAATCCAATCTTGCATCAGCGAAGATTAGTGCAGATTACTCTTTTTCGTGCTTATGGGGCGCGTGTTGGTCGGAGATTCGGCCTGGCGGCCGACGCTAAACCTTTTGTGTGCTTTGGAGGATTACATGGCACGCAATTTGGTAATTTGCTGTAGTGCAGATTAGCGTTCCAAAATTGGTTATCCTCCGCGTCCTCTGCTCCTCTGCGTGAGCTGTTCGAAGAATAACGGTAGCCACGAAAAGCACAAAAAGTCACCAAAAGTTTCCTGTCTAAGGAGCTGGAATTAATTTGCGGCCGTTTTGTTGAGTGATCGCTCGGAGATACGCGATAGGGAGACTCGATTCTTTGAGTTTCAGCGTGGCGGCTTCGAGGTAGAAGCTGGGGGTGTGGGAGCCGAAGAGGATGCGCTCGACGGGAATCTCTTTAATCAGAGATTCGAGGGCGGCCATCGTTTCCAGCATGGCGATTTCGACATAGACGTCGCCGGCGGCGGTGAGGCGGTAGAGCTTGTCGTTGCGCGTGGCGGAGGTGAGCGCGTTGAGGAGGACGAGGCGGAGGCCGGGGGTTTGGGGGACGAGCTTTTCGAGCGGGCTGATGTCGACGGGCGGCACGCGCAGGAGCGGGTGCATCATGCGGGCGTCTTCCATGAGAACGGTGAGTTGGACGAGGAGCTTACGTTCGGCGGCGGCAGCGAGGAGGCGGGCGAAGTTGGGATGGTCGAGCTTGTAGTTGTGGTAGTTGGGGTGGAGGCGGATGCCGGGCATGTGGTGCGCAGTAGCGCAGCGGTCGAGTTCGATTTCCCAGTTGTTGGCGAGTGGATTAATGGAGCCGAAGGGTACAAGCTGGGGTGACGTCTTTGCGGTTGGCGGATCTGTACTGTGGTTCTGAACGGACACTGGCGGAGCCAGTGGCACCCGATTGGCGCAGGCTGCGGTGAGGCGGTTGTTGACGTCGGTCAGGTCAAGTTGGAAGAGGCCGTCGTAGTGGCTGGCCCAGGCTTCGGCGACGTTGTTGGCCCGGAGGTTGGCGAGAAGTTTTTCCAAATCGTCGTGCGGGGCGCGGCGCGTGGGGCATTGGCCGAGCGTGATGTTGGTGTCGATGAGGGAGGAATGGAGTGCCATTAGTTGTTAGCCACAAAAAGCACGAAAAGGCACGAAAAAGAAATAGGAAAGTTATGTGGGGAATGGCTGCAGGCAAATGTGATATTCGACGGTTCCGTTTTTTGTGTCTCTTCGTGTTTTTTGTGGCTATGCATTAATGCCTTTGTCTTTGAGGATCGGAGCGAGCAAACGTTTGAGATTCTTGGCGAGGATGAGTTGTTTTTGATCGTCGGGGAGGTCGGCGCCGTGGACTTTGGCGAGTTGGCTGGCGAAGCTGCGGCCGGGGGCGTCGCTGCCGTAGAGGACGCGTTCGGAGCCGAGTTCGCGGACGGCCATTTCGGTGATGCCGGCGACGGGGTCGCCGCCGCCGAGGTCGACGCTGATATTTGGTTGGGCGCGGACGGCGCGGATGCCCTGCTCCCAGTCGCCGCCGGCATGGCCGCAGATGATTTTGGCAGTGGGGTGCCGCTTGGCGAGCGCGACGAGATCCATCGGCGTGGATTCGCCGGGCAGGTTGCCGGTGATTTTGATCCAGGTGTGCTGGAAGAGGACGGCATTCAATTCTGCGATGCGGTCGACGAGTGGATCGAGCGCGGGGAGATCGGCATGGGCGGCGACCCAGAGCTTGACGCCGACCATGGGGCCGTCGGCGATGCAGCGATTGATTTCGTCGAGGCTTTCGCGCGGGTGCTTCGGGTTGATGTAGACGAAGCCGAACGCGCGGTCGGGGTAGCGGCGGATGGCGGCGAGGACTTCGTCGTTTTGTTGGCGGAAGTCCGCGGGCGTGGGATCGTACGACCACTTCATGCCCATGTAGACGCAGAGGCGATTGATGCCGACGCGGTCGGCGACTTCGAGAATGCGCCCGAGGCGCGCTTCGGGAGTGGGCTCCTTGAGCGGGCTGGCGAGGTGGCAGTGGACGTCCCAGATTTCGGGCATGGGGATTAACCACGGAGACACAGAGGGCACGGAGAAGAAGTAAAAACTATTGAGAACTGCGCGGTAATTGGACCCGATAAAAGCTCTCGGCTCTCGGCTGTCAGCTATCGGCCAGGAAACACTAGGTTCAATCGCCGCGCAGTCTTCAATAGAACACTAATCTGCGCTAATCTTCACTAATCAAGAAATGAAATCAGGCTAGTCATCTCTTGTCATTAGCGTTGATGAGCGTTCTTGGTTTCTTCTCTGTGCCCTCTGTGTCTCTGTGGTTTGTTTTTGACTGGCTTAGGGCGTCGCCAGGAACTTGATGAGGTCGGCGACTTCGGCGGGGGTCATTTGTTTTTCGAGGCCTTCGGGCATGAGCGACTTGCCGCTGGAGGTGAGGGAGTCGATCTGGCTGCGAAGGAGGACGGTCTTTTCGCCGTTCTGACCGACGAGCGTGATCGCGTTGCCAGTTTCCTCGACGATGCCGGTTTTGACGACGCCGTCGTTCGTTACCGCGACGTAGCTGATGTAGCGCTGGTCGACGGCGCGGTTGGGGTCGAGAATTTCGCGGAGGAGGCCGTCGTTGGATTTGTCTTGGCGGGCCGCGATGTTGGGGCCGACTTCGGTGCCCATGTCTTTGAACTTGTGGCAGGGCGTGCAGTTTTTCTGGAAGACGGCCCGCCCGCGTTCGGCGACGCCATCTTTGAGCGCGGGTTGGTACTGGTTGACGATGGCGAGGCGCTCGGCGGAGGATTGCGTGAAGCTGTTCTTGGCGCGCTTGCTCAACTCTGGATCAGGATACTCGGAGAGGCGGCTCTGGTGGGCGACGTCGATTTCGGAGGTTTGCACATTGTTGGCTTCGATCGCGGCCAGCAGCGGGCCGACCCATTGTTTGCGACTGAGAAGCGTATCGAGCACGCGCGTGCGGAGCGCGGGAGTGAGGCCTTGCCAGACCTTGAGTAGATGATCGGCTACGGCTGGCTGGCTTTGCTCGCCAAGGGCATCGACGGCGGCGATCTGAAGCTGCGAATCGTGCTCGGCGGAGAGGAAGTCGGCGAGTGTGGTGATGTTGTCGATGGTCTCTTCCGGCGAACGGCCGAGAATGCGGATGCAGTGGGCGCGGGTCTTCGCGTCGGCGGAATTGTCTTTGGCGACGCTAGCACATTTTTGGGCGAGTTGTTCGAGGCGAGTGGTTGCGGCTTTGGTCAAAAGTTGCTGAGCGTGTTGGTTGCGCCGGATGCCGGAGAGAAATGCGTCGAGGGCGTCGAAGCGATGGGGGCCGCTCTCGTCGGCTTTGGTAGCCGCCAATTCGATGGCCGTGGCGATTGCCTCTTCGTTGTTGGTTGCGCCGGCAAGTTCCATCAATCTATTGGTGAGGCTAGGGGAGAGCTTCTGAGTGGAACCGGCGAAGACTTGCTTGAGGAGCGGGCCGAGCTCGTCGTCTTTGACGGATGACACGACGCCGGTGGCGACATACGCGTCGTGGCTGTGGTTGGCGGCGACTTTTGCGAGAGCGTCTATCTTGCGAGGGTTCGCGGTTGCACCGAGCGAGCAGGCGAGTTGGAGCGCGACGTTGGCGTCTGGCTCGGCCGCAAGTTGAACGAGGTTGTTGAAGAGCTCGGGCGATGAATCGATGCGCGATTCGGCGAGGCGAATCGCCTGGCGCCGGATGCCGGGGTGTGGGTCGGTGAGGGCGGCGGAGATTAGTTCGTTGGGAAGTTTTTGGAGGAGGTCGAGTGTGCAGAGAGCTTGGATGCGAGTGGCTGGGAGTTTGCTGCTTTTCGCTAAGCCGGCAAGCGGCTCGATGGCGGCGGGATCATGCTGCGCGACGAGAAGTTGTTGGGCCGTGTCGCGCTGCCAGCCGTTGGGGGAATCCATCGCCGCGACGAGTTCTGCCGTGTTCATCTTGTCTAACCGCGGCCAAGGTCGCGGCTTGGTGCCTTTGGGGAGGATGCGATAGATGCGGCCGAGGTTGTTGCCGGCGAAGACGTCGAGTTCGTCTTGCACGTTTTGCGGAATCCAGCGGGAGTGCTCGATCACGTAACGATACATGTCGACGATCCAGAGGCTGCCGTCTGGTGCGGTGCGGGCCTGGACGGGACGGAACCAGTTGTCGGTCGACGTGAGAAACTCGGTTTCGGCTTCGTCTGGGGCGCGGTCGGCGGTGAAGGTGGCGCCGTTGGGCTTCACGATCATGCGGTGGACGAGTTGGTTGACGGGTTCGCAGGTGAAGGCGTTGCCGGTGAAGTCTTTGCCGAGGAGGTCATCGCGATAGAAGCCGATGCCGCAGGCGGCGGTGGCGCGGCCGGCAGGGCCGGAGAGCGGGAGCAGAATCAGCTTGCCGCGGGGATACAACTGTGAGGCAGCGGGTGTCGGCGCGTTGACGACAAGGGGGGGCGGGACGATGTTTGGGTTGCGGCGGAGGTAGCGGTCGGAGAGCGGGTAGTGAAAGCAGACGTTGCTGTTGTCGGTGCCGAACCAGTTGCCCCAGTCGTCGCGGATGCGACTGTTTTCGGTGCGGCCCGTTTCGGGATCGATTTTTTGTTGTTCGGGTTGCAGCCGGAAGTCGCCGTTGGGGAGTGTGAGGTCTTCGCCTTTGAGATTCTTCAACGCACTGCCTTCATACGAGCCAGCTTCGAGCCAGCCATCTAGGGCGTAGCAGAGAGAGTTGATGCGGGCTTGCGGGTTACCGGTGCTGAAGCCGGTGAAGAGTTTCTGGACGACATCGGCTTTACCGTCGCCGTTGGTGTCTTCGGCGTAGAGGAGATCGGGGGCGGCGCAAATGAGAACACCTTTGCCCCAAACAGTGACGCCGAAGGGCTCAGAAATCTTGTCGAGAAAGATGGTGCTGGTTTCGAAGCGGCCGTCGCCGTCCCGATCTTCGAGAAAGCTGACTCGCCCGGCAGGTGGGCAGGTCTGGCCGTCTTTGCAGCCGTAGTCGAGCGCTTGCGAAACCCAAACCTTGCCGTCGGGGCCGAAGTCGATGGACGTCGGGCTTTGCACGTCGGGTTCTGAGGCCACCAACTCGACTCGCATCTCGGGGCGCACTTGAAACGTCGCGAGCGACTCGGCGGGTGACTTTGGCAGAACGCCTTGCGTGCCTTGTTTCTTGTCGGGGGTTTTGAAGGTGTCGCCTAACTCGGCGCGGGCGGCGGAGAGGATTTTGTCTTCGAGACCGGGCGCAAATGGCGCGGGTAGATTGTAGTAGACCATCGCGCCGCCACCTTCGTAGCCGCCTTCGCGGAGGATGCGCTCGGAGGGGATGTAGGCGGGGCAATCGTTCGAGTAGCCGTTGACCCAGAGGCGAGTGGAGTCGAATTCTTGCTTGAGCCGCAACGAGTAGTCGACGACGACCTCGCCCGAAAGGAAGACCATAGCGAGCGTATTGCCAAACTTCCAGGTTTGCACCGGGTAGTTCACTTCCGTCGCGAGCTTTTTGCCGGCATCGAGTTTCTCGAGTTGCACTTTGGCGTAGTACCCCTCGGGGCCTTTGATCTTTGCTCGCTCTTCCCATTCGGCGCGCGTCGGCAGCTTCTGCAACGGGAGCTGAATTTCTTTGAGTTGGCAATCGACGTTGCCGCCTAGACGAGCCAGCATCGTCGTGAACAGGCGCTCGACTTCGGCGGCGATCTCGCGGGCATATTGCTGGGCGAACTCGGCTTTATCGTTTTGCACATTGCAGGCCGGATTGGAGTCGGCGCCGCAGCCAACCGAGACGAGAGCGACGGCGTCTGGGTACTTCTTTTCGAGTTCGGCAGCAGTGTAGCCGGCCCAGTCGCCGCTGGTTTTGTAGTCGGAGAGGACCACGCAGTGGCAGGCGTAGCTCAGATAAATGCCGAGTACCTTGCCATCGGCATCTGTAATTTGCAGAACGGGCAAGTCGTGGTCGACGGGGCCACCCGGAGTGCGGCGATTGATCGAGAAACCGGCTTTGCCGACGCCGAATTGGATGTGGGCTGGCTTCATGTTGTCGAGCGCGGCGATGGCAGCTTGCTCGATCTTATCGGTGTATTCCTGTGTGTACTTGTCGATCCGCGCTTGCTGGTCAGGAGGCACGGGGGCTCCGAACATTGTTTCGAGCACGCCGTTGAGCATCGGCGTGGTGTGGCTGTGCGTGGCGGTAATGGCGAGTCGCTCGTTGGGCAGGTTCTTTTTGGCGGCGAGACGCTTAGCGACCTCCGCGCGAACGGCCGCGGGGACACCGATCGTGTCGACGGTGACGAGAACGGCCGGCTTGCCGTCTGGGCCCGCAATGGCCATGGCGCGGGCGAAAATGTGCTCGCGGACGCCGACCGATTCGGTTTGGCGGACATAGAAGCCGCTGAGCCGGATGGGGCCTTCGGGCGTAATATCGACTTTCGCAAGCCCTACCCGATAGCTAAGGGGAGGTGCTTCCTCACTGCGTGAAGTTGCACCAAGGCACAGTGCCGTGAGTAGTGACAGGAACGATGTCGCAAAGCGTGCGACCATGAGAGAACTGGGCTTTCGCATAGCGAACGAGACCTCCGCCGAGACGAATAACAATGGTGAGAAATACAGTGTAACGTCGCGACGAACGGGCAGCTATCGATAGCATGCGCAAAGGACTTTTCTGCCCGCCCTAGCCGGCCGTGTCCAGGTAGGGATCCTGGCTCATCTGCCGCTGCATTTTCTGCCTCTCTTTTTCGTGATACAGCAGAATTTTTCGATCACGAAAGTGGCGTCGTTCGACCTTCCGCTGAGCCTTATAGAACAGCGATTCGAAGCCAGAGATCGCTCCCTGGCCCGCGTAAGATTCACCTTGGGCTTTTAGCTTGGCCGCCTTCTTGGGGCCGAACGCTGTCTCGAGTATTTCGTCATCGAGCGCGAGAAACTGGCGATAGGTGCCTGGGTCGCCTTGGCGACCGCAACGGCCGATCAATTGGCGATCGATTCGCTGGGCCTCGTGCAGTTCGGTGCAAATGACATGCAGCCCCCCCAGTTCGTAGACGCCCTGGCCCAGGCGAACGTCGGTGCCGCGGCCGGCCATGTTGGTCGCTACGGTCACTTTGCCGATCTCGCCTGCTCGGGCCACGATTTCCGCTTCGGCCGCTACGTGCCGAGCGTTCAGCACCTGGTGATCGATCCCACGTTCGTTCAGCAAATGCGACAGCAGTTCGCTTTTATCGATCGAGCGAGTGCCGATGAGAACCGGGCGGCCCAATTCGTGCTGCTCGGCCAGGTCGCCGATGATCGCGCGCCACTTGTTTTCGGCGGTTCCGAACACCAAGGTTGGCAGCTTCTGGCGGATCGGCGGCCGATTCGTCGGCACGGGCAGCACGCGGCAGCCGTAGATTTTGTGCAATTCGCCGGCGCTGGTCGAGGCCGTGCCCGTCATGCCGGCCAGCCGCTCGTAGCGCAGAAAGAAGTCCTGCACGGTAATCCGTGCCGCCTGATTCGTGGCGAAGGTGATCTTCACGCCTTCTTTCGCTTCGACGGCTTGATGGATGCCCGCTCGCCACTTGCGGCCTTCGCCCAGTCGGCCCGTAAACTCGTCGACGATGACAATCTCGCCGTCGCGAACCACGTATTGCCGATCCAGAATCATTTCGCGGCCGACTTTGATTGCCCGCTCGATATGTTCGTAAATCGATGAAAGCGGCATCCGGTCCATCGCGTCTGGCTTGGACAATTCTCGTACCTTGCGTCGGCCAGCCAGATTGAGTTCGACCGTTTTTTCTTTATGGTCGTACTCGAAGTGCTCTTCTTCGAAAAACTCGCCGACGTTCTTCGCCGCCCAGCGATACGCCTCGGCTTCCAGCTCTTCTTCCTCGCCTGGAAGAGCGCTGATGATCAACGGAGTACGCGCTTCGTCAATGAGAATACTGTCGGCCTCGTCGACCAGCATGAAATGCAATTCTCTTTGCACCGGCTGCTCGTTATCGCGGCCGGCTTGCCCGAGCATCGCGCCGAACAGGTCGCGTTGCCCTTCGCTAATCCGCCGCTTGAGTAGTCGGTCGCGGAGGAAGTCGAAGCCCATTTCGTTGGCCGTGCCATACGTGATATCGCATGCATACTGCTGTGCCCGCTCGGATTGTTGCATCTGCTGCTGAATGCAGCCGACCTTCATGCCGAGCGTTTCGTAAAGAGGCCGCATCCAGTCGGCATCGCGTTTGGCGAGATAATCGTTCACCGTGGCGAGGTGCGCCCCCTTCCCTTCCAGCGCGGCCAGGTAAAGGGGCAATGTCGCTGTGAGTGTTTTTCCTTCGCCCGTTTGCATTTCGACAATCGAGTTATGATGTACCGCCGCGCCGCCCAGGAGTTGCACGTCGAAGTGTCGCATGTTCATCCGGCGTCGTCCTGCCTCGCGGACGAGGGCAAATGCCTCGACCAATAGCCGATCGAGTGGCTCGCCGCTTCGTGCCCGATAGCGAAGTGACAAACTCGTTTTTTTCAGATCGAAGTCGCTTAGTTGCTGAAGCGATTCTTCCAGTGCGGCAATCTGCGAAATGTACCGCGACCATTGCTGAATACCGGAGCGGCCAAAATTGTTAAACAAGCCGCCGATGCGTCGAAAATGGCCATTGTTCGCTGGCATGGGAAAAACGAAACCGAATAAAGCGGATGGCCATGCGGCAGGTGAGTTGATGAATTATTGCATGAGGCCGGGCTGCCGTCTTCCCGGAAGCCAATTTTCGACCGCGCATCACTGTCAGGATGATCAGAATCGTCGCAACGAGGCGCATGGGAGTCTGCAATGGCTGAGGTGGCTGCCCTATTTTACGACATCGATCGATTTAATCACGATCGGCGGATCCGGAGTTTGAGCAAAGTCGCCATCGCCCGTTGTTGTCGGAGCTTGGGAAATTTTCTCTGCTACATCGAGCCCCTCGGTAATCTGGCCGAAAACGCAATATCCATATTCGGCCGCTCCATCGCCTTTGTGATCGAGTTGTGGGGCATCCGCCAGATTGATGAAGAACTGGCTGGTGGCGCTGTCGATGTGCGCTCCGTCGCGGGCCATCGCAATGGTCCCGCGGGCGTTTTTTAACCCATTGTGAGCTTCGTTGCGAATCGGAGTATGTGTCGACTTTGGTTGACGATCGGCCGAATATCCTCCGGCCACAAGCATTTTGCCCGCGTCAACGTAATGCACCAGCGTGTTGTCATAAAAATCTTCGTTGACGTAGTTCAAAAAATTGCGAACGGTACCTGGTGCTTGCACGCCGTCTAGCTGAACGGTGATGACTCCCTGGCTGGTCTCAATTCGCACCACCGGCTTTTCCAGGTCGACGCTTTTTGCGGCCGGTGCATTAACCGTCCCTTTATTCGCACCGGCAGATTTTCCCGCCTCTCCGCTGGCAGCCGCGGCAGGTGGCGAAGATCGATTGCAACCCGCGATCCCACCAATAATGGCGCTCATCGCACAGACAAAAATACAAAACCGGGAAAGACAAACAAAGCTCATACTTGCTGGCAATGATAAGGTGACACACTTTTCGTAACACAAAAGCAGCGAACCGCCAGGTTTATCCCGGCGGGGGATGAGCCTCGCTATCACGCTGGGGACGACGCCCTGAAATTAGGTTACGCAGTAATTTACGCGGCGCTCCTCCTTGCAACAATGTCATCCTTCGATCGACTTGCCTATTCTCGCCAAACAAACAGAAATTTTGCCTGCATCGGGCATTTTCTGGGTCTTCCGGCAATCTTTTCCTCTCCTTAGCGAACACTTCGTAGCATTTTCATCTCCTACTAGATAGAATAGCGGGCGTGTATCGGGCCGAGTTTATCTGCGACGTTCAGCCATTGATCGAGCGATCAGGTTGAGTCTTCCGCGCCTCGCGCCGCATCAGGCGGGGATAGGTAAAAGGGAAGTGATCGCATGGGCAACCGAATTTTTGTGGGTATCGTGGTTACGCTTTGGGCCGGGACGATGTCCTGGCTCATGGTCGCGCGGATTCTACCGCCGTTTTTTCAGGGCGAGCCTCCTACCCACGGAGCTTTGGTCAACGACCCCGTCTGTTGGGAAATCCAGTATGACGGGCGATCCGTCGGCTACGCTGTCAGCCAGGCCGTGCCGGGCGCGATGTCGACCACCGAAATCCACAGCCGGATCAAAGTCGAGGGGATCAAAGTTCGCGAGTTGGCCCCCCAATGGATGGTCGGTTTGGTTCGCAGCCTCGGAGCGGTTTCTCTCGATACTCGTAGTGTTTTCGTCCTCGATTCCCTTAATAATCTGTCGTCGTTCAACACCAAGGTCCGGCTAAACGACATGCCTACCATTATGCGCGTTCGAGGCAAGGTCGATGGCGCCGAGCTCAAATTGACCATCCAATCGGGCGAGTCGACCCACGCGCCGGTCAGTTACCCGATTCCCTCCAACTCCGCGCTTACCAGCGAGTTGATCCCCGAGCCAAAAATGCTGCAGATGTATGTCGGCCGAAAATGGCAACAAGAGGTCTACAGCCCATTTCGTTCGCCGGGAAGCCCTTTAGAAATTCTCCAGGCCGAAGTCGTCGAAGAACGGCCGATCGATCACCGTGGCGAACACATTCGGGCTCGAAAAATCGAGTACCGGAGTCTTTCAAGCGCCGGGGTCACGGCAGATAATAGGTTGCGAGCAGTCGTCTGGGTGGGGGAAGATGGTACCGTGCTCCGCCAGGATGTCTACCTCATGGATGCCAAGCTCCGCTTCGAGCGCTGCATGGAGTCCCACAAGATCAAGCTGGCTGAAGACTTATTGGATATCAATTCGGTCGCAACTATTTACGTGCCGCCGTCGAAACCAGCGCCGCAAGCCTCTCCCAGATGATCGAATTTCAGCAGGTTTACCGATCATACGGCAGTAAGGTAGCGGTCAAAAATCTGAACTTGCGAATAAACGGCGGCGAACTATTCGCCCTCCTGGGGCACAATGGTGCCGGCAAGACCACCGCCATCAAAATGCTGATTGGCCTCATTCGCCCTAGCAGTGGCGTGGTCCGTATCGGCGGTTTCGATATCGTACGCCAGACTCGAGACGCCGTCGCACTCATCGGCTATGTTCCTGATCAACCATTTCTCTACGATAAGCTCTCGGGGCGAGAAGTCTTACAGTTTATCGGTCGAATGTACGGCATGGACAATGCCCAGGTTGCGCGGGCCATCGATCGTGAGATCGAGCGGTTCGAGCTGCACGAGTTCGTTGATGGCCTAACTGAAACCTATTCCCACGGAATGAAACAGCGGATGGTTTTTGCCTCGGCATTTCTTCATTCTCCACGCGTCCTGGTCGTCGATGAGCCCATGCTCGGCCTCGACCCCCATAGCATTCGCCTCGTGAAAGACTTGCTGAAAGCTGAAGTCGCGGCAGGCATGTGTGTTTTGATGTCGACCCACACACTTACCGCCGCCGAAGAAATTGCGCATCGTGTGGGCATCATGAATCATGGCCATTTGCTATTCGACGGAACCATCGATGTCTTGCGGAAGCGCTTTCCGCCCGAGCAGCAAACGCTTGAAGCGATGTATCTGAGTCTTACAGAACGTCCGGTTACTTCCGCCAGCGGAACAGGGTAAGGAATACGACTGCCGTGGCTGAACCGACGACCGAACCTCTTTCCCGCCCGCCCATCGACCGCTTTCCCGCCTGGGGACCGAACGTTCGCGATTTGCCCAGCGAAGATGGCGAAGCGCAACTCCTCTGGCGACTCCGCTACCAGGTGACGCGCACGCAACTCATCCAGCTATTTACTACTGCCCGGTTGCGAACGCTGCTGGTCATCGGGCTGAGCCTATTCTTCTGGTTCGGCTTGTTTTTGCTGTTTTACGCCGGATTCCAATTCATCACTATCAATATCGCTTCGGCGGGTAGTCCGTATCACGCTCAAACGGTGCGATTCGTTTTCCATCTCTTCTTTGCTTCGCTGAACGTGATGCTCGTGTTCTCCTCGGGAATCATCCTCTACACGGGCTTATACAAGTCGCCCGAGACGGTCCATTTGCTAACACTGCCAACTCGCCCCGATCGCGTCGTTCTTTACAAGTTTCAAGAAGCGGTCTTCTTCAGCAGTTGGGGGTTCTTCCTGCTGGCCAGTCCGATCATGATTGCCTACGGAATCGTTGCCGAGGCGCCCACATACTATTATCTGTTGTTGTTGCCGCTGATTATTTCGTTCGTATATATTCCCAGCGGTGTCGGCGCGCTATGTTGCTTGTTTATCATTCATAAGCTGCCGGAATTGCGACGAATCATCGTTGCTTGCGTGGCACTGGCTATCATTGCGATGACCGTGCCGCCGATCTGGCGCACTGTAAATAGTCCTCAATCCAAATTATTTGGAACCGAATGGTTCCAAGACACGCTTCATCGATTCCGATTTACCGAGCAGGAATGGCTCCCCAGCACATGGCTAACGAATGGTTTGCTCGAAGCAGCCCGCCCACCGGCGGTTATCTCGGTAGACAGAATCAGCGAGCTTCCGGTCGTGCAAAGCGTGCTTTATTTGGCTTTGCTGGTTTCTAATGCGCTGTTCTTCCATGTGCTCACCGTGTGGGCGGCGAAGCACTGGTATCGCATCAGCTATGCAAATCTCGCGGTCAGGCCGGCCGTACGACGACAAGTTGGGGGGGCGATCTCGGACCGCTTTTTCTCTTTTCTCCTCTCGCCATTTCCCTTGCCGCTGCAATTGTTGCTCATCAAAGACTGGCGACTTCTCCGCCGTGATCCCGTGCAGTGGTCGCAATTCTTGATCTTTTTCGGCTTGTTGGGGCTCTATTTCCTCAACGTCGACCGGTTCAATAATCCTCACAGCGATATCGGTTATGCCACCTGGATCAACATGGTCAGCTTCCTCAATCTTGCGGTTGTCGGGCTGATTCTTTCTACGTTCACGACCCGCTTCATCTATCCGATGATCAGCCTCGAAGGCCAATGCTTCTGGATCGTCGGCCTGCTGCCCATCGAACGTGATACGATCCTGTGGAGCAAGTTCTGGTTCGCCTCGATCGGTTCCTGGATACCCTGCTCGCTGCTGGTGCTGTTGAGCGATCTCATGTTGCACGTGCCGATGTTGGTGGTCGTTGTCCACCAACTGACCTGTGTGCTTCTTTGCCTGGGACTATCGTCCATTGCAGTAGGATTCGGCGCCATGATGCCCAACTTCCACGAAACTTCGCCTTCCAAGATTGCCGCCGGCTTTGGCGGAACGCTCAATCTCGTCCTGAGCGCTCTCTACATCATGGTCATCGTTGTGCTGACTGCCCTACCCTGCCACTTTTATCTGCTGACCGGCAATCAACCATTCTTCACGCCCTTTGGCAATCCTGAAAACCTAAAGGTATGGTTGATCGTCGGCACCGGCGCGGCGATTGTCGTGGGGGCAATTGCCACGATCGTACCACTAAGACGAGGCCTTCGGGCCTTCCGTGAGCTCGAATTCCTATAGCTCAATAGCAGCGAAATAGCGCAAGCAACCTTCGGTGCCCAATATCAGTGAGCTTGGGCCTACTATTGAGAACTGCGCGGTAATTGGACTCGATAAAAGCTGTCGGCTATCGGCTGTCAGCTATCGGCCAGAAAGTAATAGGCCAATCGCCGCGCAGTCTTCAATAGAAAAACGCATGGCGCTCCAAAAAAGCCATGCAAACAGTGCTGCCGCCTACCAGCTTAGGGATGATTCAACAATAACTTCCCCATTTCCGGAATAACCACGGAGACACAGAGGGCACGGAGAAAACCCAATGACCAAGTTCCAATGACCAAGTTGATTTGATGTTAGTTTTTTTGGTCATTGAGATTTGGTCATTGGACCTCTTCTCTGTGTCTCCGTGGTGAATCCCATCTGCCGAAGTTATTTTGAGCCGTCCCTTAGCGTTTCACTCCTCCCACTTCAATTTCTTCCACATGGCTCGCCGTTATCTCGGCTCCCGGCTCCGGCGATTCTTCCTCTGGCCCCATCGCGGAATTGTAGCGTGCCGCGATGTGACCAATGCCCGCTCCTGCCAACGTGATCGGGATATTGCCCCCAAAAAACATGGAAGCCTGCCCGCCAACTTCGGCGCCAAACTCTGCGTACAATATTCGCGTGGCCTCTTCGTGCTGCGCGTCTGTTCCTGTTGCCAGCGTATAGTCGAGCACCTCGCTCTTCATTTGCTTCGCGGGCCAAAGCCGTGCCACCGGCAGCGACGTCACCGTGGCATACGTGCCCGGATACGTGCGGCCATGAACCAGTCTGGCATAGGCCGCTTGTTCTTGAGCGATGCAGGGAATATCGGAGTAAATGTAGATGCTGTCCGTGTACGGGTTATACCGATCGGCTCCAAACACTCGCCCTGGTATCAGCGTATACGCCAGCGTCCCAAAAGCGCCGACGGTATAGCGCCATCCGGCCCCAACTTCTTTATTGGCATGTAGTCGCTTCCACTCGCCAATCGGGTCGTATTGGTTGATCCGCACCTTGGTCGTCGACAGACCGTTGTCTTGGAGATACTGAGCCAGTTGTTGCTCCGTCTCCGCGGACACGCGATGGTTGACCGCCCGCCGGTCCCATAACACGACCTTCTTTGGAATGCCGAACACCCAACCGAGCGAGTCGACAACCTTGTGTGGCTGGCCGTATTCGAACTGCGGGTCGGTGTTTAGCGCCGGGACGTCGAAGTCCGCCTGCGTCCCGACCGAATCGAGCGGGGGCGGCGGCAACAATTCTTGAGCGCGCAGCGGTGCCGCAATAATTGCCAATGCGAGCAGTGCAAGCAATGTTCGCAGGTGTCCTGCCATAGTTGCCCCATCAGCCGCGAGGCGCTAGCCCCCGGTTTAGAAGCCTTCTGCACAAACAGCCAAACACACAAAAGTCACAGACCCAACCTTGTGTAACGTCGGACATCAAACCAATCGCAGTTGATCGATTGCGATTCAGCCCAACCAGTCTCACGGCAATCGGCCGCAAAGTCTTACCAAGATGCAAACTCGCCGCGCTGATAGCGAAAGATTTGTTCAACGAGCGCGGTTGCGACTCGCATTGCTAGCGTTCGTCGTCGAATCCCGCAAGCGGCGCAACCCCTGAGCGAACGGTTACTGATCGAAACGAATTCTAGTTCGTGGTGGATTTGCCGCAACTATTAGTGCCCGGTGCCTTGTGACTTCGGCCACCGGTGGAGCTCGCCTGGAAGTCCTCGTGGCGGGCTTCTTTCTGCGCGGTAGAATGAGCCGATGACGAATAAGCGTTTGTCGATCCTAGCCGCCGCTGCACTTGCGTTCGCACTCTTTGAAACATGGGTCGCGTATGATGAACCCACGGACCGCTCCAATATGATTTGGGCCGGGTTTGCTTGGGTGTGCGTGCTCTTCGTCGTGGGGCTGTGGTGGGAAGCACGCCAGAGAAAATAACGGAGAAGATGGCCCCGCCCGACGCGGCTATCTGCGACACCACGACGACAGGCGAAAATCAATCGACGTAAGTCAGTATCCGCGAGTGGATTCGAACCACTAACCTTCGGCTTCGGAGGCCGACGCTCTATCCAATTGAGCTACGCGGACGTGTGGTGGTTTCGACGATGCGATCGATCGCTCTTGCCGGTTGCACTACAAACGGTTAACGGGGCGATATTCGTCATTCCGTCGCAAAACATCTCACCTGTTCAGGAAATTGTAGTGCATAGCATCGGCCAGACGCAAGAAACGACTCTCCAGCTTTCTATAACGAGAACCGTTCGTATATTTGCTCCACTTCTCCTCCCAGCAGCGCTGACCGCTACCCGCGCGCTACGTAGGCGATCAATCCCAGCACCATCGCAACGAGCGTCATCACAATTAGCAGTGTGCGAAGGGAGAATCGTCCCTTTATGTCCCCGGTGTACGCGCTAATTGCCGTTATGGCGAACGCTAACGAAGTCCAGAACATTGCGATAAAGAACAATGCGAGCGACGTCCTCGGCATGACACCGAACGCCTCGACCTCGTAATGCGGTTTGCCGACCCACTTGTTGAGAAACAACAGGCCCGGGATGTTTACCCAAAACATAAACGGGATGATGAACACGCCACTCCATAACGCAAGTAGGGGAGCATTCAAAAATGCTGACAAGATCACAAACGTCCTAGCGTTCTTCCAGTTCATCTGACGTTATCGTTGCCTTAGTGAATCCTCATTCCTCACGCGATCAACCCCAGTACCACGGCCACCAGCGTCGTGGCAATCAGCAGAGTGCGGAGGGAGAAGCGTTTGAACAGAGGCGACGGTATAATGGCAATCGCTGCGCACGTGAGAACTGGAAACCAGAATGGGATGTACGCGTCTATTGAGATGTCATCCGTTTCCAATCCGAATCCCAAGATCGTTTTAGGCGTGTCGTCCGTGTCTGAGTCTGAATCCGCGCTCCAAATCGGAAAGGTTCTGTGAGACCAACCCAGGGGCAGCATTATCCTGTCGTTTACAGCTCCAATACCAAGTTGGCCTCGGTCGAAAGAGATGTCAAAAGCTTTCGTCTCGCTGTTCCAAACAACGTGTTGAACTCGCCAATAGCTCCGCACCCACAGCACGATCAGCAACACAGCGGCCACGCCCCAGAACACCGTCCACGCGATTCGCAGCTTGCGGTAGGTCATTGGGATTCCGGTTGGTGCGGTGACGGAAACTACTTTCGGCCCTGCTTGTAGTGGCCTGATAACAGAATCGCTACTCCGGATGTAACAGCCGTCAACGCTAATGCTGCGGCAGCTACCGCCCAATAAGTCCGGAGTGCGGGTATTACCGTTATTTGGTAGGCAATTAAGCAAATCATGCCGAGGCATGCGAGAACTTGTTTCATGCTCGCCATTCTACTGCGCATTAGAAGCCCCGCCAGCGCGGGGTTAGAGATGGGTTGGGCAAATTACCCATAGATTGCAGGCGATAGCTGGCCTGACGTCCTACAGCACGCTTTGAAGCATATTGCCTTTTTCGTGTCGGGTGCCTGGGGCGATGCCCCAGGCACCCCTTCCAACACGTGTTTTCTAAAGTTGCTTTAGGCCAGGTCAAACCGATCGAGGTTCATCACCTTGTTCCAAGCCGCGACGAAATCGTTGACGAACTTCTCCTTCGCGTCGGAGCATCCATAGACTTCCGCCAGTGCCCGGAGCTGCGAATTGGAGCCGAAGACGAGGTCGACTCGCGTGCCTGTCCATTTTACTTCGCCGCTCTTGCGGCAGCGGCCTTCGAAGGCGTCGGCTTCTTTCGATGTTGGCTTCCACTCCGTGGCCATGTCGAGCAGGTTCACGAAGTAATCGTTGGTTAGCGCTTCGGTCTGCTTGGTGAAGACACCGTGCTTCGACTTGTCGGCATTCGTGCCGAGCACACGCAGGCCGCCCACAAGCACCGTCATCTCGGGTGCGGTCAGGGTTAGCAGTTGCGCCTTGTCGATGAGCAGAGCTTCAGACGGAACGGTGTACTTACCTTTGAGGTAATTGCGGAAACCATCGGCGATCGGTTCGAGCACTTCGAACGACTCCACGTCGGTCTGCTCCTGCGAGGCGTCCATGCGCCCTGGCGTGAACGGAACGGAAACGGTGTGGCCGGCGTTCTTTGCGGCCTTCTCGATGGCAGCGCAACCACCCAGTACGACGAGGTCAGCCAGAGAGACCTTCTTGCCGCCAGATGTAGAGCCGTTGAATGCACTCTGAATGCCTTCCAGTGTCTTCAGCACTTTCGCCAGTTGAGCAGGCTGATTGACTTCCCAATCTTTCTGTGGTGCAAGGCGAACGCGAGCGCCGTTGGCGCCGCCGCGCTTGTCCGAGCCACGGAACGTTGAGGCCGATGCCCAGGCGGCGGAAACCAGCTCCGAGACAGAGAGCCCGGCAGCCAGAATCTTTTCCTTGAGCGACTTGATGTCGGCGTCGTCGACAAGCTGGTGATCGACTGCGGGAATCGGGTCCTGCCAGATCAGGTCTTCCTTTGGGACTTCCGGGCCGAGGTACCGCGTGCGTGGGCCCATGTCGCGATGGGTCAACTTGAACCACGCCCGGGCGAACGCGTCGGCGAACTGATCTGGGTTTTCCATGAAGCGGCGTGCGATCTTTTCGTAGGTCGGATCGAACCGCAACGCGAGGTCGGTAGTGAACATCGAAGGCCCGATCCGCTTCGACGGATCATGCGCATGTGGCACGGTGCCAGCGCCGACGCCTCCCTTCGGTTGCCACTGTTGCGCGCCGGCAGGGCTCTTTGTCAGTTCCCATTCAAAGCTGAACAGGTTCCATAAGAAGTTGTTGCTCCACTTGGTAGGCGTGGTAGACCAAGTGACTTCGAGGCCGCTAGTGATGGCGTCGGCGCCTTTGCCGGTTCCAAAGTCGTTCTGCCAGCCGAGGCCCATTTGTTCGAGACCGGCCGCTTCGGGATCGGCTCCCACATGCGACGCGGGGGCAGCGCCGTGGGCCTTGCCGAAGGTATGGCCGCCGGCGATCAGGGCGACAGTTTCCTCGTCGTTCATCGCCATGCGACCGAAGGTGTCGCGAATATCTTTTGCGGCGGCGATTGGATCGGGATTGCCATCCGGGCCCTCAGGGTTCACATAGATCAGACCCATTTGCACGGCAGCGAGTGGGTTTTCGAGGTTGCGCGAATGGATGTCGCCGTCGGCTTTATCATCAGTCACGAGGACTGCTTCATCCTTAGGTTTCTCAACCCCCTCGGAACCGTGCTTGTAACGGATGTCGCCGCCAAGCCAGGTTTTTTCAGCGCCCCAGTAGACGTCTTGGTCAGGTTCCCAAACGTCTTCGCGGCCGCCGCCGAAACCGAACGTCTTGAAGCCCATCGTTTCGAGGGCGACGTTGCCGGTGA
>CAZJWY010000093.1:0-19744 GCA_964549545.1 uncultured Planctomycetaceae bacterium | reverse complement strand
AAACGTCTGTATCCTACACTAACACCTGCCAACTAGCCGTGGACAGACCACTAGGGTACACGATGCATTTTGCTGTTCTCCTGGGGTTAGCCGCCGAATTCGCCCCATACTGGTGGAGCCTTGTAATCCTTGGGCTGTGGGACGGCCTTGGGCGGCACTGCTTGCTTGGCGTACTCCGCGAGAGCCTTTTGCAATTGTGCAACCCTTTCGGGATGGTCGGCGGCAACGTCGGTTTTCTCGTACGGGTCGTTGGCAAGATTGAATAGTTGCACATCATCCTGGCTGCGCCGCCTGGCTTTCGCTTTCTGGCCACGTGGCTCGCCATGGTGAGCGATCAACTTCCAGTCGCCGCTACGAACAGCGCCCGCCTGTGGCGCGGTGTTGAGCAGAATCATCTCATGTGGCGACTTGGCGCCTTTGGTCAGCGTGGGCCAGATATCGATTCCATCCATCGGCAAATCGCCCACGGGATGAGCGCCGCAAAGTTTTTGCAGAGTGGGGCGCCAATCGACGACGTGCATTGGCTCCTTCACCGTGGTTCCAGCCGGTATATGTCCGTCCCAAGTAGCGGAGGCCGCGACTCGCACGCCACCCTCGTACAGGCTACCTTTGCCGCCGCGGAACTTTCCATTGTCCGTCACCTTTCCTGGCTCGGGGCCGCCGTTGTCGCTCGAGAAGATAAAGAGCGTATCTTTACGCACGCCCGTCTTTTCCACGGCAGCGACGACTTGGCCTACGGCGTCGTCGACGGCGGTAAGCATCGCCGCGTATTTCTGGCGTTGGCCTTGCAGGTTTGGATATGCGTCGGTGCCGTGCCTTGGTGGCTGGTGGGGAGTATGAACGCCATTGAACGGAACGTAAAGAAAGAATGGTTTTTTACTAGCATGCTCGGTCACGAATTGTGCCGCATTTTTTCCCACTAGCTCCGTGCTGTATCCTTCGTCGCGGCAGATCTTGTCGTCTTTATGCCAATCGAAACCGCCATCGCGCTCGTGTGTGAAGTAGTCCAATGCGCCGTTGTAGTGGCCGTATTGATGGAGGAACCCCCGTTGCGTCGGCAAATATTGTGGAGCGAAGTGCCCGAGGTGCCACTTGCCGAAGATGCCGGTTACGTACCCGGCCGCTTGCAGATCGTCGGCAATGGTTCGTTCGTCGAGCGGCAGACCGAATTTTGCCCAAGGCTTCACAACTCCGACTTGCAAGCCATGCCGCATTGGGTAGCGTCCGGTCATGAGGGCGGCTCGCGTTGGGCTGCAAAGTGGCTGTACGTAGAAATCATCGAGTCGGCTGCCAGCCGCCGCCAGCTTGTCGATATTCGGCGTCCGAATCTCCTTGCCGCCCATGAAGCCGCAGTCTTCCCGGCCTAAATCATCGACGAGGAAGTACACGACATTCGGTCGAGTCGGCTCGGCAGCTGCGAATGGCGTTATTACGCAGAGCCATACAAAAACAGCAAATAGTGGATTTCGATTCAACGGATGTTCTCCTTAGTCGCAGGTGAAATCGGCGGTTGAATGGCTGTCAGCGAATGGTCTTTACGGTTGGTTATTGATGCTTTGTTGATGATGAACGCGGGTGGGCGGGGGCGAGGACGCCCCGGTTCGCTGTCGCTGCGAGGCTTTTTTAGGAAGTTGTGCAAGTATGAATGGAGGATGCGATGTTCTGGGCAAAACTTAGCAAATAGTGGACACATATTCAATCACTGAGTTTTGGCCACCTCGCGGTTTTTGTGATCAATGGATTAACGAGAATCGCGCTTAGCCTGATTTCGTTTGTTCCGGGCGGAGGCGTGCTTTTGAATTCGCTTGATGCCGGCCGCTTGAAGGCGATTCTGTTTCGCGCGGGTAGCGGCCTGGCGTTGCTTGCCCACTGGAACGATTGCCTGGGGCTCGCGCGTAGTGATTGCGGGAGTTTTTGCCGAAGCAACCGACACACGCGACGCACGGGAGCGCTTCGTCAAAGGCTTCGCCGGGGCGGCCGCTTCCGTTTCCTTCGCCGCGCTCGCACTGGCTGCCGGCACGGCTTTGGCCGGCTTGCGACGGCTGGCCTTCTTCTTGGCGGAGAGCTCGAGCCGGGATTGTGCCAAATCACCACGGACAGAAGCGCGAGTAGCGCGGTGCTGTCTGTTTCGCACTTTTCGCGGCGACTCCTTGCGCGTGGCAGAGGCGGTCGCCTGCTGGTCCTCGGTTTTGGCCAGCTGGGTCTCGAAGCGCTTCAGCACTTCGGCGAAAAGCTGGGCCTTTTCGGCGGAGCGGCGGGCTGCCGGAGTTGGGCGGCTAGCGGGCTTCGATTTTGCGATGCGTCGTTGACTTTCCGTTTGACCACGCCATTTATCGATCAATTTACGCGCCCGGCTCACCTTCTGGCGAAGCTGGGCACTCGAAAGCTGGCCAATGCTTTTGGGACCACTGGCGTCGACCAGGGCCAGTTCGGTAACAGTGCAGAGAGACTTTGCTTTGCTTCGCGTGATTGCCATGTTGATCTCCGATTGAATGCTATTTAGCTTCGATGCCTTTCATGATTGAAACTGTTGCAGGCGATTATAACAGGAAAGGAAAGCCTGGTGTTTTGTCACAGCTTAAATTTTGGGCTCGCCGATTATTGCATCTGTCATCTGTTGATTAATAATGAGCGGTTGGGCGGGGGCGGGGACGCCCCGGCTCGCGGGTAGTTGTTCAATGCAATAAGCTTTGCTGTAGGGATTGTGTTTTATGACCCAGTTGAAACACCGTATTGCCATGGGGCAAATGCTTGTGGAGGGAGGGAAGCCGGAAGCTAACCTTGCTCGTGCGAAGCGATTCATTAAGGAGGCGGCTGAAAAGGGGTGCCGCTTGATTGTGCTGCCAGAGTGTCTGGACTTTGGCTGGACTGATCCAAGTGCTAGAGCGCATGCTCAACCCATTCCCGGGGCGCATTCTAATTGGCTTGCTCGGGCAGCGATCGAGCATCGGATATTTGTTGTCGCTGGTTTGGTAGAGCGGGCTGGCGAACGGCTATACAACGCGGCTATCTTGATCGATCCGCAAGGTCAAATACTGCTTGTACATCGCAAGATCAACGAACTGACGGTCGCGCACGACCTGTACTCAATCGGTGATCGACTGGCGGTTGCCGAGACGGAGCTGGGAACGCTGGCGCTTAGTATTTGTGCCGATAATAAGATGGACTCGCTTGTGATTGGCCACGCATTAGCACGGATGGGTGCGCAACTACTCCTTGCCCCGTCTGCCTGGGCACTGGACGCTTCTCATGATCTTGTTGCCCAACCCTATGGAGAAAAGTGGCGGCGGTCGTATGGCGAGCTGGGACGGCTGTACGATCTGCCCGTGGTGGGAGTTAGTAACGTTGGCTGGGTGACGGATGGGCCGTGGAAAGGCCGCAAGGTAGTAGGCTGCTCTCTCGCCACCAATAACCGAGGCGAGCCGATCGCGCAAGCGCCGGCTGGCGAGGCGGCCGAGGCCCTCGTCATCGCTGAGATCGAGTTGCGACAGCCGCGCGTTCGCGGTACACAGATCCCTGAAGATCTGGTGAGTCGCGGGTATACGGGGCCATGACTTACGGAAGCATTTCACAAAATAATTCGGATCGAGCGATGAGTAGCATTTCTCGCAGGGCATTTCTGACCCAGACAGCTTTTAGTGCGGCATCGCTGGGCAGCATGGCGACGAGTCCACTCGTGTTCGGACAAGATGGAGCCACGACAACAGCAGCGAAAAAAGGCGTTCCGGTTACAGCGCGAGACTATCTCAAGCGCATTCTTTATACAAAAAAGGAAGTAAAGCAGTGGCTTGCGGAGAAGTCATTTCCTTTTGCGAAGTACAGCAGCGAATTTGGATGGCTGCTGCGCAACGCAACGTTCCAAGATGGCGTGGACGGCTCCAGGAGTGTTTATACGTATGGGCCGCTGGATGAGCGCGTCACGATTCATTACAAGGATCAGCCCTGCCGCATCAACACTTACGGCAACAGTTACACGCAATGCCACCAAGTGAGCGACGGAGAGACGTGGCAGGAAGTACTCGCGGCTCACTTGCAGGAGCCGATCCGCAATTTTGGTGTCGGCGGGTGGTCGGTATATCAGGCGTACTTGCGAATGCTCAAGGAGGAAAAGCGGGCTCCGGCAGAGCACATCATCTTCAACATCTACGACGACGATCACTTCCGCAATCTCGATTCCTGGCGCAACATTCGCGTTTCGAAGCACGCGCAGTTCATCGAGCCGACGCTGCCCCATGTGGCCGTCAATTTGAAGGAGGGGCGGTTCGATGAACGGCCCAACGTTTGCCCGACACCGGAAAGCGTTTACAACCTGTGCGATCTGGATTGGGTGACCGAGAAATTCAAGGACGACTTCGCGCTGAAGATCATGCTCGCGCATTTAAACGCGAAGGCCAAGAATCCGGAGCTCGACTACGCAAATATCTTGGAGCTGGCGACAACGCATGGCATCGTTACGCGCATTGACACGGCGAAAGGGCTCTCTCAAACGGCAGATGCGCTACACCACCAGTCGGCTTACTTCGCGTCGCAGCGGATCGTGGAAAAGATCGAGGCGTTTGCGAAGGCGCAGAACAAGAAAGTTCTCATTGTCCTGTCCTATCCGGCGCAGTCCGTCTTGCGATACCTCAAAGAAGGGGTGCGCGTCGATCAGCCTTTTGTGGACTTCCTCCAGCAGCGCAGCTTGCCGGTGGTTGATTTGATGAAAGCTCACCAGGACGACTTCGCGTCGTTTAAGGGCAGCACAAAGGAGTACGTCGCGAAGTACTGGATCGGCCACTACACGCCGCTGGGGAATCATTTCTGCGCCAATGCGATTCGGCCACAACTCGTTAAGCTGCTCGAGCCGAAACCGCTTGCCTACAGTAAGTAAAAGACTGCCATAAGACTACGGACAGCGGGGCTTATCTCCGCCGGGGCAAGCCTGGCGGCTTGCTGGTATCCAATTATATCACATCTATGTCGACGGCCAGCACATGCCGTTGGCTGGCGCTGGCTGGCAGCGGCATGCTTTTCAGTTTTTATTGAGACTTTTATTGATGATGAACACCGATGGGCGGGGGCGGGGACGCCCCGGCTCGCGGGTAGTTGTTCAATGGCAATGCGAGTGCTCAATGCGAACGGCGGCGCATGGCGAACCCAAAACAAGCGCAGAGAACAAGTGCGGTCATTGACGGCTCGGGTACTTGCGCGCCGGCACCAAGTCCGTCAGCACCGGAGCCGCTTCCCGGAGGGTTGCCGTAGCGGGCTCGCCAGTAGTCGTAATCGACAGACGTAATATTGCCATCACCATTGCCGTCGCCCATGGAAGCCGTGGCGAGGCCGCTGTTATTGGGGAAGTTCTTTCGCCAGATCACGTAGTCGGCCGCGTCGACAATGCCGTTGCCGTTGTAGTCGCCTTCGACAATTGTTGGCTCTGCGGTAAGCTCTGCTGGTGTGTATACGCCGTTGTAAATCTTTACCTCATCGACCCAATTGCCGCTTCGCAGCGTGCCACCGAAGTTGTTGAACGCAGTATTACCGCGAGAACCTATGGTCATTACACGGTTTTGTCGGCCACCAACACTTCCAGAGCTTGGCACCGCGTCCGACGGTGGCAGCTGCCAATTGTAACCCGGAAGGGCATAGGTGTAGAGAGCTGAGGCATTGCTATAAACGTCCCCGTTCAAGTCGTCTAGAAAAACCTTGAGATTGCCTTCGCCGATGCTCACTGTTAAATGGTAAGGTACGCCGTCGGTCAATGGAATATCGAAACCATCCACCTTCTCTTGGTTACTGGGGCTGCAAGCATTCGCATTAGGATCAGGGTTACCGCAGTAACTACCGCTAAATGTGAACTTATATTGTTCGTTAGAATCATTTGCAAAAGCAATACGCAGCTTGCCATTCTGAAGCGACGTAAACAGGTACGAGTCTCCGAGCTGGCCAGAGCGGCTATCTCGACGCACCATCGCCCACATACCCTCCTGTATGGGTTGAGAAAGAAACGGGTCAATCCCGCTCGAGTTGCTTAGAAAGTAGTGGTCAATGGTGACACCGTTACTGTTATTCCAACTGCTGAAAATCGTGCCTACCGCAGTGTTGTTCCACTGAGCCCAGCCGCCAGCGCTGTTGCTAGTGCTTTGGAATGCATTCCCGACAACCCCCGGAACGAACTCAAAGTTATCGCCTGGAGTCGTCCCGTTGAGCGCGGTGATTGAAGAAGCCTCATCCTCCAATGGAGTATAAAAGATGGGGGGCGGCGCGGCCCAAGCGTTCGTAAACGTCGTACCGCCGCAAATCCCCAATATCCCTACGAGAAAAAACAACCGGGTCATCGCCTGAACCCTTTCTGAACCATGAACAATGTTGATCAAACTGTGAAAAGAACGGCAAGGCTCGCTCTGAAAGTAGTCATCCGCTTGTACGGGCAGACGCGGGTCAAAGCTGCGTTAACGTAAGAATTAGTGTATCCGGTAGAGGCTCACGACTCAAACTTTTTTTCAAGGTTTTTCAGTACTGATACTATTTTCCACAGCACTGCCTCCGTGCTGCCGCAGTACTTACTGGAATGCAAAGAAATGGCGTGTGGTGCGGAAGGGAATGGTTCCACTGCATGGCAAGCCAACAAATCGGCAGCCGTTCGCAGAGGCATAACCATCGCTTTCTTTTTGAACACTCATACTGCTTTGCCTCGCCCCACGGCAAAGGAAACGGTACCTTGATTTCTTTAATCTCTTTAGTGATCGTTGAATGAATTCTTAAAACATCCACTGGATATCCAACATGAGTCTACATCGCGCGCTATATGCACTTGTTGTTTTGGTTGCTCAGAGCTTGTGTTGCCTGGCGGAAAGCGCTACGCAAAATGACCAAGTTCCACGAGCGTCGACACCGAACATTGTGTTGATTGTTTCCGACGATCAGGGATGGACCGATTTTTCATTCATGGGGCATCCTCATCTTCACACGCCCAGTCTCGATCGTTTGGCGAATGAGAGCCTGACATTTACCCGAGGCTATTCTACTTCGAGCTTATGCTGTCCGAGTCTCGCTTCCATTATTACGGGCCTCTACCCGCACCAGAACAAGATCACGAGCAACGATCCGCCTGTTCCTAAAGATTTTAAAGGGCGATCGTTTCGTCGATCTCCAGCATTTAGCGAAGGGCGTGAAATCATGAATCGGCACCTGGACGCGGTGCCCACGCTGCCCCGGCTTTTGGCTAGCGCGGGATATGTCAGCCTGCAAACTGGCAAGTGGTGGCAGGGTGACTACCGGCGTGGTGGGTTCACGGACGGGATGACCAAAGGTGAACGTCATGGCGATGAGGGACTTGAAATTGGCCGAAAAACGATGCAGCCAATCTACGACTTCATCGCGAAAGCACGGCAGGAGCAAAAGCCGTTTTTCGTCTGGTACGCGCCACTCATGCCGCATGCTCCTCATAACCCTCCACAACGGCTAATCGATAAGTATGCCTCGGTAGCTCCATCACCGCGCGTCGCCAGATACTGGGGAATGGTCGATTGGCTCGACGAAACAGTGGGAAGCTTGTTGAATCATCTTGACGAACAGAAGTTGTCGGACAATACGATTGTGATGTTTGTCGTTGATAACGGCTGGATCACGGATCCGGAGACGGGCAAGTATGCGCCGAAATCAAAACTTTCGCCGTACGATGGGGGCCTGCGCACGCCGATTATGATCCGCTGGCCAGGGCATGTGAAACCAGAGCGATCGGAAGCACTCGCCTCGTCGATAGACATTGCCCCCACGTTGCTTGCCGCACTCAATTTGCCGAACAGCCCTTCTATGCCGGGAATCAACTTGCTTGACCGGCAAGCGCTGGCGAGTCGGAAAGCAATCTTCGGCGAATGCTTCACCGCAAAAGCGGTAAACCTTGCCGATCCGGCGGCCAGCTTGCGCTGGCGATGGGTGATTGAGGGGAATTGGAAATTAATCGTTCCGGATTCTCACAATCAGCCTGACGACAAGGTCGAACTGTACGATCTTTCCAACGATCCCCACGAGGAACATAACCTTGCCGGAGATCACGCTGACGTCGTTAAAACAATGACCGACGCTTTGAATGCATGGTGGAACGGGGCATCGCACTAACCCGTTTCATTTTCTAAAGTATCGTTCAAAAACGAATGGCCGATCCTGCTCACCTACGACCGACGATTCAACGAAATGGACCCTGCAGATGTCCCAACGCTCGATGCCAGCGGCCTGGAAGCCAAACCCGTAACATGGGCCGGCCGCCATACACCGCTATTGCTCTTGGAGTTTGCAGGCGATGGAGGCCAAGTGTTAAGGCTTTGTGACTTCGCCGGTGCCGGTAATGGCGGAACTCCTTACCTAACCTGATTGCGAGTAAAGAACGTGGCTGCAACACCCTTTAGCCCAACGAACCCACTACGGAGTGGACGTGCATCACAACTGTGACTCCATCTCGGCTCGGACGTCGAATTGGCACTGGCTAAATAATGGAGTGTGTCCGGGAATTCCGGGTGGCACACCCTGAGTCTCCGAAGGGCGCGGAATTAGGCGGCTCAAGAACCACGCCCTTCCCAAAGCGTCAGGGCGTGCCACCCTACGCTGTTAACCCTTTTTGGATGCAATAGCCACAAGAAACACGAAAAGACACGAAACTTTTGGTGACTTTTCGTGTTTTTCGTGGCTACTCATCAATTTGGTACGCGTACCATTATTCTTCGAGCAGCTCACGCAGAGGCGCAGAGGGCGCGAAGTACAAAAACAACTTTGGAATCCCCATCTGCACGCATCTTCGCTCCTGTACGGTTGGAATTAGCGAAGATTAGCGTTCCTTCTACTTCTCCGCGCCTCTGCGTGAGACTCTTCTGACTCCGGCAGACGACCATGCGAGCTGCTTGAACTGGAAAGGGTTAACGGCGTTGGGTGCTACCCATGGTTTCGAATTCCCGGACACCCCCAAATAATTCATTCGTGGCGACTCCCCCTCTCATTTTGTACCACTAGCTCTGACAGCGCGAATTTTTCTAGTTATCGCATCCACTCCGCCGGCAGCGTCGTCGACCTGCTTCTTGGCGGCATTCACGCTCGACTGAACATCAGCCAATTGTTTATTTGCTTTATCCAGGTCCGCCTGACGAGCGGCAGCTAACTTGTTGGCGTTATCGAGTTCATTTTGAAGCGAAGCAATTTGGTCACGGAAGGCAATCTCGTCTTTCCACCGCGCCGCTTCGCGATGGCTGGCGGCGAGTTCGGCCTCGGCGGGCAACGCCGCTTGCTGTGCTTCGGCGAGGGATTTGGCTGCTTGCTCACTCTGCGACTGTAGGACTTTGAGTTTCTCGCTGGCACTGGCCGACTCTTTGTTGGCCGATTCTAGCTGTGCGTTAAGCAGTTTTAATTGCGCATCGGCGTTCACAATATTCGTATTCAACTCGGCGAGCTTCGCATTCAGGTCCTGGGTACTTCGCTCCATTGTTTTCGATTGTTCGGTTAGGAGTTGCTGCAAAGATATCAATTTTTGGTCGCTGGGAACCTTGCTTGCCGCCTCCACGACTTGTCGAAGGGCTTCAGCGACCAGTGGGCGAGCCGCATCGTTTTGCGAAACGGCTGCGCTGGTTTTGGCACGCTCGGAGTCGGCGACTGTGCGGGCTTGACTTGTCTTTTGGACCTCTGCTGCAAGTGCAGCAGACTTGGCCTGGAGAGCGGACACTTGCTGTTGTCCCGCGTTGAAGGCAGCAGCGGCTTTCGTGCTTTCCTCTTCGGCCTTGCGCTTTGTTTCGGAAAGCGGAGCTGCGGCTGCCGTTTTCTTTTGCAGCGCTGCCTCGGCCGCAGCAAGTCGCTCGTTGAGAGGTGGCGGATTGGTGGCCAAACTGCCGACAATCGATGCGTCCTCGGGCTTGTAAACTTGCAAGGCGCCGGACCAGCTTGCCAGGATCGCTCGCTCGGCTTCATCGCAGTACACGGCGCTAACCGCCAAATCGCCAATGGACTTTGTTTCCTTGCCTTGCTGCCCCTCTTGGTTCCACCATCGCACGATCCCATCGCGACCGCTCGTAATCAATTGACCACCGCGGGTAAAGTCGAGCGAAGTAAGCGGCGTTTTCGCATTCCACTTTTTTATTACGGTTCCATTTTCCATTTCCCAGAGGCAAACCGTAGCGTCTTCTGAGGCTGATGCCAGGAGATTGGAATCATCGCGCCACTCGATCGCGTTAACGGCCGCGGTATGCCCGGCCAGCGTAAGGTATTCATGTCCCGTATCAGCCTCCCATACATGTAGACCACCGTTGCGGTCGGCGGTAGCCAGTAGTACGCCGTCCGGACTGAATTCGGCAGAGAGTACCCACTCAGTATGCTTGGCGATCTCGTATTTCAGCTCACCTGTTTCGGTAGAATAGACGCGCACCTGTCGCTGCGGGCCGCCGAGTACGATCAACTTATGATCAGCACTGATATCGGCTGCCAGCACGGCATCCAACTCGTTTCCAACTTCGAATACGCGATCGCCGGTTGTGATGTCCCAAACGACGACTTTGCCGCTGGCGGCCGGTCGACCACCGCCGACAAGCAACAACTTGCCATCGCGGCTGAAACGGACGACGTTCGGCTGCCCTTCTGGAAACGGATACACGCCGACGAGATCAAGCGATTTTGTGTTGTACAATAAGATCTGCTTCTGGCTAGCGACCGCCACCAGCGGCGCCCAGGGACTAGTTGCCATGGAACGAGCCATCGGCGGGCGCGTGGTGTGAAATGCCGGCTCGAGCACCATGCGAGGCGGCAATGGAATGACATCGGGGCGCTTGTTTGATGCACCTTGGGATGTGATGGCAAGCTTGGGCTTCGGCTTGGCCGCCTTGCTACCTGCATTTTCCAGCGCGCCGCCATTGATCCAGCGGCGAAGCAAATCGATTTCGGCATCGGGCAGCTTCTCCGCATTTTGCGGCATAAAGGGTTCTGACGCATGTGTAACAAGTGAAAACAAGTAGCTGCCATCGGCGTCGCCAGATTCGATAGACGATCCGGACGCCCCGCCCTGCATTAGCTTAAGGTAGTTCGTGACATCGAGGTCAGCTTTTTTTGCGGTTGGATTGTGGCAGGAACTGCATCGCGCGCGAAAAATCGCAGCCACATGGTCGTCGTAGGTAACTTTGTCGTTTGCCTGTGCAGTGCTAGCCGCGCATACAAAAACAACGAACAGGCAAACTAGCCGCGCCGATTGGCGGCTCAAGCTTGGAAAGTCGAGGCTTGATGCTGCGTTTGCCAGCTGTCGTAGTTCTTTTAGAATGATTTCCACAAATGGATAGCCGCGGTTGCCACTGAAGCTAATGATTGAACAAGAATTCGCGTGAATTCAACAGCGCCCAGAATACGTCTTCCAAAACCGCCTGCTGGTTCGAGTCGGCTGCGAGCTGCGTTTCAATCGCATTTAACTCACCATCCTCCGGTCGTCGGCTCAAACAGCGTAAATACAAATCAGAAACAATGTCCTGCGGCGATTTCTTCGCATCGAGCATTCGCTTAACTACGCCGCCGTCTTTCACCTTGGCATGAGCATTTTCCCCATTCATCAAATGCAGTGCCTGTCCTAAGTTTGGCTCCATCTTTACTTCACAAGCGCAAACAGTTTCGCGCGAAGCACGACCGAAGGTAGTCAGGAAGTAGGTGGCCGTGTTGCCGTCGGCAATCTGGACGGCCCTGGCACCCAACGGCAATCCCGCGAACTTGTCCTTTGTCTCGGTTGCTTGCGAGATGCAATCGAGCAACAACTCGGCGCGAATTCGCCGTAAGGTAGCGTACGAGAAATTGCGCTCGTCGAACGAGTTGGTGTCGTTCATTTGCGTGCTAAGTTGGTATGTTCGAGAGGTGCAGATATCTCGCACCAGGCGTTTAAAGTCATATTTGTACTCGGTAAAGTGCTTGGCGAGTGCATCCAGGAGAGGCTCGTTCACTGGAGGATTACTGACGCGAACGTCGTCGACCTGGTCGACAATGCCGCGTCCGAAGAAATGAGCCCAGACGATATTGGCCAGATTGCGCGCGAAATATGGGTTTTCAGGTGACGCAAGCCAATCAGCCAGGACCTGGCGACGATCATGGCCAGTGCAATCGGGCACAGCGCCGCCGAGAAACTTTGGCGGCATAACACGACCACCCACGATGTGATTCACTTCGCCGCCGCCAGAGTTGAAGACAATGGTCTCACGTGGGTCGGTGCCAGGCTTGCGGCCGATTTGCGCGAAGAACGCCGCGAAGCTGTAGTAGTCATCCATTGTCCAGCGGTCGAACGGATGGTTATGGCACTGGGCGCATTGAATTCGCATGCCCATAAATACCTGGGCAACATTCTCCGCGATCTTCAATCGGTCCTGTTCTTCCTGATAATAATTCGTCGCCGGGTTGCTGAAAGTACCGCCTTGGGAGCCGAGCAGCTTGCGTACCATCGCATCGATGGGAACATTGCTGGCGATCTGTTCCTGCAGCCAGTTGTAGTACAGGAGCGTCGCTTTGTAACTCACGATTTGGGTGGAGCGAATCTGCAGCAACTCGCTCCATTTCATTACCCATAACTCGACAAATTCTTTTCGAGCGAGCAGGCGATCGACAAGCTGTTCGCGTTTGGCCGCCTCTTTGTCGACAAGGAACTGGTCGGTTTCCGCCGCCGTGGGCAATACGCCACAAATATCCAGGCTGACGCGCCGGATAAACTCTGAGTCGGTGCATAGCTCGGATGGTTGAATCCGCAAGCGGCGGAGCTTGTCGTTGACAAGCTCATCAATGTAGTTGTTGGCCTTTACGTCCTTCCATTGAAACTGGAGGTCTTTCGGCAGCACGATGAATGGCACGCCGACGGTTTGCTTCTCGAAGCGGGCCATAATGAAGGCCTCGCCGCGGTTGGCGGCGGTTACCTTGCCCTCTTTGGAGACGGTGGCCGCGTTGTCGTTGCTGGAGAGAAACACAGCCAGGCTGGTGACATCGCGGTCGGTGCCGTCTGAATACTTGGCTCGCACAGTGAGCTGTTGCGTTTCATTGGGACCGTTGAGAAGTGCGGTAGGAGGGTAAACTTCAAGCTTATCGAGCGTCGGTACGACTCCGGCGTCGGCCGGCGCGCCACTTTCCAGCCAACGCAGCAGTGTTGCATAGAGTTGGTCGCCCTTCTTCGTGGGACTGCCGCCCGAATGTGGCACTTGACCGCTCGCCTTTTGAATAAACAGGCACTCGTTCGGGATCGAAAGATCGAGCCGACGCTCGGGCTGTTCGCGAGTAAGACGATAATAGTCGCCATCGGGGTCAAAACCGAAAAGCGACAGCCGGAACCCATCTTTGCCGCGGGCCGAGCCGTGGCAACTGCCCGTGTTACAGCCGGCTTTCATGAATACCGGCATGACATCCAACTTGAAGCTAATCGGCGGATCGACCTTTGCCTGTTTGACGCTGACCGAAATGTCGACCTTTGCTGATTCGAAGGCGACGGTGAAAACAGCATCGCCATCGGCCTTCGGAGTAAATTTATTGCCCTCACGTGTAGTCACATCGTTGCCGCCGGCCTTCCATTCGACTCTGTCGGTGACATCACGCGTCATGCCGTCAGCGTATTCGGCCTGAACGACGACGGTTTGCTGATCGCGCGACGTGGTAAGCGCAACCTGGCTAGGATAGACGTGTAGTGCCGTAGGCACCTTGCCGGTGGGAGAACTTGCCGGTGGAACGGCGGCGATTCCCACGACTAAACGCAACCCGATAATTGCTAAGACCATTTCGTTCATTTACTTCTTCGCCTCCGGTCGAAGATTTTTCGCACGCAACTGCTCCAGGCGAGAAAGGGGCTTTGCAGTCGGGGCAGCCGGAGCAGATGCGGTTGCCGCCGGCTTCGAAGCAGCGGTTGCCGGCGCCGCGGCTGGAGGCTCGTTTACTTGCAACTCACTCGTGCCGACGGTGCCGACGATCGGCTCGCCATTTTGGATGATGGTCGCCTGGCAGAATAGCGACTTGTGACTACCGACCGGAGTGTCTTTTGTTGTTTTTACCTGGAAGATCAGTTCTTTAGTATCCTTGGTGAACTCCAGCGGATCGGCCGATGTGCCGGGCGGTAATCCGAGGAGCTCGGCCTTGGCTTGGCCCTCGAAGGACGTATTGTGAGTTAGCGTACAAAGCATTGGCGTCGTCTGAGCCTTATCGCACGACACACGTTTGATATCGAAGGAAACATAGCGTTCGGCGACTTCCAGCATGGCTAGTTGGGAGGAGACCCAGGCTTGGCCATCGATTTCTGCGGCTCCGATCACGATGATAGGCCACTTGTCGAGCATGGCGTCGCCACTGGCATTGAGCGGATAAACACCTTCTGACTTCCCTTTATCGATTGTGATGGCCCCCGCGGAGCCGACTCCCGGCGGGTTAAAGGGGAAATGGACGGTCAGCGGCGCATCAAACCCAGCATCACGATGCAGGAGGACCTTAAGATTCATCGAACCGGCACGGACAAGCGGAACCTTGGGCTCGATAATTTCCAGATGGTAGGGCACTTTTTCGCCGACAACCATCGCTACCTTATGCACGGTACCTGTAACAAACACTGAGTTATTGGGCTCACCCAGCACGAAGTCTGAAATATTTTCGAAGCCACCTTCGAGCGGCGGTTGCTTGAGGTCGGCCAGTTTTGCGCGGAGGTCGATCACATCGCCGTCGATAGGCGCATCGGGCGCGGCCTCGAAGACTACGGGCATCAGATTTAAGCCTGGATGAAGCCACTTAGAAGCCATTGTTACGCCAGGGATCAAGTTCTTTGGCAAGAGCTCGAGCGGTCCGCCAAAGTCAATTCGAGTGGCAAGTATGAGAGTGCCGTAGCGATTGCCTTGTGGCACGACGATCGATTGGCGTGTTTGAGAATAGCGATCGACGCGAGGAATGTTGATCTTCAGTACGGGGGTGACCGGGGTCAGTTCGACGCGATAAACGTACGTCGGTCCTCCTTGGTTCAGATGGTCCTTAATGCGAATGTAATAATCGCCGTCTTCGGGTACCGTAAAGCGAAGATAGCTGTCTTGCCCGCGGGCATCGTCATTGCCACCGACCGGAGACTTGTCAGCCTTATAAAGGTTGATGACAGAATCAACCGGTGAACCGATGCGACGGGCGTAGCACTCGATTTCCCAGACCTGCCCTTTTTTCGCGGAGAATTTGAAGCTGTCGATGTCGCCTGGTTTTTCCAAGCGGCCGTTCAAAGCCAACGGAAGTTCTAAGCGTGTCGCTGCTTCAAACGCATCGTTCGGTTCAGCTTCCAATACATTGCCTTCGGAAAAGGAGCGAAATGACACGGGAGAAGGCGAAATGCCCTGATCATCTTGGACGAATTGATCTGATGAGGCCTTGGGATCGGCGGACATGACGACTTGTCGCTCGATCGGCCCGCTCGCATCGCCGATGAATTGCACTTTGAGCTGTTCGCCCCGTTTGCCGCCGGCCGGATATGCGACAGAAGGCCGCGGAAAATTGCCCACGTGCAATCGATAACGGCAATTGTCGGCACCGCGATAGGAACTTTCTCGAACCAGGATTGTGTATTCGCCATCCTCGGGGATGATTACGGAGAGAAAACTGTCCTGCCGCGCTGAGACGGTGTCGTCGACTGCTCCTAGTTCGAACCGGTTCTTGTCGAGAATGGCAATGAAAGGATCGAAGAAGGCTTGCCCTAATCGCATACCTTCAACTTCGACCGAAAGCCGTTGGTCTTTTTTCGCTTTGATGCGGTAGTAGTCGGCGTCCTCATTTTGGAGCACGCCAGCCACGCACACGTTCAACTCGATCGGCTGCGGCTGATCGAAGGAATTATTGGGTTCTTTTTCATCCACGCCGGGAAGCGAGCCAACAAAAAGCGAGCGATAATCTGAGACTCCGCTACGCGTGCGAAGTTGCAAAGTATGCTCTCCCAGCCGGCAGTCTGGCGCAACTTCAATCGTCACTTTTACGTTTTGTGGATCGACAACTTCGACTTTCTTCGCCGTGATGCCTGGTTCGTAGAACATCAACTCGGCGGCGTCTTTTAAGTGCGAGCCGGTGAGCGTCAGCACGTGCTCGTGGCCGCGTTGCACTCCCGGCGGCAGCACATAAGCAAGCGTTGGTGAAGCTGCTTGTACATGACCACACCACAGCAATAGTGCGGGGAGCAATAATTGCAAGGCTGAGCTAACAGCGTATCTCATGCCAGAAGCTCGCGAACCACGTGACCGTTATCTACAATTTCCACTGGTCTCCCACCCGGCGCCATCAGCTCCTTGTCAGCGACGATCCCGAGGCACTGATAGATGGTGGTAGCCCAGTCTTCAACAGTAAGCAATTTGTCCTGGGGCTCGCTGGCGGTTGCATCGGAGCTACCGTACACCATTCCGCGTTTGATGCCGCCACCAGCCATCACAGTGCTGAATACTTTGGGCCAATGATCGCGACCGGCAGTGCCATTGATCTTCGGCGTTCGACCAAACTCTGTTGACACACAGACTAACGTCGAATCCAGCAAATTACGGCGATCCAGGTCGCGTATCAACGCGGCGAACGCTTGATCAAATACAGGTAGTTGGGCCTGTATTCCTCCTGCGATATTGTCGTGATGATCCCAACCACCATAAGTCAGGGTCACAAATCGGACGCCGGCTTCAACCAAACGCCGGGCCAGCAGCATGCGCGCGCCGGCTTCGTTGCGGCCGTATTCGTCGCGCACTTCCGGTTTTTCCTTGCTGATATCGAACGCTTCCCGCGCATTTTGCGAACTGATCAGCGCGTAGGCACGCTGATAGTTGGTGTCGACGGCATCGAGTGCGTCGGACTTTTCAATCTTGCGAAAATGATCATTCACAAGATCCAGCATCTTCCGTCGTTTGTCGAAGCGAGCATCATCGACATCGGCAGGACGCTGTAAATCGCGCACCTGAAAGCCTTGACGCGCCGGATCGTCCCCTAAACTGAATGCTCCAAAAGATGAGCTCAAATAGCCAGTGCCGGCGTAAATATTCGGCAGACTTGGTATGCACACGTAAGGCGGCAAATTGGCCCGTGGACCAAACTCGTGAGATACGACACTGCCAAAACTCGGAAAATTCAGCGCGGGGCTCGGCCGATAGCCGGTGAACATGTTGTGCGTGCCGCGCTCGTGGGCAGCTTCGCCATGCGACATCGCTCGACAGATCGTGATCTTATCGATGATCTTGGCCGTGTGCTGCAGGTATTGGCCGACACGCACTCCGGGCACATTGGTTTCGATGCTATTTGTCGGCCCACGATATTCGACAGGTGCAAACGGCTTAGGATCGAATGTTTCTTGCTGGGCCATGCCACCTGGCAAAAAGATGTAGATAACGCTTTTCGCTGTCCCCTCTTTGCTTTCATAAAACTTCTGCTCCGCCTGGGCTTGTTGCAGGCGGAAAAAAGTTGGGAGCGAGAGTCCTAATCCGCCGATTGTTCCGACCGTTAAGAAATTGCGACGGTTGAGCGGATTACCTAGACAACGTTGCATGGTTCCATCCTTCCAGAATTGCTTTGAGCTGCGCGTGGACGACTGTCGCCTTTAGTGCCAACGGAAACATCGACGAAGCGATCGTCGACAAATTGATTGTGGGAATCCTGAGCAGGGCGCCAGGGGTATGATGTCATAGAAGGCGGGGCGTTGGAGAGGCTTTGTTGGTGCGCCTGCCACAACGTGCGGTGTGGATTAAAATGAGGCTAACTCCGAGACACTCCGAATGTCAAGCAATTTTGAGTTATCGAATACCTAACACGAGCCGAAACACCGCCGATTGTCGCTAATGACCGGAATGGCTGCCAACGGGTAAACGAACAAGCAACTTGGAGTATTTCTAAGAACCGCGGGGATTAATAGCTTTGCCTCGACGGATAAAACACGAATGAGACAATAGTACCACTCCGTGGGTTTCGTTTGTCTTATGTCTTTGTGCGGCCGCAAAGTGGATCACGGAACCAACGAAAAGTTCTTGGAAATTGCTTGTCAGGCCACGTTCAAAAGGCAGTCGCGACGTTAGATTGAAGAAACAGTGCCGCGTCTAGTAGCACTACCGTCTTCATAGAGAAAGCATGCTCAAGCAAGTGAGACTTAAATGCGCTTAGTTTTCACATCATTGGCAGAGATATGGAATTCGTTTGCTCGATCAGTTTCGCTTGGCCTGCTATTGACCGCCGGTTCACTTGCGATGTGTAAACCTGGCGAGGCAGCGGAGAAGCCTAACGTTTTGTTCATTGCAATCGACGATCAAAACGACTGGGTCGGCCCTCTGGGCGGTCACCCTTTGGTGAAAACGCCCTGCCTCGATCAACTTGCCGCCCGCGGCACCATTTTTCTAAACGCACACTGCCAGGGCGCTCTTTGCAATTCTTCACGAACGAGCGTCATGCTGAGCCTGCGTCCTTCAACCACTGGCATCCATGGCCTGGCTCCCCGTTTTCGAGCGCTCGACAAGTGGCGAGATCGGGTGACTCTGCCGCAGTATTTTCACGAGCATGGTTATCACACAGCGACAACAGGAAAGGTTTATCATAGCCTTCAGCCACAGGAAATGGCCTTTGAGTTTGACGATATCGGCCCTCGAGGCGGCGCCGCTGCCAGGCCGCAGCAGAAGTTAATCCCGCCGACGCCTAAAGGAAATAATCGCCTGGTCGACTGGGGGACATTCCCACACCAAGATGAAGATAAAACCGATTACCAGGTCGCTAGTTGGGCCGTCGAAAAACTAAAGGCGGCGCCAAAGGGGCAACCCTTGTTTCTGTGCGTCGGTTTTTCGCTGCCACATGTTCCGTGTTATGCAACGCAGCGATGGTTTGATCTATACCCAGACGATGACAGCGTGCTTCCGCTCGCGCCGGAAAACGACCGCGCCGATACGCCGCGGTTCTCCTGGTATCTCCATTGGAGCTTGCCGGAGCCGCGTTTGAGTTGGCTCAAGAAAAACAACCAATGGCGCAATCTCGTTCGCTCTTACTTGGCTTGCACGAGCTTTGTCGATTCGCAAATTGGCAGATTGTTGGATGCGCTAAATAGCTCCAAGCTTGCCGACAATACGATCGTCATCGTATGGAGTGACCATGGCTGGCATCTGGGCGAGAAAGGAATAACGGGCAAGACCACGCTATGGGAGAGAACGACGCACGTACCGTTGCTATTCGCGGGGCCGGGAATTGCAAAAAACGCACGCTGCAATGAGACTGTTGAGCTTCTTGATATTTATCCGACGCTAGCGACGTTGTGCGGCCTACCTGAGAGGAATGACCTGGAAGGTCACAGCCTAATAGCTCAACTTCGTGACGCGAATGCGCCGCGCGAATTTCCGGCCATTACCTCTCATAACCAAGGTAATCATGCCGTTCGTACGAAGAACTGGCGTTATATCCACTATGCTGATGGCAGCGAAGAGTTGTACGACCTTCACAACGATCCTCACGAGTGGACGAACGTGGTCAACATGAAAGCAAATGCGTCGGTTCTCGCGGAGCATCGCCAGTGGTTGCCGAAGATCGATGTCCCGCTGGCCTCTGGCAGCGCCGGTCGAGTGCTAACGTATAACTCGGCTACGGACGAAGCCGTTTGGGAAAAGAAGACGGTTATCCATCGCGGCGATCCAATTCAGGAATGATGGCCCAAGAGATTACTCCACAATCAGTTCGCCGTTCATCACCATCCAGTGCCCGGGAAAAGTACAGAGATACGGATAGCGCCCCGGCTGGCTCGGAGCACGAAAATAAATCGTAAACTGCTTCGAAGGCT
>CAZJWY010000092.1:15371-19940 GCA_964549545.1 uncultured Planctomycetaceae bacterium | reverse complement strand
GTGAATGTGCTCGACGATGCTCCAGGCAAGCGACAGACCGTCGTACGTGCTCGTGCCGCGGCCGATTTCGTCGAGGATCACCAGGCTATTTGGCGTGGCTGTGTTGAGGATGCGAGCCGTCTCGGTCATCTCGACCATGAACGTGCTTTGGCCACGGGAGAGCTCGTCGCTCGCGCCGACGCGGGCGAAGATCCGATCGGCCACGCCGATCGTCGCGCGCCGCGCCGGGACGAAGCTACCGATTTGGGCCATGAGCGTGAGCAGCGCCGCTTGGCGGATGTAGGTGCTCTTGCCGGCCATGTTGGGGCCGGTGATGAGCAGCAAGCTGCCGGGGCGGGGGAGAGGGGGCTGGGGGCTGGGGGCTGGAAGGCCGTTGCTTGTTTCCAGTCCCGAGCCCCCAGTCCCCAGTCCCTGCGCAGCGCAACACAAATCGTTCGGCACAAACGTGCCATCTGGCTCCGTGATGTCGAGCACCGGGTGGCGGCCGAATTCGATGTCGAGGACTGGCTCGGCAACGACCATCGGCCGCACGTAGCTGCGCGAGCGGGCCAGCTCGGCGAGTGAGGTGAGGACGTCGACTTCGGCCAGCGCGTCGGCCGTCGCTTGGAGCCGCGGGGCGGCGGCGGCGACCAGTTCGCGCAGCTCGACGAAAATTTCCAGCTCTCGTTGCTTGAGCCGGTCTTCGGCCGTGAGAACCTTTTCTTCGTATTCCTTAAGCTGCGGCGTGATGTAACGCTCGGCGTTTTTGAGCGTCTGCTTGCGGATGTAGTCGGTCGGGATTTTGTCGTGGTGGGCGTGGGTGACTTCGAGGTAGTAGCCGAAGACGGAGTTGAAGCCGACTTTGATGTTCGGTATTCCGGTGCGCTCGCACTCGGCGGTCTGGTATTCGGCCATCCATTGCTTGCCGCCTGCGCGAAGCTGGCGCAGCTCGTCGATGTCCGAGCGGTAGCCGTCACGAATGAAGTTGCCGTCGCGGGCGGTGAGGGGGCATTCATCGACGAGCGCCTGTTCGAGCGGGCCGCGAATGTCCGCGCACAAATCGAGTCGCGCTTCGACTTCGCGCAACAGCGCGGCGGTACGCCCCGTGAGCTTTGCCTTTACTTTGGGGAGGCAGGCGAGCGTTCGGCCGACGAACGCCAAATCGCGAGGCGAGGCGCGGCCGGTGATGACTCGTGACAGGAGCCGCTGGATATCGTAAATCTCTCGCAGTGTTTCGCGCAATTGCTCGGTGACCGTCGGATTGCAGACGAGCTCGTCGACGCTCTCGGTGCGGGCGTTGATCGCGGCGACATTGGTTAGCGGGGCAGCCAGCCAATCGGCCAACAGGCGCGCGCCGAGGCTTGTCACGGTGCGATCGAGTACACCCAGTAGCGAACCTTCGCGTTTGCCGTCGCGGATCGTGGCAACTAGCTCCAAGCTACGGCGAGTCGCCGGGTCAATCGCCAGGCGTTCGTTCGTGGAGTACGGGAGCAGGCGGTTGATATGTGCGAGCGACGCTTTTTGGGTCTCGGCCAAGTAGTTGAGCACCGCGCCGGCAGCCCGCAAGGCGGCCGAGCTGGCGGCGTCTGATTCATCATCAAAGCCGAAGCCTTGGAGCGAGTGGGTGCCGAAATGTTTGGTGAGCATTTCGACGGCGGTCGTGCGGCCGAAGGCCCACGCCGGGCGACGGGTGAGCGAGGTGCCATTGGTCCATGCTGGGGGCAGCGGTTCTCCATCGTCACTGGTGAGCAGTTCCGAGGGATGGATGCGGGCGAGTTGGTCGGCGATTTGCTCGACGGGAAACGAGGCGGCGTGGAAGCGACCCGTGGAGACATCGACCCAAGCAATGCCAATCGGATGCTGTATTTCACGTGCGCCTGGGGACTGGTCGCTTAAGCGACCAGTCCGGACGGGTACCGTGGTTTTTGAGCCGGCCGGCTGGGCAATCGCAGCCAGGAAGTTGCTGGCCTGTGGATCGAGAAGAGCGTCGTCGGTGAGCGTGCCGGGGGTCACGATCCGCGTCACCTCGCGCTTGACCAGCCCCTTGGCTTGCTTGGCGTCTTCTATTTGATCGCAGATGGCGGCCCGGTGGCCGGCGGCGATGATCTTGGCGAGGTAGGTATCGAGCTGATGGTACGGGAAGCCGGCCATCGGCATCGCGTCTTCGCCCTTGTCGCGGCTGGTGAGGGCAATGCCGAGCGTGCGCGCGGCGATCTTGGCATCATCATCGAACAGCTCGTAGAAATCGCCCATGCGAAAGAGGAGCAGCGCGTCGCCAGCAGCCTGCTTGGCGTCGCGGTACTGCTGCATCATGGGCGAAAGCGTAGCGGGGGGCATCGACACGACTCCGTTGTGGTCGTGTTAATGCTAGCAAAGTCCAGAGCTAAGAGTCGAGAGTCAAGAGCCAGAAAGCTGTGGCGTACGCTTAAATGGTGGGACTAATTACGCAGGCTGTTCCGAGCAATCCGACGGCGAAGTTTGTGACACCCGACAGCGCTTGCGGCAACAGCGGCTCCCATGCCAGTGCATCCGACCACCCCAGTGACGACTAGTAAGAAAACGGCGGCCAAGCCATTGATGATTTTGGCCAGGATGGATGGATCAATCGCTTTGAGAAACGCGATTGGCGACATTCCGGATTCGCCACATTTGTATAACAACATGCCACCACCAACCAGCCAGCAGAATATGCCAATAGGGGCGAGCACGACAAATGAAATTCGTGTTCCAAGCCAAGCCGATCGCTTGACGAAGGTCCAATCGAGCGGCACCGGTTCTTTCTGGTTCGTTGTGCTCATTGTTCAACATGCCAAAGGTTATTGCACCAACTCTTCCTCGTTGTTGATCGCGTTGAGATCGATCTCGCCGCGGTCTTCGAGGCCGCGGATGACGTCGACGATCTCCTGCTGCTTGGCTTCGACGACGCTGCGCTTGGCCGGACCGAGGTACTCCATTTCCTCGCGGAGCGTTTCCGCCGCGCGCTCGGACATGTTTTTGAGGACCTTTTCCTTGAGCGATTCGCTCGCGCCTTTGAGGGCCATCGCCCACTGGCTCGTTTCGACGTTCTTCAGGACCGTCTGGATGTCTTTGTCGGCGAAGCGGCCAATGTCTTCGAAGACGAACATTAGCCGTCGGATTTCCTCCACCAGCTCAGGATCTTCGTCCTTGAGGCTATCCATCAGGGCGCGTTCGGTAGCGCGGTCGGAGACGTTGAGCATTTCGGCGACGGCACCGACGCCCCCTGCCCCTTCGAAGCTTTGGCTCATGACGCTCGACATCCGGCGCTCGAGGCCCTTCTCAACTTCGCGAATGATCTCGGGGTTGGTGCGGCCCATCGTCGCGACTCGGCGCACGACCGACAGCCGGCGCCCCTCGGGGAGCCCGGCCAAAATTTCAGCGCCAATATTGGCGGGCAAGTGCGACATGATGAGCGCAATTGTCTGCGGGTGCTCGTCGATGATGTAGGTTAAGAGATTCTGGCTATCTACGTTTCGCAGAAAGCCGAAAGGCGTTGCTTCGATCGACTGGCGGATATTCGCGAGCGAGGCCGCCGCGTTGTTGCCAAGCGCTTTTTGGAGTAATGTCTTCGCCAGTTCCAAACCGCCGCCGCGGCCGCCCATGCTGGGGTTTGTTTCGGTGAATTCCTTGATGACGCGTTCCTGCTCGTCGGAGCCGACGGTTCGTGTGCGGGCGATCTCAAGCGACACCTGCTCGACCAGTTTGGGCTCGAGCTTCGACATGAGGTCGCTCGCTTGCTCCTCGGGCAGAGTCATGAGCAAAACAGCGGCATTGTGAAGGTCGGACATGATGTGCCTGACGCTTGTGCTAGCGAAGAAGAGTGATGGCCCTGCGGCCGGCGCGCAGTGTGGCCGCTCGGTGTATCGGCCGGCGGGGGCTAGCAGCTTGAGAAGAAGTGTCGATTGGAGAAAGTTTGCCGTGGCGTTTTAATCGGCCTTCCACTTCCAGACGCCCGTCTGGCCGTCGCATTCATCGACGGAGATACGGAGCCGCTTAATCTTCGCAGCAGCGCCGCCCAGGGCATCATGCAAGCGTTTGCCGATGTAGGACGCCAGCAGTTCTGAGGTTGTATTCGGAACGGGCAGGATGCGGCAGTCGCCCGAGGGGAATATCCAGCGGCGGTCTGCGAACGTGACCGTTACTTCACGGCCGTCGTCAACGACATGAATCTGCGGGTGGCCCGTGGGCAGTAGCATGTAGTGATCGAGCCAGGTCGTGATCTCCAGCAACTTCGCGCGGACGAGCAAGAAGTCGATGACAAGGTGATTCTCATCTATCGGCGCGGCGATCTCGGCCGATACGTGGTAGTTGTGGCCGTGGAGGCGCTCGCAGTGGTTGGCGAACGTGATGAAGTGGCCGGCGCTGAAAACGTGCTCGGCTTTGGCGATATGGACTTCGAAGGATTCGGACACGGCGATCAGTGATTTGCGTCGAGTGGTGAATTGGCAGCGTCCGCGCTACCACAGCGTCCAGTTTAGCCGACCCTCACGAAGAAGGACAAACAGGCCCGCGGCAACCAGATCGGCCGTGGTGCCTGGGTTGCGGCGGTGGCCGTCGTCAGCGAGCCGTCGG
>CAZJWY010000092.1:12755-15361 GCA_964549545.1 uncultured Planctomycetaceae bacterium | reverse complement strand
GGAGCCAGGCGTCGAACTCGGCCAGCCCCTTTTGAAACGCATCGCTGCGTATTGAACCGTGCGCCAACACGGCTGCGGCACGACGGCTCGCTTCCTGGGCGACATCGATACCCAACTTGCGAGCGATCAGGCTGTCTGGCGTCGCGGCAAGCTGATTCAAATAGGCGAGGATGATGGCATCTTCCAGCCGGGCGTTGAGCGTGACGCCGAACTCGATCGTACGAGCCACGCCGCCGAAAACGTCTTGGAAATTATTCGTATACTGTCGGGCGACAAGATCGCGATCGGCCGCCAGTCGCATGGCGTCGACCAGGGTTAACTCGGGGGGCGGATCGCTGTGGACATCGGCTTCGGGCGACTGGCCCAGGCCGCCCGCGCTGGCTAGGCGGATTGCTTCGTAGACCGCGTGGGTATCGGCTGGCGTCAGACTCGCGAGTACGTGAGAAATGCCGTCCCCCAGCTTCGTCCCCGGCGGCACGGCGGCCAGCGGCGCGATGAGCAAGAGCATTCCAAGATTTGTATTCGTGCCGACGGCTTCGCGAGTCGCTCGAACCGCGTCGAGAACAGTTTGTCCGACACCGGCATTTGTTGCCCGGTCGATGATAGGACTGGTCACGGCACCGCTTTTCACAAATGCGGCGTAGGTGGTGGTATCGTCGAAGTCGGCGCCGGGGTACACATTGCCGGGCTTGCGGGCGGTAGCTTCGTAGATGCAAGCCAGGGTGGCGGCGGTGCCGGCGGGAAGGGGAGGCATTGTCGTTGCGATTGGTGAAACGTGGGGGTTATGCCCGCCGGGATAAACCCGGCGGCTCGCTATGGGTGGTGACTACGGTTTTGCCTAGGAAGCTGGCGACGATCGATTGCGCTTCTTCGGGGGCGTCTTCCACGACCCAATGGCCGACGTCGGCCAAGCGATGCGACTCTGCTTGTGGCCACGCTTCGAGAAAGCGGTCGAGGCAATCGGAGCGGAAACACCAGTCGCGCATTCCCCAGATCAAACAGATGGGACGATCGGCGAGTTGCGGCAGCCCACGCTCCATTGCGGTCAGTGTTGCCCAGGTCGAGTCATTTCCCGATTGAGTATTTGTATCTACTGGCTTTTCTGAACGAGGGCTGGGAATGTCTCGAACGAAGCCATAGACCCCTTGTCGATGTTGCCAGGTATCGTACGGTGCCAAATAACCGGCCGCAACATTCGATTCGAGGTGAGGCTTGCGGGCCAGCGTCATTCGCAGCGCGGCGAGGCTAAACGCGTTGGCCCCCTGCACTGCTAGGCGGCCGATCAACGGCCAACGACAGGCTCGTATCCGCCAGGGAATGTAGCGCGGCGTAAATGCACCCGTGTTGAATAGCACGATGCGTTGCAAGCGATCTTGCAGGCGGAGCATTGCTCCCAAACCAATCGCGCCGCCCCAATCCTGGGCAACCAGCGTGATTCGGTCGAGCTTCAACTGGTTGACGAGGTCGCACAAGTTCTCAATGTGATCCTCCAGCTTGAGAAATCGCGACGGCTTTTCGCTTAAGCCGCAGCCGATGTGATCGGGGGCGATACAGCGATAGTCCGGGCTAAAAGCAGCAATCAGGCGGCGCCAATGGAATGACCAAGTCGGATTGCCGTGAACGAACAGCAGCGTTTCCGCGTCATTTTTACTCGCCGAAGCGGGCCCTTCATCTAGGTAGTGCATCCGGCCGGAAGACACGTCGGCCCAGTGGGAATCGAACGGGTAGAGCTTCCGCCAAGCCTCGGTGCGAAATTGAGTTTGCTCTGCCATGCTGGAAGCCGGGTCGGAAATACAGGATAATAGGGCTGGACAATAAGCATCCCGTATCTGGCCGCGAGTGACTAGCCTGCCATGCCCAGCCTGACGGTCGAAAATTACGCCAAAACCATCTACCAGCTCGCTCAGGCGAATGGCGAGAGTGCGGTTGCAACTGGCCAGATTGCGAACGCGCTCGGGGTGCTACCGGGCACCGTGACCAGCATGCTCAAAACACTCGATGAGAGCAATCTGGCGACCTACATGCCCTACGAGGGCGTACGGCTGACTCCCTCGGGCGAAGCCCTGGCACTGCGCGTGGTACGCCGGCACCGGCTGATCGAGCAATTTCTGACCGAAACGCTCAACCTTTCGTGGGACGAAGTACACGAAGAGGCCGAGCATATGGAGCATGCAGTGAGCGATGCGCTGATCGATCGCATCGACGCCTACCTGGGACACCCCTCGACCGATCCGCATGGCGATCCAATTCCCATGGCAGACGGCACGATGGTCGAGGCGGTCGACCGGCCATTGGTAGGTTGCTCGACAGGAGATCGATTCCGGGTTGCCAGGGTGATTGATCAATCGCCCGACTTCTTGCGCAGCCTCTCTCAGATGGGGCTGGCGATCGGGGCGCAGGGCTCGCTCGTTGCGAACGACGAGGCGCGCGACAGCCTCACGATTCGAATCGGCAACAACGACAAAATATTGGCCCGCGAAATTGCCGCGAAAGTGATGGTTCACTAACGCCCGTGCTTGCTCTCGCTAAGGTACGAGGCAGCGAAATCCCGTATGTTTCGGCAACCTTTGACGACAGACCACGCCCAGCGTACAACTTGAAGAGCG
>CAZJWY010000092.1:10488-12745 GCA_964549545.1 uncultured Planctomycetaceae bacterium | reverse complement strand
GCGATTCTAAGCACGACTATCGGTGAGGGGCCTCTGCAAAGGGGACCTAACGAACCTGGTCAGGGTGGAAACACAGCAGCCATAAGTCTGCGTCTCTTTGTGTGGGGGCCTCTCACTGATAGTCGTGCGAGTAGTAGGTGTCGAGTTTCAGGTGTCAGGTGTCAGTATCTGAAGCCTGATGGCTGGCACCTTTTTTGTTTTCAAGGCTTTTAAGACATCGTCACGTAACGGATGAACGACTCGTCTCGATCTAGCTCTGATTCGGAAGCGTCCGGCGGCCGTTATACGGTCATTGCTCGGCGTTATCGGCCCCAGGCCTTCGATGAGTTGGTGGGGCAGGAGCACGTTGCCCGGGCGCTGCAACAGGCTATTTCAAGCAGCCGCGTGGGACATGCCTACCTGTTCACCGGTGCCCGGGGAGTGGGGAAGACTTCGGCCGCGCGCATTCTGGCCAAGGCGCTCAATTGCGTCGAAGGGCCGACACCGACGCCGTGCAATCAGTGCGATGTTTGCCTCCGCGTGACGGCCGGCGATGATGTCGATGTGCTCGAAATCGATGGGGCCAGCAATCGCGGCATCGATGAGATTCGCCAACTGCGGCAAAACGTGGCCGTGCGGCCGAGCCGCGTTCGCTACAAGATCTACATCATCGACGAAGTCCACATGCTCACCAAAGAAGCGTTCAACGCGCTTCTGAAGACGCTGGAAGAGCCGCCCGAGCATGTGAAGTTCATCTTTGCGACGACCGAACCGCAGAAGATACCGATCACGATCCTCTCGCGCTGCCAGCGATTCGATTTTGCAGGTGTGAGTGCAGCGGCCATCCAAGGTCGGCTCGCGCAGATCGCCGCTACCGAAGGGGTCGCGGTCGAGCCAGATGCGCTGCAGATTCTCGCCAGCCGGGCAGCCGGGTCGATGCGCGACAGTCAATCGCTGCTCGAACAACTGCTCGCAGTGGGACACCGGCAGATTTCGGCAGCCGATGTGAACCAGCTTCTAGGCATTGCCCCGGCGGAACGCCTCAACGGCCTGATGCGACACCTGGTCGCTCGTGATGCTTCGGCCGCCCTTCGCGAATTGGACGAAACGATCCAAAGCGGCGTTGAAGTCGGTTTGTTGCTCGATCAGCTGGTAGGCTACTTTCGTGACGTCATGACCACGGCCGTCGGCTGTGGACCAGACCAGATGCTTTACGCGCTGCCGACGCAAGCGGAAGAGGTCGCCCAGGTGGGGCGCCAACTGGGGCTTCCGTCTGTCCTGGCGATCGGTCAGATTCTTGACCACACCAGCGCGAGGCTTCGGGTCAGCATGCACGCGCGAACGCTCGTCGAAATGGCGATCGTGCGAATTTGCCAGATTGGCGAGATGGACGATCTCGCGGCACTGGTGGCCGAGTTGCGAGGTAACGCTGGTGAAGTAGCCACTGCTGCTAAGCCATCTCCAGCAGTGCCCTCCCACCCACAGCCTGTCGGCAGCTTGCAGGCCAGTTTACAAGCGCAGGTCGATCTAAAAAAAAACGCTGAGCCCCGACTAGCTCCACCCAACGTTGCCACCCCGACGAGTCCGCCACCAGCGAGTAAAGCGGCAGCCCGCGTGGCTGTTGTCGCGGCTGAACCGCTAAGCCCGCCTGCCCCGCCCGCGCCGGCCCATGTCGAGGTGATTCAGCGTCATGACGCGCCACACGTCATCGAGACGCCTGCGGTTGAAACCAATGAGCAACCGGAACCAGCGAGTGAACGCGAGTCGGTTTTCGCTCAATTCAAACAAGCGATTGCCAACGGCGGCCTACCGAAAGAGGACCTCGCGCCAACGACGCGAGTTTCACGACGCGAGCAACTAGCGCAAGTGGCCGAGCAGCCATTCGTTCGACGCGCGATGGAACTGTTTGAAGTTGCGCCTGATAAGTTGCGCTACACGCCGCCGGAAAGTAAATCGAATTGAGATTCGGATACTCACCACAGAGACACGGAGAAGACCAAATGACCAAAAGGTCCAATGACCAACTTAATTTAATGCCAGCTCTTTGGTCATTGAGATTTAGTCATTAGACCTTTCTTCTCCGTGCCCTCTGTGTCTCCGTGGTAAATTATTCCCCTTCAAAAGTAAAACACCTGGAACAAACAAGTGTTCAAAGGACTCGGAAGTCTGGCCAACCTTGGCACGATCGTGAAGCAAGCCCAGGAGATGGGCGGGAAGATGCAAGCGATTCAGGCAGAGCTGAAAACCAAGAAGGCTACGGGAGCGGCCGGTGGCGGGT
>CAZJWY010000092.1:0-10478 GCA_964549545.1 uncultured Planctomycetaceae bacterium | reverse complement strand
GGGTTGGTGGAAGTCGATGTGAACGGGCTGGGGGACGTACTCGCCGTGCGGATCGATCCTCCGCTGGTTGCCAAGGGTGATCGCGAGATGATCGAGGACTTGCTGCCGGCCGCAATCAACGCCGCCCAAGCGAAAGCCAAGCAAATGCACGCAGAGGCGATCCAACGCCTGGCGGGCGGCCTGCCGCTGGATGGCTTTGCCGACATCTTGTCCCAACTTCCGGGCAGCAATCCGGATGGCGATAAAACCTAGCAAGGTCAGTTTGCGGAAAAAGCAATCAGTGCATCGATTGGCCGGAAGGCAAAGGTGCGGCGTGGCCGCCGGCGCAAAAGCCCTTTGGTTATTTGGGCACCTTTTCCTGAGTGCTGCTTGGTAAGTTGCTTTCTTCCTTGATTTTGCAAATCCTTGGCTTTGAAATTCGGATGTTAGAATAGAATGGTAGCTGCCAGTTTGACCTCGTTCGAGGCCGAGCGGTATGCTAAATAGCGCACCGGTAGACACCACCGGCGCACACTCCGACATCGAGTTTTTTTCATGCGACTATCTCTTGGCCAACAGATGCAACTGGCTCAAAAGCAGGTGCTTGCACCGCGGATGATCCAGTCGATGGAAATCCTGCAATTGCCGCTCATGGCGCTGCAGGAGCGCATCGAGCACGAAATGGAAACCAACGAGATGCTCGAGACGGTCGAATTGGATGCTGACCAAGAGACCACTGCCGAAGAAGAGGGCGACGCCGCCGAGGCCCGGAGCAGCGTCGCGGATACCGAACGCGAGCTGGTCGTCAAAGATGATCGCAACAATGAAGACGACTTCGAGCGGCTGCTCAACATGGCCGAGAACCTGCCGGACGACTACGAGGAGCGTAGCCGGCCGTCGATGAATCGGATCGAAGCCGAGGGAGATCGTCGCCACGATGCGATGGCCAACATGCTCGCGCGGCCCGAAACACTGGTCGATTATTTGCACCACCAGCTTAGCTGGTTCGAGGCGACCGACGACGTGCGGCGGATGGCCGATCGGATTATCTCGAGCCTCGATACGAATGGTTATCTGAAAACGCCGCTGGAAGAACTGCTGCCACCGGTGGCCCCCGACGTGAACGGCGATTACAACGCTTACCGAGCCAAGCAGATGGTGATTGCGGAAGAGGCGCTGCGAGTCATTCAGCGGCTCGATCCACCGGGGGTGGGCGCTCGCACGCTCAAGGAATGCCTGCTGCTGCAACTCATTCCCGGCATGCCTGATTACGACGAGCTGCGCATCCTGATTGAGAATCATCTAGAAGACCTGGAGAACAATCGCTTGCCGCAGATCTCGAAGAAGACCGGCATGTCGATTGAGAAGATTCAGGAAGTTTGGCAGGAGCTACGCAAGCTCAAGCCCAAGCCAGGCGCCGACTTCACGGCAACGACCGCCCCCAGCGTGACGCCCGATGTGTTTGTCGAGCGGAACGACGAAGGCAAGTATCAGGTGCGACTGGAAGATACGCAGCTTCCGAATCTGTACATCAGCCCGTACTATCGCAAGCTGCTGCGCGATGAAGGCACGAACGCCGAGACGCGCGAATACATCAAGCGGAAAATCAACTCGGCTCAGTGGCTGATCGAATCGATCGAGCAGCGCCGCAGTACGCTGACGCGCGTATCACAAGCGATCGTCGATCATCAGACGAAGTTTCTCGATGAAGGCCCCGACCATATCGAGCCGCTCAAAATGCAGCAGATCGCCGATAAGGTTGGCGTTCATGTGACAACGGTCAGCCGGGCCGTCGACGACAAATGGATACAAACGCCCCGCGGCATCTTCCCGCTCAAGCGGTTCTTCGTCGGCGGCACCACCACGGCCGATGGCGAAGAAGTCGCCTGGGATCGAGTCCGCATCAAGCTGCAGGAAATCGTCGACAACGAAGACAAGAAAGCGCCGCTATCGGATGATGCCATTGTCGAAGAACTTGGCAAAGCCGGCATCGACGTGGCCCGCCGCACGGTTACCAAGTACCGCAAGGCGATGAATATCCCCAGCTCACGCGGACGGCGGGATTGGACCAAGGGCGAGAAGTAGATATGACGCAGCTATTGCAACAAGCGATCACTGAACTTCAAAAGCTGCCCGATTCAGACCAGGACGCAATGGCTGTGCTTATCTTGGAAGAACTTGCCGACGACGCCAAATGGGAATCGGCATTTGCGGCTTCTCAGACGGAGCTGTCTCGCATCGCGAATAAAGTGCGAGATGATATTCGGCAAGGCCGTATCCGAGATATAGGAATTGACGAGCTTTGAAGTCGCGCGTCACGGAAGACTTCGTCGAGTGCTTCGGCCGCTTGCCAGACGCCGTAAAAGCTAAGGCCCGAAAAAATTATTGCCTTTGGCGTTCCAATCCCAATCACCCCAGCCTGCACTTCAAGCAAATCCATCACTACGAGGCACTCTACTCCGTTCGTGTGGGAATCGGCTGGCGAGCCCTTGGGCTTGTGGAAAGCGATACCATCCATTGGTTTTGGATCGGACCACATGCTGAATACGACAATACTGATAAAGCAGATGAAACAGTAATTGCTGCGGCCGCTATCCGGTAATCTCCCCGATTCGGAAATCATATAACTGCTTGATATCGTGCCGATTTCTATCTCGCAGGTTCGTAAAACGCTCCACGAACGTGTCGACATTGTCGACTGCCATGCCCACGAGCAACCGGCACTTATGAGCCAATAGCGCCGGCAACTCCGTCGCGTCCGCCCGCGCGTGCCCCTGTGGATACATCACCAGTCCGCTCGACAGTTGCCCCAATTGAGCGTGCGAAATCTCGACCGAGGTGGGAATTCCGTCCGGATAACGGCGATCGTATTCAGGGCCGCCATGCTGAAAATCGATTTGCTGCATCAACTGGCGCGTGAGCGGGTGAAACAGTGCCGACTCGTCTTCTGCATAGTCGGCCGGCGCGAGCATTAACTTCTGCCACCCCCCCTGCCCGTCCCAGCCGGCACGACGCGCTTCATACGCTTTCCGCAAAAGCGTGGCGATGATGTAAACCATCGAATGGTCGGCGCTCTGGCGAGTACGCGGATCGCGTTTATGGGGATCGCCGATGATGCTGAACGCGGGCTCATAAATCTGAATTCGTAACTCTTGAAGTTGTTCCGGATCGTCGAGCAGCTTCGGCTCGGCATCGATCAAACTAATAACGCCTTGAATCGCGCCGGCCGATTGGTGCTCGTAAAGCCCCAACTTAAAGTGCATTCCCATCACGGCAAAGTCATCGCCAACAGTGGACAGCGACAAATCAAACGGGCTGCTGTCCGGCTTTGCTGGCTTCTCGAAGAGACAGAAAATCGCCTGCGGATTGCGCAAGATGTCGGCGGGGCCGACGAATCCACGCATGGCTCGCCGCATGCTGAGCACGGCTACCTCGGTGCTGATCGCGGCCGAGGCCCCCTTCGAATCGGAGAGTTGGTGCCCGTGGCGAATCGCGCGAAAAGGAATGTAATGGGCAACCACCAGCCCGATGGCCGATTCGATTTGATCGACCGTCGCACCGAGCATCGCGCCATAGACGGCGGCCGAGGCGATCGCGCCGTGAACAACATGGTCAATCTTGTAGTTCTTGAGTGCAAACACTTCCGCCAATCGGCCGCGTATTTCATCGAGCGTCGCCATGCCGACCAGCGCCTGCCGACCGTTGGCTCCGGTAATTTGCGCGGCGGCAATCGCGACGGGATAAAAGTCGTTGTGGCCAAATTCGCCGGCAGTGGCGTTTCGCTCGGGGTTGTAACCGAAATTGGTGCCGTTCGAATCCCACTCGCGCACGGCCGAGGAACAAGCAAGCACGGCCTTCTCCGGGGCAACCGTCACGGTGTTGCCAAACATCGGCACGCCGCCACGATCTGCCGGAGTCGGATACTCCAGCGCTTCTTGCCGAAGTACCGTCGGCGCGTTCGCACCCGCCGCCAGGGCACTAACGCCACAAGCCACACTATCCAGGTGGAACTGCTCGACTTTCGCCAGCACGGCGTCGCTCGGCCCTGGGTGGCGTCCCTGAACCATATCGAGGGCGTATTGAGCGATCCCGCGAGCCTGATTCGAGTTGCGCGGAAGCGTAACAAACTGATTGGATGCATTGGCCATCGTAGTAGGCACATTCCGTGTGCCGTAATCAAAATTGGTGAAGAACACAAAAGCATTTACGTGGGCTGCTACGGCACATGCTGCGTGCCTGCTACAATGCTCCGGATTATCGCCGCCCAACGTTCGAGGTCAACCTACCGTGGATATGCCCGCTGATCACATTCCGCCGCAAGTTGATGCGCTGAAGAAGCAATTGGCCGCGCTGCAAATCGTGGCAACGGACGAGCAGGCCGAAAAACTCGACCTCTACCGCCGACTACTGTGGACATGGAACGAGCGGATGAACCTGACGCGCCACACAGCGCTCGAAAAGTTCGTCGGGCGCGACATGCTCGACAGCTACGAGTTGAGCAAATTGCTCGAACAGGGTGAACGAGTGCTGGACGTCGGCACGGGCGGCGGCGTTCCGGGCATCGTGATCGCGATTCTACGGCCAGACCTGGTCGTAAACCTTTGCGACTCGACGCAAAAAAAAGCACGGGCGGTCGAAGCGATCGTGGCCGACCTGGGGCTGCCCATTCGAGTTTTTCCCAATCGGGTTGAAGATGTTCTGGAAGTCACTACGTTCGACACGCTAGTCGCACGCGGCTTGGCGCCGCTGGTCAAAGCACTCACCTGGCTGAAGCCTCACTGGGGCGCGTTCGACCAACTGCTCATGATCAAAGGTCCTTCATGGGTCGAGGAACGGAACGAAGCCCGTCACCATGGCCAGATGCGCGACCTGGAGCTGCGCAAGGCGGCAAGTTATGCGACGCCCGGCAACGACTCAGAGAGCGTGATCCTCAGCATTCGCCGAGAGGCAGATGCGGACTAAAGCAAAAATTATCAAAATGCGAGTCCAATAGCCGGCGAGCCACGCTCGTCGGATCCCGGACCGCGTGGCGGTCCGGCTAAGTGCCAACTTGGTTAATTCATGGGTAGTTGCCCCGACCGAAACAACGTACATTACAAGTCGGTTCACCCATCGACATAGCGAACCGACGGATCAACATAGCTTTACTGAAGGGGAATTATCGTGGCCGATCAAGAAGATGGCGAACAAGCTCCAGCCGCTCCGCAACAACCCCAGCAAGGGCAACGCGTCGAAGTCACCGACAAACACGCGATTTCGCTCTACGCGAACTTTTGTCGCGTTACTGGCACTCCAGAAGAGCTAATTCTCGACTTCGGTCTGAATGCCCAGCCGTTTGGCGTGCCCACCGAGCCGGTCGACGTGAAGCAGCGAATCGTGGTGAACTACTTCACGGCCAAGCGGATGCTCCAAGCGCTCCACATGTCCGTCCAGCGGCATGAGCAGGCGTTCGGCGTTCTGGAGACAGACGTCCAGAAGCGCGTTGTTGCCGGTCGTAGCGGCCGCCCCGCCGCGGGTTGATAATCTCGCCCATTCTCAATTCGGATTTAGACGGGATAACAAGATAGGCAGGATCAACAGGATTCTGGCAGACTGCAGCAGTTCAACTGCAGTACATGCCTTCACGGTATCTTGTTGATCTTGAAAATCCTGTTATCCCGTCTTTCTGAATGCGCCCTGTGGCGGTCCGACCCGAACGACCTTCCAGCAGCGTCACCGTAAGGTCCGCCTCGGCTCGGCGGACCTACAAGTTGCGCGGAATGATATTCAGATCGAGCGCGAGCACGTAGAGCATCAGGCTGACGATGAACAGGAATCCCGCCGTATGCAATGCCACGACGAACTTCTCGTTCGCCGGCCTACCGCGGAGGCCCTCATAGGCCAAAAACACAAGGTGACCGCCGTCCAGCAGTGGGATCGGCATCAGATTCAATACAGCCAGATTCGCACTGAGCATCGTCAGAAAGATTAACAGCGAGGAAATTCCCTCGGACGCTGAATAACCGGCGGCTTTTGCGATCGTCACAGGGCCGCCAAGAGCCGACACGGGAACCTGCCCGCCGATTTTTTGCAGGAAGCGGAACACCATCGATAAGGCATCGGTCGTTTCGTCCCAGCCGTATCGCACTTGCTCGCCAAATGTCGCGGCCTGGCGGACTCGCTCGACCGGTTTGAACCAGAAGCCACGCGCGGCGACGAATGCATTGTCATCGATCACCGGTGCCAGCTTGACTTGGCGCGGCGCGGCATCACCGCGTTGCAAGGTCAGCTCCACCTCGGTCCCTGCCGGAACGAATTGCAGCGAATCGATCAATCTCGGCCATTCGAACCTCTCTCTCTTGACAGGCGCGCTGCCAAAAATCTTTTGCCATAATTGCCCAAGCCCACCAGGTTGGTCAGGTACAAACTTCACTACCAACGGTTCTGGCAACTCATCATCTTTTTTATCGGCAGGAAAGACAAACTCTGCCCGGAGCACCTTGTCTCCAGGCTCCACTTTTGCCGTCGCGGCCGGCGAATTCGGTGCGACTATCGCGATTTCGTTTTGAAGCTGGTACGCGATGCCGATCTCGTTGGATGCCATCGGCGCGCCCGGCGCGCGTGGGGCCGAGTTCATCAGCGTAGCCAGTTCCGGCTTCACGCGAATTTTCATTTCTTGCGCGGCAGCGCCAGCCGAGGGCCTTTCGATCGTGAATTCCACTTCGCGGCCGGCAGCAACCGCGCGGCGCAAATAATCGGGGAGCGTCTCGCCGTCCCACGTTTCCTGCGGATTGGCGCCTTCGCCGAGTTTCTTGCCGTCGACTTGCACAATCTGGTCGTTGGCAAGCAAGCCGGCTTTGGCTGCCGGCGAGTTATTTCGCACCGATGTGATTGGCCCCAGTTTCATCGAGAAATTGAAGCGGTGAAGCTGTTGCGCGGGGACCTCGAAGGTGAGTTCTTCTGACTCAGCCGACTTGTTATCCGTCGCCTCTTGGCCACTTGCCTTTCCTGCTTGCTTCACCGCACGACGAAGCGTGACCAAGAGTGGCTTCTCGGGCTGCTGGGCCAATTGAGCCGAAAACGCCGGAAAGTCTTTTACCGGAACGTCGCCCACCTGAACGATTTCGTCACCAGTCAAAATCTTGGCCTGGTCCTCGGCGACCTGCCCGGCCGGCGGCTTGACCAGCTTGGCATTGGTCACGGGGGAGTTTTCAGGATGGCCCGCAACGGTCAGCGAGAGGGGCGACGCGAGCCCGATCGTGGCCAACCGGCCTGAATTCGGATCTGGCTTAAGCAACACGTTTACGACCTGCCCGTCGCTGGCTCGCCGCACTTGCGTATCGATCCCACGCTCGAGGTCGCCCAGCGTCACGCTGCTCATGAGTTGTATGAAGGTGGGATTGGTGCGGTTCCCAATTTTTACGATCTCGTCCCCCGGCCGGATGTCGGCTTGAAACGCTGGCGATCCCGGCACCACTTCCGAAACGACCGCCGGACGATAAGGAACGCCCATCCCATACGCGATCACGGCAAAGATGAACGCGAAGATCACGTTCATGATCACGCCCGCAGAAATAATCGCCATCCGCTGGGGCACGCTTTTGGCCAGGTAGCTGCGGCGATCGACATAATACGTTTCGCCGTCGGGGCCCTTGATGGCCTTTGCGTTGGCGTTGTTCTCGTCGACCTGCGACTTCTCCATCTGCTCTTTGATGTGGGCTGGATCGTCATCCTGCCCCAGCATCTTCACGTAGCCGCCAAGTGGCAGAATGCCAATGCCGTACACGGTTTCGCCGTAGCGCTTGGCGATTTTGTAGCCGCCGATATCGAAGCCAATCATGAACTTTTCGCATTTGACGCCGCAGGCCTTCGCCACGAGAAAGTGGCCCAACTCGTGGACGAAGATCACCGCCCCCAAGCCGATGGCGACTTTCAGAATAATCCAGGCCAACGACAGGAGGGCGGACAGTTCGATCATTCCCATCAAGTGCATACCCAACGTGCTACCTCCTCACGGGCCCAGCGGTCGAGCTCTTCAAGCTCTTCGAGCGTGGGTTCGGGGTCAAAATTGTGTGCCTCCAGCACGCTTCGGCAAGCCGGAATAATCTCAGTAAAGTGTAGCTCGCCCTGTAGAAAGGCTTCTACGGCTGCTTCATTGGCCGCATTGAGCACCGCGCCGCTCGTTCCCCCGCGGCGCGCACAATCATAGCCAAGTGCCAGGGCCGGGCAACGCTCCGGATCGGCCGGCTCGAAATCGAGCCGCCAGCGCTCACGCCAATCCATTCGCGGAGCCACTCCCTTCTGCCGATGCGGGTGCTCCAGGGCGTATTGAATCGGCAGCTTCATATCAGGCGGCCCCATTTGGGCAATCACCGAGCCATCGATAAATTCGACAAATGAGTGAACCACCGACTGCGGGTGAATCACCACCTCGATCTGCTCGGCCGTCAGATTGAACAACCAGCGCGATTCGATGATTTCCAGCGCCTTGTTCATCATCGTGGCCGAATCGATCGTGATCTTGGGACCCATGTCCCACGTGGGGTGATTCAAGGCGTCTTCGATCGTGACTTGTTTCATCTCGTCGAGCGACAACTGGCGAAAGGGTCCACCGCTGGCTGTGAGGATGATTCGCCGCACCTCGTCATGTCGCCCCGCCTGCATCGCCTGGAAAATCGCGCTGTGCTCGCTGTCGACTGGCAAAATGGTTGCGCCGGACTTGGCCGCGAGCCGATGGACGAGCCCGCCGGCCATGACCAATGTCTCTTTGTTCGCCAAGGCGATCGTCTTCTTGGCCTCGATGGCTGCCCAGGTACTACGCAGCCCCGCGCTGCCGACAATCGCGGCCAGCACGACATCCACCTCACTCGCCGCCGCTACCTCTGCGATTGCGGCGGAGCCTATGAGCAATTCGGTTCCCTGCGGAAGCGCCGTCCAATCGAATCGGCTGGCCGACTCCTCGTCCGCCGCAATCACCCACCGAGGGCGAAACTCTCGAGCCTGCTCCAAGAGCAGGTCTAGCTTTCCATACGCGGACAACGCCACGGCGTTCAATCGCCCCTCGCTGGCCGCGATCACTTCCAACGCGTTTCTGCCGATGCTCCCGGTCGAACCAAAAACAGCAATCTTCTTCGTGGCAACAGACATTGGCCATTCGTGGCGCGGGAAAATGTGCGAGCAGCAATGACCGGCCACGTATTTTCCGTCGCTTTCCGATTATTCCGGTCGCAACAGATGGCCGCCGAGTAGCTTAAGCCGCATCGCAAATAGGAATTCGAACTTGCCGCGCACGATTGACGTGGATCAAATCTCAACGCCAACGTCACGGCAAGCGCGGCGAACAGGCCATTCTAGGTAGGCCTGCCTATATCCACAAGCCGAGCCACGATTTGCCGACTGTAACGATTATACGCTGGATTTCTCGGTAAGTTCGGTCTATGGATGGTGCTGAAGTGGGGGGCGGTTCGTTGTTTTTTTGGCCTGGGATACCTACCATAAAGTTTGCACGGCGACGGTCCAGTTTAGGCAAACCGGACAAATCGCCTAACGCTCATCGGCCCTAGGCCGGCAACTACTTACACACGCCGGCAACCACGAGAGAGGCCATCACCCCAACGCTGCTCATCCATGGAAAAAGATCAAAAACCGCAATCTTCCAACGAAAAGCCATCAGACAAAAAACAAGCCCCGCAGAGCGGCAACCTGGTTTGGTACATGCTGGCCTTGGGCGTGGTCTTGCTGCTGATGGTGTCCATGTTCAACAGCACCAGCGCTCTGCAGCTTGGCTACAGCGACTTGCTAAAGTTGATCAACGTTAGCGGTAAAGACGCCAATGGTGAAGATGGGGCCGGCTACATCGAAATCGATGACCCCACCACCACCCAGCCCCACCAGCGACTTCGCATTTCGGATCTTAGCGATATCGTCGTCGGCAATTCGGCCGTTTCCGCCAAGGTTACCAAACAACGTTTTCGAGCCGGCGCCCCAGCGAGCGAATCAGGCGAAAAAGAGATTTCCTCCGCCGCCGACAAAGGAATTGAGAAGGGAGTCGAGCTGCGCGTCGAGCGTTTGCCCGAAGATCAAAGTTTGAGCGAGCTGCTTCGCAAGCGTGATCTCTCCTTTAGAGCCGCTGGGCCGCCTAGCCCACTGCTCAATTATATTCCCATCCTGCTGATGACCGGTTTGTTGGTCATGCTGTTCATTTTCATGATTCGGCGGATGGGGGGAGCTGGCTCACCGATGGCTTTCGGTCGCAGCCGAGGCAAGCTGTTCGCCCAGGAAGAAATCGAAATCACATTCGACGACGTCGCCGGCATCGACGAAGCCGTCGACGAACTTCGGGAAGTCGTCGAGTTTCTCAAGACGCCCGAGAAGTACCAGTTGCTCGGCGGGCGCATTCCGAAGGGTGTGCTCTTGGTCGGTCCTCCGGGAACCGGCAAAACGCTCTTGGCCAAGGCGGTCGCGGGCGAGGCAGGAGTGCCCTTCTTCAGCCTTAGTGGCTCCGATTTCGTCGAAATGTT
>CAZJWY010000091.1:1176-19981 GCA_964549545.1 uncultured Planctomycetaceae bacterium | reverse complement strand
GTACCATCGGGTAGATCCCCCGCCTGCCTCCCACCTGCCGCCGGCCCCCTCTTATCCAGACTCGCTCTGGAAATCTGGGGCAGGTTCACCGCTTGGCCAGGGAATGGAGTTTCGTTACAATGCAAGGCCCTCAATTGAGTTAGGACTGAAAGCTGTCAGCAAGCATTTTTGGAAATCGCCATGCCCCCGTATCAAGACCGTAACGACCGCAACAAACGCAATAAGAACATCAAGAAGGTCGCCAAGCGCGATCCGCTGTACATCGACGGCCGGGCCCCGCGACCGATGTACGTCGACTACAAGGACCTCGACCTGTTGACGAAGCTCACCAACCGCCATGGCCGGATCGTAAGCCGTCGCAAAACGGGTTGTCATGCGGCAAGCCAGCATGCGGTCGCGCGGGCGATTAAGCGGGCGCGCTTCATGGCTTTGTTGCCCTACGTGGGCGACTGATTCTGGCGAGCTATTGGCTGTCGGCTATCAGCTTGAGTTTCTGGCCGACAGCCGAGAGCTGAAAGCCGATAGCCATGCCTATTCCTTTCCACACGACCCGCTTTGTCGAGTTTGCTGATACCGACATGGCCGGGATCATGCACTTCTCGGCGTTCTTTCGCTTTATGGAGGCGGCTGAGCACGCGCTCTTGCGGAGTCTTGGGCTGAGCGTGTTCAAAGAGGTTGGCGGCGAGGTCGTTACCTTTCCCCGCGTGGCTGCGTCGTGCGAATATCATTCGCCGGCCCGTTGCGAGGAAGTGCTGGAGATCGAAGTCACGGTCGATCGCGTCGGTACGAAGAGCGTGACGTACGGTTTCGTGTTTTCGCACGCCGGCCGCAATGTAGCGCGGGGATCGATGACGAGCGTCTGCTGCCGCGTGCCGCATGGCGGCGCGCCTATTTCTATTCCTATTCCGGCTGAAATTGGCGAGAAGCTTCGCGAGTTGGCGGGTGGCTGAGATGCGTGTAGGTCGGGGAAGACTTACCACAGAGACACAGAGGGCACGGAGAAGAAGTTATCCACAGATGAACGCAGATGCACACAGATTCAATTCAAAGAGAATAATTACTCTATCCTTACCTTAATCTGCGTCTATCTGCGTTCATCTGTGGATAAAAAATCTCTTCTCTGTGCCCTCTGTGTCTCTGTGGTAAATTCTTTCGGTTCGGCGGTTAACGTTGGACCCTATCGTCATTGGCTGGTGGTTGGTGTAATGGGGATATGCTTCACGAAGCTGCCGCTGTCGATCTCGTCGTTGAAAACGTCGTTAAGGAATACCCAACGCCGGCCGAGCCGCTAAGGGTGCTTGATGGTGTGTCGTTCTCGCTTGCGCGGGGCGAGAACATGGCGATCCTGGGGCCGAGCGGATCGGGAAAAAGCACGCTTCTTTCCATTCTCGGAACACTCGAGCCGCCCACCTCGGGCGAAGTTCATCTAGGAGGCAGCGATCCGTTCGAACTCGATGAAGCTGCGCTCGCTTCGTTCCGGCGCAATAACATCGGGTTTGTATTTCAAGAGCACCATTTGCTCCCGCAATGCACGGCCCTGGAAAATGCGTTGATTCCCTTTCTAGCCAGCGGAACGGCAGACGAGGTCGAACAGCAGCGGGCCATCGACCTTTTGGAACGCGTTGGCCTGGGCAAGCGGCTCACGCATCGGCCGGCCGAGCTATCGGGCGGTGAACGGCAACGCGTAGCGATTGCCCGCGCGCTGGTGCGCGAGCCGCTGCTACTATTGGCCGACGAACCGACGGGCAATCTCGATCGCACGACCGGGCAGTCGATTGCTAACCTGCTTTTGGAGCTGCAGGCCGAACGGGATGCGATCCTGGTTGTCGTGACGCATAGCGACGCGATGGCGGCGGCACTTCAGCGGCGGATGGAACTTGATTCGGGTCGGCTTGTGAAGGCTAGTGATTGAATTCCCATCATGCTCTGCGGACAATTGAAGATGTAAGATAATCACGAGCGGCGGGGTTTTTTGACGGGGGCGAGGACGCCCGGCTCGCGGGCGGCGTTCATCAAGTCGGAGCAGGGGTTGCGCGGTATGAAAATCAGCTCGATCCCCAACGTCTACCGCAACGCCAATCGCTGGCGCGAGATTCTATCGATCCTTAGCAAATATGGATTAGCGGACTGGATCAGCCGCTTCGACCTGGCGCTGGTGAAGGGCTTTTTGAAGAATCGCGATGGGCAGGCGCTGGCTCATTTGAGTCGGGAGACGCGAATTCGGCTGGCGATCGAGGAGCTTGGGCCGACGTTTATCAAGCTAGGTCAAATTCTCAGCACGCGCCCCGATCAGGTCGGAATGCCGCTCGCACAGGAGCTACAAAAACTTCAAACCAGCGTGGCCTGTGATCAGCCGGAAGTCGTTCGTGAAACGATCGAGTCGGAGCTAGGGCAGCCGCTCGACGCGCTGTTCGCGGATTTTGATTCGACCCCGCTTGCTTCGGCCTCGATCGGGCAGGCGCATCGCGCGCGGCTCCATTCGGGCGATGATGTCGTCGTGAAAGTGCAGCACGTGGGCATTCGCCGCCGAATGGAAGTCGACCTCGACATCCTGGCCGGGTTGGCTCAATTGGCCGAGAAACTGCCGGAGCTCGAATCCTACCGTCCGCTGGCGACCGTGGCCGAGTTTCGGCGCACCGTGCGGCGTGAGTTCGACTTTGAGCGTGAAGCCCGCAACCTACAGCAGTTCGCACGCAACTTCGCGCGGTCGCAGTACGTGCGCATTCCGCGGTTGTACCCGGAGCTATCGACCGGCCGTGTGATGACGATGGAATGGCTCGACGGAGCGCGGCTGTGCGATCCGGCGCTCCGGGCGATGCCGACGATTGATCTCGGCGAGGTGACGCGCCACGGCGCCGAGATGTACCTGGACATGATCTTCTACCATGGCTTCTACCATGCCGATCCTCATCCTGGAAACCTGATCGTGTTGCCGATGGGGGCCATCGGGCTGATTGATTTCGGGATGGTTGCCCGGCTGGATGAGCACCTTCGAGAAGAGATCGAAGACATGCTCATGGCGATCGTCTCGCAGGATTCGCAGCAACTGACGTCGCTCGTCATGCGGCTAGGCTCGGTGCCGCCCGGGCTGGACGAGCCGGCACTGAGCGTCGACTTAGCCGAGTTCACGAGCCACTATGCGAATCAACCGATCGAATCGTTCGACCTGGCTGGCGCATTGTGCGAGATGATCGAGATTGTGCAGCGCTACCGCATCGTGCTTCCACCTGGCTTCGCCATGCTGGTGAAAGTGCTAGTCATGCTCGAGGGAACTGCCCGGCTGCTGAAACCGGATTTCAGCCTGATGGAGCTGCTGCAACCGTATCAATCGAAGATGCTGCGGCGGAGATTGTCGCCCGCGCGGCAGATTCGCAAGGCGCGGCGAATCTATTCGGAAATGGAGAAGCTGGCCGAGGTATTGCCGCGCCGGCTGCGTGAAATCTTGCAGCAGGTCGAGAGTGGCAAGTTCGATGTCCATCTCGATCACCGCGGACTCGAGCCTAGTGTCAATCGGCTCGTATTAGGGTTGCTTACTAGCTCGTTGTTTATGGGATCGTCGTTGATGATCAGCCGTGACGTATGGGCGTTTCACGGCGCGTCGGTGCCCGGCGCGCTGGGCGTTCTCTTGAGCGCGTTTTTGGGGTGGCGATTGTTGCGCGCGATCGGCAAGTCCGGTCGATTGGACCGGCGGAAATAGTTTGCTACGGAATCGCGAATACGCTCACAGTTTTTCCGGTCCGTATTCTTGCGAATCCGGTTACGGCGAGAAGTAAAGCGGCGACCCGATTTATACTCGGCAGCTTGTGCCGCTGAGGTGAATCGATCGCAGCTCTTCAAGCTCGTGAGTCAGGCGATGACGCAACGGACTTTCGGGCCGCAGCTCTTCGAGCAACTGCTCGGCCTGATCGAACGCGTCTGGCTCGATTTGCTTCCCTTTAAGAACCTGACCCCAACTGATCGAAATCTCTTGCTCGGTTAACAAAGCAGGGCTCCTTACAACGCGATGACATCGGTTCCAACCAAAACCACGCCCATCAACTGGTGGCCCAACCCGCATTTTAGATTTGGAGGTGAAGAGTTGCCAAGCATGTTGGCGGGGAAGCAATGCCAACATTTTGTGCGCCAATCGCCCCTTCCGCCCCAAAGTTCGCTCGTTTACGCTAAAAATGGCTCAGGTTATAATGAAATGGAGAGGGATCGTTACTTTTCCTAAGTGCAATCGGGACGAGAAGTTGGATTCGCCTGGACGGGGTTCGGCGCCTTGACCAACTACGCTCCCAAACACTACCGGCAGGAACAGAGGTCGTGGCATGTCTCAAGCTATTGTCGATCCGATCGAACTGCGGCGATTTGCCCAGAATCTGAAGAAGTTCAACACAGAGCTGGAGGAGCGACTCACGTCGCTACGTGCCCAACTCCATTCGCTTGGCGCCACTTGGCGCGACCAAGAGCACAAAAAGTTCGTGGAAGACTTCGAAGAACACATGAAGGTGATCGGCCGTTACGTGGAAGTGACCAACGAACACGCCCCGTTCCTCCTCCGCAAAGCCGACCGAATCGAAGAATATTTGCAACAAAGGTGAAAAGGTGAGAAGAGTCGAGAGCTGAGAGTCAAGAGTCGAGAGCCAAATCATCAATGCCGAGCCCTCTTGACTCTCAGCTCTTGACCACTATTTCTATGTCCTCCTCCGCCAAAGTACACTCGAGCGAAGCGATCGAAGCGGTGCGATTGGCGCTGATGTCGTTCGTCGCGCAGGTGGGCGATGCGCTCACCGAGCTTTCGGCCGAGATGCGGCGGATGCAAGAGTGGCTGGAGCACGATCGTCCCCGGCACTGGAAAATGCAGGTGCGCCGAGCGGTTGACGGGGCACACGAGGCTCAGCAAGCGCTTCATCGATGCCTGATGTTTCCAGTCGCCAACGAACGACCCAGTTGCATCGAGGAGCGGGCGGCGCTCAAGAAAGCCCGGGCTCGACTGGAATATTGTCAGGAGAAGGAAGACCGGGTGCGGAAGTGGCAGCAGACGATGCGCCACGAAATGTTTGAATACGAAGGCCGGATTTCGCAGTTGGTGCGACTGGTCGAGATCGATGTGCCCCAGGCGATCGGCGTGTTGAATAAGATTCTGCGAAATCTCGAAGAGTATCATGCTGTGAAGGCCCGCGATCCCCAGGCCGCGTACGACGACGTCGCCATGGCCCGAGCAATCTGGGACGAACCCAACGAAACGAAAGAATCCGTGCCAGGCGAGGCGGCTTCAGCCGCCGACGAAAACACCAATACGACTACCATTACGGATAACGCCGACACCTCCACGAAAGAAGGAAGTTAGGGCAACACCATGCGACGATGCGACTTGGCAACCGGCGCCGGCCGAATTCGGCACGCGCTGGAGCACCTGGAAATCACTTGGAACGAAATTTCCGACCAATGGGACGACTCGGTGAGCAAGCGTTTTCGCGAGCAGCACCTGGAGTCGATGATCCCACGCTTAAAACTGGGCCTGGACGCGATCTCACGGATGAATTTACTGATCGACGAGGTTGAGCGTGACTGCGAGTCCTGAATTAGCCACCACCGAGCAGCTTTCGACCCGACGGGAGTTGGAGTTGCTGCGTGACTTGCAGCGCCTGGCGGGCGAGCGTGCCCGTGAGGAGATGCGAATCCGCACCATGCTTGCCGATGGTTTGCAGGCGGCCGAGCAGGCTCGCGACGCAACGTCGGCCGAGATTGAGCGAGAGTTCAACGCCGCTCGAACGGTGGCGACGACCGAGTACGAAGGCGTGACCGGCCAGGCGCGGCAGCGTTACGAGGCCGATCGCAACGCGGCTCAAGAGGAATACAAAGGGCTGCGGCATGGAGTTGAGTCGGAGCTCTCGCGCGTGCGCGAGGCGGCTCGCAATGAGAAGCAGCAGGCAAGCTGGGAAGCGCTCACGGTGTTCGATGCACTCAAAGGGCGCCCGCAAGAACGTTTCCGAGCTACCGTGAAGCGGCTCGAGCAGAGCAACCAAGAGTTAGCCGTTTTGGAGCGAGATTCGATCGAGATCATGCAATTGCGCCGACAATGGCGCGAGTTTCCGGCTGTCCAGCCATCGGGTGATGCCGAGCAATTCGACGGCAGCAAGGGCACGCCTAGCGACCGTGAGTCAGCGGGCGACGCGGTTGAGCGAACGATCGAGCGAGCCAATGAGCTCACGGCGGCGATACGCGAGGCGGCTGTGGCTCTGAATGATCAGAAGCTGCCGCGGCTATTCGAAGGTGGCTGGCCGTTTGGGATTTTTGTATTGCTGTGGATGCTTGCGGCGGTGCCCTCTGCGTTGTTGATCGGGCCGACCAATTGGATATGGGCGGTGGTGAGCTTGGGAGTCGCGATTGTGGCGACAGCAGCGCTGTATGCCTGGCTCCGGCCGATCGCTCGCGGGCAAAGTGGTCGGCAGTTTCAAGAAATTCAACAATTGCTGGCCGATACGAGGCAAACCTTGCGAATCGCGCTCCAGGCGGCTCGCGAGCGCGGTCAGCGTGAGGCACAGGCGCTCGTCGAGGATCGCAATAAGCAGATCGTCGCTGCCGAGAAGCGCGTTCACGCGATGCTCGGCCAGAGCGAAAGCTGGAGTGAAAACGAAATCGGCCGCGCGGGGCAGACGTTCCCACAAAGGTTGGCACAGTTACGCGGCGAATTGGACAACACGCTCAACGCCGCCAAGAAGAAGCATGCTGACGCGCTTGCACTCGTGACCCAGCGACGCGATCGTCGCGACGCGGAGAATCGCCAGCAGTATGCGCAGCGAGTGAGCGAGTTGCGGGCTGGGCACGATCGTGAATGGGCGGAGTTGGCCGATCAGTGGCGCAACGGATTGGCCACGTCGAACGAAGCGTTTGATCGCCTACACGCGGAATGCGAGCGGCTCTTCCCCGATTGGAACAAGACAGAATATGCCGATTGGCCTCGCCCGACCGAGGCGGCGCCGGCGATCGAGTTTGGCCAGTTGTCGCTCGACTTTTCGCAGATCAAGCATGGTATCCCCGACGACCCGCGGCTGCGTCCCGAGCGCACCACCCTAAATTTGCCAGCGCTGATGACGCTTGAAGAGCACCCGGTGCTGCTCATCACGGCGGAGGAGGAAGGACGCCGCGAGGCGATCGATGTTTTGCAACTCGCCATGTTGCGAATGCTCACGGCGATGCCCCCGGGAAAGGTCCGTTTCACGATTCTCGATCCCGTGGGGCTCGGCGAGAACTTCGCGTCGTTCATGCATCTGGCCGACTTCGACGAGCAACTCATTGCCAGCCGCATTTGGACCGAAGGGCGGCAGGTCGACGAGCAACTCACGCGGCTCACGGCCCACATGGAGACGGTGCTGCAAAAATACCTCCGCAACGAGTTTGCCACGATTCACGAATACAATGCCCAGGCGGGCGAAGTGGCCGAGCCATTTCAGGTGCTCGTCGTGGCGAACTTTCCGACGAATTTCAGCGAATCGGCAGCCCGCAAGCTGGTGAGCGTTGCCACGAGCGGCCCGCGCTGCGGCATCTACACGTTGATCATGATCGATCGCAAGCAGAAGATGCCGCCGAATTTTAATCTGTCGGATCTGGAAGCCGGTGCGGTCCATCTAGATTGGAAGCTGCCCGAGTCAAGGACCGAGCCGTTCGACGGGGTCGACGATTTGGACTTGGACTGGGTGGCTGGAGTCGAGCAACAGCGAGCCCCCAGCGGCGCGACTGGGGGCTCGCCCGAGGCTCGATCCAAGTCACCCGAGAAGGCCCATTTTCGCTGGCTCTATCCGGCCTTCGAGCGGCTTCCGCTTACGCTCGATAAGCCGCCGATCGCGGATCGATTCAATGAGGTGATCCGCGCCGCGGGCCGAGCGGCGAAAGACTCGATGAAAGTCGAAGTCCCCTTCGAGCAGGTCGCTCCTGCCGAGGCCGATTATTGGAAAGGCGACAGCGGGAAAGAGCTTGTGGTGCCGATCGGTCGAGCCGGCGCTCGGCGGTTGCAGCCGGTGCGGTTGGGAAAAGGCACGTCGCAGCACTTGCTCGTAGCCGGTAAGACGGGCTCTGGTAAGTCGACGTTTCTGCACGGCTTCATCACGAACGCCGCGCTGATGTACGGCCCCGATCAAGTGGAGTTTTACCTCATCGACTTCAAGAAAGGCGTCGAGTTCAAGACCTACGCCACGCACCATTTGCCGCATGCCCGCGTCATCGCGATCGAAAGCGAGCGGGAATTCGGCTTGAGCGTGCTCGAACGGTTGGATGGAGAGTTGCAGCGGCGCGGCGAGTTGTTCCGCGCGGCGGGAGTGCAAGACTTGCCCGACTTCCGCAAAGCGCGACCCGAGATGCCGATGCCGCGCGTGCTGCTCATCGTCGACGAGTTTCAAGAACTGTTCGTGGAAGACGACAAGCTGGCCCAGGACTCCGGGTTGCTGCTCGATCGGTTGGTCCGGCAAGGGCGCGCGTTCGGAATTCATGTGATGCTGGGTTCGCAGACATTGAGCGGGGCCTACTCGCTTGCACGCAGCACGATGGGGCAAATGGCCGTGCGCGTGGCATTGCAGTGCAGCGAAGCCGATGCGCATCTCATTCTCAGCGACGAGCGCAACGAAGCCGCCCGCTTCTTGAGCCGGCCGGGCGAGGCGATTTACAACGATCAGAACGGTTTGCTCGCGGGAAATCATCCGTTTCAAGTTGTGTGGCTGCCCGAGTCGCAACGGATCGGCTATTTGCGGCAGATCGAAACGCTGAGCAGGGAGCGGGGAGCGGGGAGCGGGGAGCAAAGAGAGACGATCGTATTTGAGGGCGACCAGGCGGCTGATCCAGCGAAGAATCTGCAACTGCGAGAAATGCTGGAGCAGGGGCCAGCCGGTGCGACTGGCGCGGCGCAAAAGGCGTGGATCGGCGCCGCCGTGGCCATCAAGGAGCCGACCTACGCCAGCTTCGGCCGGCACGCGGGGAGCAACCTGCTGGTCGTCGGCGCGTGGGAGGAATCCGCTTTGGGAGTACTCACCAATGCGACTCTCGCGCTAGCAGGGCAGGGCGGACAGATTTATGTTCTGGATGGCACTCGGCCGGAGTCACCCGAGGCCGGTACCTGGCAGCGGATCGCCGATGCGGCACCGAAGCGAATTAGCTTGTTTGGAATGCGTGACACAGCCCGGATTATCAACGACATAGCGGTCGAGCTTGCTCGACGCGAATCGACGAACGATGAAGACGCCACCCCGATCTACCTCGTTATTTTCAACGGCGGCCGGTTCCGCGATTTGCGCCGTGGCGAAGACGATTTCAGCTTCTCTTCCGATCGCGACAAGCCGCCTAGCCCCGACAAGCAGTGGGCCGAGATTTTGCGCAACGGCCCGGCTTGGGGCGTGCATACGTTACTCTGGTGCGATACGTACAACAACGTCAGCCGCATGCTCGACCGAATGGCGATGCGCGAGTTCGAGATGCGTGTCGCGTTCCAAATGAGCGCTGCCGACTCGGCCAGCTTCCTCGATAGCCCGGCGGCGACAAAGCTGCGGCAACACCGCGGCCTGTTGGCCAGCGAAGACCTCGGCACGCTCGAAAAATTTCGGCCGTATGGAGTGCCGACCGATAAATGGCTAAAGGAAGTCAGTGCTTCCCTAGCAAGGTAGCTGAAGGCCTATTCTCGATACGGATCGGAATCGTCCGGCACGTGGCTCTCTATTTAGGCCGCGCCAAAAGTAACGAAGGATCGACGTGAAAATACTCGGCGAGTCGAAACGCGTTTTCCACGCTGATCGAGCGCTTACCTTTGAGCACTTCACTTATGGTCGACCGTGAAACGCCCGTATTTCGCGCCAGTTCTGCTTGGGTAGTTTCCTTGGCCTCCATAAGATGCACCAACATGTTTGCCGGTGAGACTTTTGGCGTCGGATAGATAGTTTCTTCGTAGTCGTCGATAAGTTTGGCGAGCAAATCCAATAATTTGCGCTCGGGCGCGGTTAGCCGCCGTTTCTTCATCAGCTTTTCCGCTACGCGAAGCGCACGTTCATGCGAGCGTTCATCGTCAATGATTTGCGGTTGCGCCTCGCATAGTAATTCAGGATAGCTCACAGTAGCCATACGTAACCTCATTTCTTTTCCAGTTTCCGCGTTCGTATTCACGATGAGTCAAGAAGCATTTGACGAATAACGTGCCGCCGACCGGTGGAACGCCTCTCGCAAATGTTACTCCCACAATGAGACGCTTTCCCTCCGGAGCGTTAAAGACCAAATAATCCCCGACGTGGTCGACTGAGGAATACGTTTGTCGAATATCCGAAAGGCTGGTCCATTGCTCGCGCTTTGCGTTTCTCCACCAAGCGTTCAACCACCCCCGGCATCGTGGATTGGCGAGCGCGGCCGCTCGGATTGCCCGTCTACTGATGACATTCATCCATGCAATTCTAGCATGTTCGCAATATGCGAACAAGTCTAGGTTTGCTCAAGGAATGAGCTTTTCAGCGGACTGCGCGAATACTTGCGCAATGACTTCTTCCAGTGGCGGGTCCTCGACGCTCACGTCTTCGAGCGTGTGGTTCGCGAGCACCGTCGAGAGAACCTGCGAGATTTGCTGGCGATCGACGCGGAGTTTCACTCGCGGCTCGGCAATTTCCACAACCTCGCCGTAGCGGCTCAGGTCGTTGGGCAGTTGACCGTCATTGAAAAGCAGCGTCAGCACCTTGTGGCTGCTGAATTTGTCGATGATGCCGCTGAGGGAGCCGTCGTAAACGATATTGCCGTGGTTGATGACGACCACACGGTGGCACAGCGCGGCCACGTCTTTCATGTAGTGGCTCGTAAGCAGGATCGTGATGCGGCGGACTTCCTGGTAGTGCTTCAGGAATTTCTGAATGTTGTGCTGGGCGATGACATCGAGTCCGATCGTCGGCTCGTCGAGGAATAGCACCTCGGGCGAATGGAGCAGGGCGGCGATCAATTCCATCTTCATCCGCTCGCCGAGCGACAGCTCGCGAACCGGTTGGTTAAGCAGCCGGCGAACGTCGAGCAGGTCGACCAACTCGTCCATGCTGTGTTGGAACTTGTCAGGTGCGATGCGGTAGATCTGCTGGTGCAGCCGGAACGATTCGGCCGCGGGCAGGTCCCACCAGAGCTGATTTTTCTGCCCCATCACTAGCGCGAAGCGGCGGCGGTAGGCGTTTTCCCGCTCCCAGGGCACGAAGCCCAGCACCGTGGCCGAACCGCCCGTGGGGTTGATGACGCCGGAGAGGAGCTTGAGCGTCGTGGTTTTGCCAGCACCGTTGGGACCAAGGAAGGCGCCAAACTCGCCCGTTTCGACAGCCAGATCGATGCCGCGGACGGCTTCGACCTCCTTGTATTCGCGATGAAAGAGCCCCCGTAGCGCGGCTCCGAGGCCTTCCTTCTTTTGATAAACACGGTACGACTTCTTCAGGCCGCGGATTTCAATAACAGGCATAGGCGCGTGATTATACGCGGCCTAGCGCGGGGCGGACAGAGGCCATGCAAACGGGCGGTAATACCGTTTGACCGTAGGACGGACAATCCAGTCCGCCGATTTTCCAAAAGACGGACAGGATTGTCCGTCCTACGGCAACTCGGCTTGCGAAGCAAATCACAAACGGTATCGCTAACCCGCAAACGGCTCAGAAGCGCCTTAACAACAACTCCCCCCATTTTCAGAATAACCACGGAGACACAGAGAACACGGAGAAACCATTCGAGTTCAGACAGGATTTGCAGGATCAACAGGATTGGAGAAATCAAATAAGAATCTCATCTTGTTGATCCTGTAAATCCTGTCACAGAAATTTTTCTCCGTGTCTCCGTGGTGAATCCTATTCTGTCGGAGCTGTTTTTGAATCATCCATTCGCGTGCGCGAAGCGCGAAAAACTGCCCGGCCTATTCATCGAACTGCTTAACAGTCTTGAATAGCCGGGCGTTATTTAAGAGAGCGGAGACAACTTTGCGGCCCGTGGCACAACAGGCAGACTATGCCATTTCTCGTCGCCGAGCAGGACGCGAAACAGCGCTCGCGGAGAGCAAGACCAGAGCCCACGTTGTCATCGCGGTTGCCTCGGGGATTGGCACCGCAAAAATCAGGTCCTGGGCTGTGTTTGCATTCGTATAGTTAGTCAACGCATAGATGTCATATTTACGATCTACTGTCACATTAGGGTCCAAAACGGCTGCGAGCCATTGGTTGGCCAAGGTTATGCCGTTCAAAGTCGTTCCAGTAGGGGATGCTACATTAAGGTAGAACGTACCATCGCCCTGCGACACACCAAAATGAAGGGGGCTCGGCTCATATGTCTCATGCGACAGTTCCCAAATCGCCAGTTGAAAGGCACCCGCATAGGCATTTCTTGTGCTGCTTGATGTGCTGCTTAATTTATCCAACATAATATCGTACGCCAAGTCATAGAGCTTTGTGAGGTAGCCCTCTCGCACCGCACCAATGTGGCCTCCCGGAAGTGGTGAGGAAGTGCTCGGATTGGGAGCATTTTGCACAGAGTCGATGACAAAATTATAGCTCGCCTTGGAGTTCAAGGTCTGCTTTAGTTCAAGGCAGAAAGCCATGAAGTTGCTGCCTACCGGAATTATGTCGGTGTTAGTCGATGAGTTAACGGTAAATTTCAGTGCGCCTACGAAGCTGCTCCCTAATTTGCTACCTGGTGTCTGTGAATCCCAGTAGACGATCGGACTAACCCCAAGACCTGACCCGAGGCCAGTGTAGGTCATGTTGGCCACACCGAAATCGGCGCGGCTTTCGTTGACGCATACAGCGCTATTCACGGCGAATGCGAACCCAACCAGAAGCAATGTGGTACATTTTGTCATAGCTGTCACTTTGTTCGCAAAAAGCTAGTTAAATTTCCGCCCACCAGAATTACTTATCTATCAAGGGTAGAATACACACTCAAAAGAGGGGTGTCAAGAATTAGCAGGACAAATTCATAGAAAATTTACCCTGCTATCCCCAACTTGAAGTTTCTCGAATTGATAATTAACTAAGACCGTTGGGGAATTGATTCGCTGGTAGTCACCGATTCTGCCGGGGGCCTGAAAGACTGAGTTCCCGAACGCTCTCAATTAGCTGTCTCGTAGCGAGAAGCATCCTGAGATTTCCGATACGAGTAGCCCAAGGATCGACTCAATAATAACTTCCCCATTTTCAGAATAACCACAGAGCGTAGATCAGTGACGACGCGTGTTCTTCTGCCTCTACTTCTGTCTTCTCAGTGTCCTCCGTGTCTCCGTGGTGAATCCTATTCTGTCGGAGCTGTTTTTGAATCATCCATTCGCGTGCGCGAAGCGCGAAAAACTGCCCGGCCTATTCATAGAACCGCGTGGCGGTCATGAATAGCCGGGCGTTAAGAGACGATTATCTTCAGCCGATCACTCTGCAATATGAAAAAGGTGGCCTATGCCATTTCTCGTTCTCGTCGAGTAGGACGCGAAGCGAAGCTCGCGGAGAATAGTATCATGGCCCACGTTACCATCGCCGTTGCCTCGGGGACCGCTCCTGTACCAGGCAAATCTACTTCCACCGCAAAAATCTGGTCCTGGTTGCTACTGGAGGTCAACGCATAGAGTTGGTAGTTATTCGTTGGGACGGCGGTGCCGCCCAGAATGGCCGCGAGCCAACTGTTGGCTAAGGTTCCAGCAGCAGAGCTTAAGGCATCAAGATAGAAAGTACCGTCGCCTTGTAACACGCCAAAATGAGAGCTTGTCGTACTTGTGTCTTTCGTTTCATGCGTTAATTCCCAAACCGCCAACTGGAATGCAGCATGCACCGTGGCGTTTGTTGGGTTTGCAAGCAGAGTGTCATATTGCGAGTCGTAGAGCAGCTTAAGGTAGCTCGCCCGATCGCTATTGATGCCGCCGATCGGTGAGGAAGAACTAGGAGCGGGCGCGCTAGTGAGATCGACGACCTGGTACGTGTAGGTGCCGCCATTGGATATGTTCTGCGCCAACTCGATGCAGAAAGTGGTGAGGGTTTTCAATGATGTATCAAGCCCATCAATCGGCGTATTCAAATTCCATTCGACGCCGCTCCAGTTAAACCGGCCAATATTAGTGTTAGTGCTAATAATAGGGGCGGCGGTACTCTTAACTGTACCGGTAACAGTGGGGGACACATTATCGAACTTCATGCTGACGGTGCCGAAAGCGGCGTGACTTTCGTTGACGCAAATAAGACTGCTAACAAGGGTCAACAATCCCGCCATCAACAGCGTGATGCATTTTGTCATAGTTGTCTCTCTCTTATAAAAAATTACTCAAATAACCCCGGCCACGCGCCTTCGCCATCAACCGCATATAATAGCCCTCTGTTGGGGGAGCACAAGGAGGAAAATGGACAAAAATTCGCAGTAGCACCTCAGCCAGAGGGGGATAATTTTTCTTCTCAAATTGAAAAACTATGGCAGGGAGTGAAAAGGGCAGGGATTTCCCTGGCAAGGCCTGAGCTTGAAGAGAAGAGCCTATCTCTAAGACGCCGATTCTCTCGGTTTTTATCACCTAATTATTTTTGCCTTACTGTCCAAGCCAACTATGCTGCTGCCCGGCGAAGAGCTGGAGGCTGGTTTTGCAAGGAATCCAGCAGAGCAACCGTGCGGGCCGTTGCGCCAAGTTGGCGTTGGACCAATTGTTGCGCGCGATTGCCGAGAGCGGCTGCGTAATTGGGTTCTGCGAGGCAACGGCGAACAAAGGCTTCCAGCTCGTCGGCCGAATTCACTACGACAGCGGCGTCGGCCGCGAGGAGGGAAGCGACGATGTCTCGAAAGTTGCGCGTATTCGGGCCGAATGAAACGGCAGCGCCGTAAGCGGCCGGTTCGATCATGTTCTGTCCGCCGCGATCACCAAAGCTGCCACCGACGAAGGCGATGTGAGCGGCACCCCACCAGGCGCCGAGCTCGCCGATGGTGTCGACCAAGAGAAGCGGGGAGCGGGGAACGGGGAGCAGGGAGCAGGAAGGGGATTCCTTAAGCTCGGAGCGACGGGTCCAGTTCAGGCCGGATGCGTCGAGCAACTTGGCGACGGCGTCGAATCGCTCGGGGTGGCGTGGGACGATGATCAGCCGCAGCCGCGGGTGCTGAGGCGCGAGGCGCCGATAGATGTCGATCGCGTATTGTTCTTCCGGTTCCTGTGTGCTGCCGACGAGAAAGACGATATCGTCGCTCGAAATGCCGGCGAGTTGGCGGAGCGATTGCGTGCGCGGGTTGTCGCGATCGGTTTGTGCGCCGTCATATTTAAGCGAGCCGGTGACAACAACTCGATCAGCCGGCGCGCCCAGCGAGCAGAACCGGTCGCCCGATTCATCGTTCTGCGCGGCGATAAGATCGACGCGCCGCAATACGCTGGCCACGAACGGGCGAATCCGTCGATAGCCAGGAAAGCTATGATCGCTCATTCGCCCATTCACGATAACAACCCGGGCACCAAAGTCCTTCGCAGCCTTGACCAGGTTTGGCCATAACTCCAACTCCGCAAGCACGAGCATCGAGGGCCGAATGCGTCGCATTGCGTTGCGAACAGCCCAACTGAAATCGAGCGGGCAATAAAACACGCATAAATACGCGTACTTTTTCTTGGCAAGTTCATAGCCCGTGCGGCTAGTGGTCGAAACGACGAATTGCCATTCAGGATGCGTCGCGCGTAACTCCCGCAGCAAGATCGCGATCAGGTTTATCTCGCCGACGCTGACGGCATGCACCCAGACGCAGGTGGCATTGCCCTCGCGACGCGGCACGAGGCCAAGCAGCTTTTCACGAAAGCCATCGCGATACTTACCCGTGCGCAGCGATTGCCACACGATGACCGGTGAGGTGATCAGGATGACCGTCAGATAGACGGCGTTGAGCAGCCATGAGATTAGACGAGCCACGCGGGATTCCTTTCCCACATTCAGTCAGGTTTCTTCTGGAAAATAACGATCTATATCGAGAGCAGCATGAAAAACGCCGAGAATATGGATTGAGTGGCTTTCACTGAGCAAGTATGCGATACGGTAATGTCCATACAATAAGACGCGTACATCATCACGACCTGAAAGTGGATATTCAAAACCAGCTTCGGGAAAATCGCCCAGCAATTGTGCTTTCTGCCAAATGCCTTCGATTGTTTTATCCGCAGCCGACGGGTTATCTTTGGCGATATAATCGCGAATCAAACGTAACCAATTGCGAGCTTCCTCTGTCCAAACTATTTTTGATTTTGCCATGACGCGATTTCCTGACGAAGGTCCTCATTGGAAATCGTCCGGCCAGCCTTCGCGTCACTCAAACCACGACTTACCATTCGTGCAAAGGCTACCTCCTTTAACAACTCGTCGTACGAGCTATCGTCCGGCTGCTGCTGGAGGATGGTGATTAAATGTTGCTTCGCGTTTTCTGCTTGCGTGGACATGGCAACGCGCCTTTTTTACTTTACTCTTCGCTCTGGCTGCGATGTGGGTCTGATCTGCATGGCCTTTTCAACATTCCATGGAACACCGACTTTGGTTGTGCCCGGATTGTCTGTCGAGTAGTCAAGCAGCTTGAAAACGTGATCCTCTTCTTCAGTCGTATTGGGTGGTTGTTTATTCCACTTGATCGTCGAATTTAAAGGATGTGGTTGTTGCAACGAATTGACAATCGATTCAAGATTTCGGACTCGCAGCCAAAGAAGACCTACGCCTAACAACAGGGCGATGAACGCCGCGGATGCCACCCACTGCTTCTTCATGCTATCGATCCTCACATTGTAAAGTCGAGCAGAGTCGCAAGCTTACGCTCGCGTTTTAATCGCATGTGCGAGAACGCAAGATCCAACGATAATTCCACCGGCAATCGACACTCCAACGTCAGAGTTGCTACTGCCCGCAAGCAAACAAATTACGCCAATTAGAAAGCAGATGATCGTCGTGGCGTCGCTCATTTTTGGATAATCTTCCATATCGTGCCGGCTGTTTTGATTTCCGCAATGCGGCGCACCCTGTTCGAGTTACGCCGCTTCGTTATCTTCTCATGCAGCACTGCTTGTACTTCTTCCCACTCCCGCAAGGGCAGGGGTCGTTGCGGCCAACCTTCGGTTCCAGGTTGCGAATCGGCTCGATCTTTTGATCGACTTCGGTACCGGCGATGGCAGCCTGCTGCTGTTGTTCGATCTCGCTGACTGGCCTGGCGTCGGCCTTGGTCGCCGTGCCCTCGACCCAGGTGCTGCCGACGAAGCCCTCGTCGAGCTGCTCCATTTTGAAGATCAGATCGGTCACGTAGTTGCCGACGCTGTTCCACATGGTGTCGAACAGCAACATGCCTTCGCGCTTGTACTCGACCTTGGGGTCGATCTGGGCGTAGCCGCGGAGGCCGACGCTGGAGCGCAGGTGGTCCATCGCGAGCAGATGTTCTTTCCAGTTCGTGTCGAGAATCTGCAAGAGGAGCGCCCGCTCCATCCGCCGCATCTCGGGGCGGAAGTGGTCTTCGACCACCTGCGAAACCTTACGCTTGGCCGCTTCGCGATCAAGCTCGACAAGTTGCTCGTTCTGGATGTTGGCGTTGCAGGTGGTTTTGAGCCAAGCGGCCAGGTCGTCGAGCTTGCCATTGTTGCCGGTGACGGCGCCGAGCGTGGTCGCGGAGTGGGTCGGCTCGCTGGCAAATAGCTGATCGACGCGTTCGAGCGCCTCGGCGGCCACCTGGTTGGCTTTCTCGTTGTTCTTCTGGCTATGGACGACCAGCAGCGAATGAATCTCTTCGCGCTGCTTGTTTTTGAGATCGTCGACCGTGATCTCGGCGTCGAACCGCCGCTTGGCCCATTCGATGAGATCTTCGCGCAATAGGCCTTGCCGCTCGCCGGTCGAGCCACGAGCCGAGAAGCGGTACAGGCCGGCCAGCACCGGGTATTCCGATTCACGCAGGTCATAGGCCTCGATGGCTTTCTCATGGGCAAGCTCGGTGAACGCGGCCGGTTCGAGCTTGGCCGCCTCGGCAGGAGCGATCTCGACGCCGAACTTATCGTGCAGCCAGGCGCACGCAGCTCGCACGCTGTAGTCCGGCTCCACGTAGCGAGCGCACGACGACAGATCAATCCGTTCGATGGCCTCGTGTGCCGTTTTGATCAATTCCTCGGCCAAATTCTGGCGGCCGATCTTTTTCAGGTCGCGGTCGCGCAGGTTGAGGTTCCAGCGAGAGTTGATCGACGACGCCAATGCGCCCCAGTTCCACTCGCTCTCGTCTTCATCATCGGGCAGATTTTCCTCGATCGCGTCCAGCACTTGCGACTCGGCCATCCGGCTGGCTTCGTCGACCGCGGTGCGCGAGGCATCTTTGAAGTCGGTGTTGCGGAAGTCCTTCGGATTGAGCTGCACGTGCAGCAGATTGCTGGCCGACGCCGCGAACGAATCGCTGCCGTAAGTCGGATTCAGGTACTGCGTCAGGTGTTGATCGACCTCTCGGTGGATCATCTCCGTGATCAAATCGCGGCAATTCACGCCATCAAGGATTTGCTGGCGGTAGCTGTAAACGCGCTTCCGCTGCTCGTCCATCACTTCGTCATATTCGAGCAGGTTCTTGCGAACTTCGAAGTTGCGCTCCTCGACTTTCTTCTGTGCGCCTTCGATGCGGCGCGAAACCATCCGGCTTTCGATCGCCTCGCCTTCCTGCATGCCGAGACGGGTGAGGAGCGTTTTCACCCATTCGCCGGCGAAGATCCGCATCAGGTCGTCTTCGAGGCAGAGATAGAACCGGCTGCTGCCCGGGTCGCCTTGCCGACCGCAACGGCCGCGAAGCTGCAAGTCGATACGACGGGCCTCATCGGCACCGAGCGCCATGAGGCCCGTCGTAT
>CAZJWY010000091.1:0-1166 GCA_964549545.1 uncultured Planctomycetaceae bacterium | reverse complement strand
GTGCCGATGATGTGCAGGCCGCCGAGTTCCTTTACTTCCTGCCCCTCGGCCTTCATGTTCTCGCGCTGCTGGATCTCGGTGACGAGGTTGTGCCACTCGTCTTGTGGCACATCGAGGCGCGTCGGGTACTTATCCTGGAGCATGGCCCAAGCCATCGTTTCGGCGTTGCCGCCCAGGATGATGTCGGTACCGCGGCCAGCCATGTTCGTCGCGATCGTGACGGCTGCCTTACGGCCAGCTTGGGCGACGATCTCGGCCTCGCGCTTGTGATGCTTGGCGTTGAGCACCTGATGCTTGATACCTCGCTTTTCGAGCAGGCTCGATACGCGCTCGCTCTTTTCAATCGAGACAGTACCGACGAGCACCGGCCGGCCACGCCGCTGGCTGTCCTGGATCTTGCTGCGCGGAATTGTTTGTGGGTTCTTAGATTCTTTCGGTAAGATCGTAATCGCGTCGTCCGTTTCTTGCTGGAACGTGCCGACGACCAATTCGCCATCGTTTGTCAGCACCTGATCGAAGCGATTGAGCCGTTCTATCTCATCGGCGATCGCGACGTACTTTTCCTTTTCCGAGCGATAGATTACGTCTGGGTAGACCGTCCGCTGCATCTCGCGATTCGTGGGCACGCCGATCACGTCGAGCTTGTAGATCTTCCAGAACTCGCCCGCTTCGGTGAGCGCGGTGCCGGTCATGCCGCAGATTTTCTTGTAGAGCTTGAAGAAGTTTTGCAGCGTGATCGTCGCCAGCGTTTGCGATTCCTGCTTGATCGTGACCCCTTCCTTGGCTTCGACTGCCTGGTGCAAACCGTCGCTCCAGTGTCGGCCCGGCATCAGGCGGCCCGTGAACTCGTCGACGATGACCACCTCGCCGTCCTGCACGACGTAGTTCACATCGCGCTTGTACAAGTGGTGCGCCTTGAGCGCATTGTCGATCAGGTGGGGCCATTGCATATTGCCGGCCGTGTAGAAGCTCTCAACGCCGGCAATGCGCTCGGCTTCACGAATACCCTCGTCCGTGAGATTGGCTGTGTGCTCTTTCTCTTTGACCTCGAAGTGAACGTCTTTCTTGAGCTGCCGCGCAACTTGGTCGGCCCGGCTGTATTTCGTGATATCATCCTCCGCCGGGCCGCTGATGATGAGCGGCGTGCGGGCTTCGTCGATCAAGAT
>CAZJWY010000090.1:0-20542 GCA_964549545.1 uncultured Planctomycetaceae bacterium | reverse complement strand
GACAATCTCACGCGGCACATCGAAGACCAGATCAACCTGGCGATCGACTCGGCCGACGTGATTCTCTTTGCGGTTGATACCCGCGAGGGAATGCTCCCGCTTGATCAGGAGGTGGCCCGCCGCCTGCGCTCGGTGCAAGTGCCGATTATCTTAATCGCCAACAAAGCGGATGCCGAGCATTTCGATGCGCAGGCGGACGAGTTTTATCGCTTGGGCGCCGGTAAGCCGTTGCGGGTGAGCACAATGCAAAACCGCAATCGGGCAGTGCTCCTAAACATGATCGTTTCGAAGCTGCCTCCCGCTTTGGAAGACGAGGCGGAGCAGGGTGGCGCCGAGCCCGACATGAAGGTGGCGATCGTCGGTCGCCGCAACGTGGGTAAGAGCACGTTCATCAATACGCTGGTCAGCGCCCCGCGAATGATCGTCAGCGAAGTGGCTGGCACCACGCGCGACAGCGTCGACGTGCGCTTCGAGCTCGACGGAAAGCCCTTCATCGCCATCGATACGCCTGGCATTCGCAAAGCCAAGAGCCGGCAAACCGACATCGATTTCTACGGCACGCATCGAGCCCAGCGAAGCATCCGGCGGGCCGACGTGGTGCTGTTGTTTTTCGACGCGACGCAAAAAATCAGCAAAGTCGACAAGCAGCTATGCGACTACATTGCCCAGCAATACAAGCCGTGCGTGTTTGTCGTGAACAAGTGGGATATGTTGATGAACTCAATGCCCACGGGGAAATGGGTGCGCTACCTGCAAGATGCGTTTGGCACCATGCGTTACGCGCCGATTGCTTTTATTACGGGCCAAACTGGCAAGAACGTGAAGGCGCTAGTGAACCACGCGCAGATGTTGTTCAAGCAATCACGAGCACGGGTATCGACGGGGCAGTTGAACCGAATGTTGCGAGAAGCCGTGCGACAAAACGCACCGCCGGCCGCCCGCAACCGCGAGCCGAAAATTTATTACGCGACGCAGGTTGGTATTCAACCGCCGACGATCGTGCTGTTCGTGAACGATCCGATTTTGATCTCGAAACCCTATCAACGGTACTTGCTCAACAAGTTTCGCGACGAGCTGAGCTTCAACGAAGTTCCCATCAAGCTCTACTTGCGTCGTCGTCACGCAGCCGATGTGCGCGACGATATCAGTACTGCCACGGAAAAAGGCCCAGGCGGCTCGAACTCGATGGGCTCGGTCATCGCAGATGCCGAAACCGTGTAGCAGATGCTGCTACCACTAACCGCAGCCCATTTAGCGTCGGCGTTCACGCCGCCCTCTACCAGAAAACCGACGCGCCGCAACAAGTCGCAGAACACACCAACCTTCGGTTGACGCTGCTCAGGGGCAACAGCCGTCACCCGACTCAGCGCGTAAGATTCGCTTGAATCCCCAACGTATCGGTCGCCGAGGCTAGAGATTGCGTGTTGGGCCGTTCTGGATTAGCACGCTGACTTTCAAGCGCGACAAGCAGGCCGATCACCCAAGCCGACACAAAGCAAACTACTTCTCCGTAGGAGAACAGCTTTTGCCAGTTCCAGCGAGTAAAAAGCGTCGTACCGTTCATCGTAACCGGGAGAGAAAAGTCAGTGGCTCGATTGTTCTGAATCGAGCGGGAAACCCAACAACTACGGACGGGCAATGCCCTGTTAGTGCTAATTTGCCGTGAAGCGATGGTTAAGATCGCTTGCCGACGAGGCCTGCAACCTTCCGTAACTGCCGCTTGAATCCAAGATTACATCGAAAAGTAGGTTGGTCCGCAAGGCCGCTTTTCGCACTCGAAGTCCTTGGGGCTCTTTGAATTACGTCCGCCATGGTAATCTACGGGAATTGCGCAAAAAAAGTTCTCCTTTGATCAGGTACCGCGAATTGATCGGTGCCCCTGTTTCAACGGCCTGTGCCTGCTATCATACAGGGCTGTCGATTTTCTCGGGCGTGTAGCTCAGTTGGTTAGAGCGCTTGCTTGACATGCAAGAGGTCACAGATTCGAGTTCTGTCACGCCCATCCCTTCCGTTCCCGATCGTACTGAGTCGTAAATTCTTCGAGGATTGCGACGTGGTACGATCAGGAACGGATTTTTTATCCCCCCTGGCATCCCCTATATGCACCGGAACGGTGCACTCGGGGCGGACGGCCCGATCATAATGTTCGTCCGTCACCTGCAGGTAATGGCGCTCAGCGATCCGCTGGCTGTGGCCGATCCAGGCGTTGACGACGTGGGGCGGATGGCCTTCCTCTCTAAGTTCCGTGGCCCTGGTGCTTCGCAACGCAACGAACGCTTTCGGCCACGGCGTTAGACCCACGGCTTCGATAATCTTGTGCAGCCGGGTCCGCAAATTCACTTCCGACATTCGCCAGCGGGTGATTACTGGCTGTTCGCTGATTTTCTTTGTCGCGTCGAAGTCTTCCGGCAGCTCATCCCACACCGCCTGCAAGTAGGGTCGCAATTCAGGGAACAACGGGATAACGCGAGTCGCCTTGCCGTCGTGGTGCTTCGTCTTCTCGCAGTGCACAACGATCCGGCCGAGCTGCCAATTCACGTCGCCCCACTTCATCAAAACCACTTCGCTTGGGCATCGCAGGCCGCCGAATCGAGCAAGAGCGAAGACAAGTTTCCACTGGGCGTCGGGGCAACCTTTCAGCACCTTGGCAGCGTCTTCGCGGGTAACGAAATAATCCTTCTCGCGATTTCCGCTCGAAGAGATTCCCTTCATATCAGTAAACGGGCTCTCTTGAATCAGCTTCCGACGCTCAGCATCGCGGAAGAAATACTTTGCACCGCGGCAACGCATCTTGGTGGTTTCAGATGAGAGCCCCTGCCCGCCGTCGGCCGGACTATCTTTGTCCTTCGCGCGGCGTAACCAGCGGCGCCAGTCATCCGCTTCCGCTTGCGTGATAGAGTCGAGAAGCCGATCAGGCCCAAAGTAATCGACCAGGTTACGGCGTACGTTGCGATAGGTTTGCAGCGTTGATTGCTTTACGTCGCTGGAACGTCGATCGATGTAAAAGTTGAGGGCCTGCTCCAGCTTGACGTGGCCGCTCAATCGAGGCTCCAAGAGTCCGGCGGCTGCAAGTTTGTCGTAAAGCGATGCTTCGAGCTGATCGATCCATCTCGCGATTTTGTAGTGAAGCGCCTTGCCCCGGTGCTTGTGCTCAATCAATGCCTCCACTTTGCGCTTGATGTCGATCGCTTCATCGTCATTGAGGCCAGCCGGCAAACGAATGCTACGGCGGCGTTTCGCCTGATCGAAAAACTGGAGTCGTCGCGTACCATCAGAATGCTTTGAGAGACTGGCCATTATTTTCTCCGACACGCGTCGCGCTGCAGCGGTCGGGGTGTCGGTCCCGATCCGCCACAGCGCGACAGAATAGATTCATCTTATGGGTCCGATGCTAGCATCGAAAGTGAATTGGCAAACATGAAGCCGGCCAACGACTTAGCCGGTTGCAGAGGCATCACCAGATTTGATTTGTCGGGCGATCCACTCTTGAAGTGCGGCCCGGCTGTAGCGAAGTGTCTTACCGAATCGCACCACGGGAATTCGATTGCCGCGCGGCTCCGTGTGATTCCAAAGTGTCTTTTCGCTCACGTGCAGGAGCTTGGCCGCTTCGCTGGCGGTGATTAGTAACGCATCGCCGTTCTCGTTGGTGCTGTCGGGCATCATTGGTTAGCCAAGTCGTTCGTTGTCCAATGGTGAAGCGGGTGTTGTTCTTACGGCGCGCATGAGCTGAACCAGGTGCAGGACTTGATCGAGGGTTGGTTCACCTGGCACGTCGTGGCCGTCGGGCATATCGCTGAGGTAGCGTCGGATTTCTAGTTCGGCCTCAAATAGGATGTCGCTAATCACTTCGCGCCCTCCAGCGTTTTGCCCGTCGGGATCCAGATGACACAGAGGCGGCCGGAGCACGATCGCCGTCTGCGACCGGAATCGCGAATCTGGCCGCTGTCGCGGAGATCCACGCGGCGAGCTCGAGCGGTGGACTCTCGCATCTCGAGCGCGGCCGCGATCTCTTCATCGGTGGCGCCACGCTCACCGCGGTTGGTAACGAAGTCAAAGACCTGGCGGAGCATACTGGGTTTCATCGGAGCGATCGCCGCGGCCGCGGCGGCGCGGGTATCAACTGCTATGCGGCCTTCCGCGTTCCATAGGGTTTGTTGTGTCATGTTCGTCGCACTCCCTTTTTCCGCTGTGAAATCCCAAAAGCGGGGAGCCGTTTAGTATTCAGGACGCCGTTGAACCACTTGCCTCGGCCGCCCCCCTTCCCATTGATGTAGGGTGAGACCTGTCCTTTGGCGTCTGCCTGATCAAGTTCATCCAACAGTGAGCTGAGCACGGCCATGGGCAGCGCAGGTTGGCCGGTGGCAGGCTCCAGAACATACGCTGCGGCCTTCTCGGCCTCAGCACGATGGAACCCAGGACAGTGAACGCGAGCCATGATGAGATTTGCCAGCTCGCGCTTCTGCTCGATCGGGTGCTTGGCCTTGGCGAGCCGGTTGATGGCTTCGACCATTTCTTGGCCGATCGGCTTGGTTGTCGGGGCGGGCTGGGGGTGTGACTCGCGTGCCGCCTCGAGGCGGCGAACGAAATTAGCGGTATCGCGTTCGCATTCCATGGTTTCGATGGGGACCGGGCTGTTCGATGGTTGATGGCTCGGCGATGCACGCTGCATCCCGATGGCACCATGGAACATCCCAGATCAATGCGCCGGCGTCAGGGGAAATTGTGGGGGAAGTTGATGAACTTCAGGGGGAACTTCCCCCAGGGGAAGTTCTGGGGGAAGTTCTCAAGCCTGGGCTACTTTCCAGGCGATCGCCGTGCCCTGAGTTGCCGAAGAGAATGACAAGATGCGGCATCTCTTGAGGGCTTTGACTGCGTCCTTGTGTCCCTGAATGTCGCCGCGAAATGGCGAATCAATTTTCTCAGGCCACCCCGCTTCCTGGAACAAACCAAGGAGCTTGATAATGACCTTTGCTTGCGGTGCGAACGCGCGAGAATGATGGCCCAAACGCAACTCTAAGCGAGCGGCGTCCCAATGTGGCTTCGCAGGTCCTGTATTTGTCGCCCCGGGCTTCGCGTCGCAGTTGGCCGAGGCCTTTGGTCGTTTGTAAATCGTCGGAAGCTGCTCGAGCGTGTCCCAATTCACAGCGAATGTTTTCCGGGGACCAAAAGTGCCGTTCCGCCTGTGAGTTCCTTCCACGATCAAATTGTACTTACGCAGCAAAGCAAGATGCTTTTCCAGGGTGCTCTGCGCGATGTTGAGCTCGCTTCGAAGCACACGAGAGCCTTGATCGAACGAATCGCCAATTGTCAGCAGGATCTTCCTGGTAGCATTTGCCTGATCGACGGTTTTCACCACACCCTGAAAATCAGCAGCAAGCACCGCTTGATGCTTGTCGGAGTCCAATCGCGTGCGCTTCGAAGGCCGCTCGCCCACCGGCAAAGTCCGCATTGGGTCAATTGAAGGCGCGCTGCTCTGCATTCGCTCCAACGATTCGATTTTTTTGCGGTTCACGCGGCGCAGCGCGGCCTCTTTTGGCCATCGATCGTTGCCATCAACAGTCTCGATCAGTCCGAGACTTTCGCCAAAGCGCAGATTTGTTTTCAACGTCGACTTTCCGACGCCCAGGCGAATCGCACGATCCACACATGAAAGCTTTGGGTCCGAATCAATCGATTCGCAAAGACTCGCGATCTGCGACCCACGCTCAAACGAAACCCGATATTTGGGCCAGTCAACACTTTTCAGGCGTTCGGCGAGGTGACTTCGTGTCGTTTTCTTTCGTCGCGCCTGCGTCAATCCGGACAAGCCCTCAAGGCACGGCTCAAACAGATCCAAATCGCGCCCAGCTTTGCGACCGTCGCGATGGCGACCCAAATATCGCCGGCGTGCAATCAACGCACCTTCGGCAACAGGCACGCGAAGCCAGACGAGAACAGTTCTCTGGTGCACAGATTTGCCAGTGCGCGCATTTGCCGGAAGCTTCGCCGCAATCTGGCTCGTGTCGAGTGGACCATGCTCATCGAGCAACTTGAAAATCCGAACGATTCGGTCCACTTCGAATGATGTTGCTCCATGGGCTCGCCAATCAATTTTCGCAGCCAATTCAGCAGCCGTTTTCGTCGCACTCAATTCAGAATCCTCCCTGCAAGGGACCGACCCGCCGGCGACGACGGCAGGGAGGCGCGTCGTCGCCGGCGGGAGTCTTTTCGCGGATCAGGTGGCCACCTTCACCGCGTGTCCATCAACTCGAAAATTATCAAATCAATCATCCGCCGACAAGCGCCGGCAGATACTTCGTCACATCGAGCTGCACTGCCGACGGGTCGACGTAGCGCCCGGTGACGTAAGCGTCGGAATGGCCCAAAAGCGATGATGCTGCCCCCACGCCGGCCGCGGCCGCGACCAGCGTTGCTGTCGATCGACGGAGCGCGTGAAACTTCGTCATTCCTTTGCGCCGGTGGTACCGGATTCCAGCGGCCTCGACGAGAAAGCCGAAGTGCTTAAATTGAATCGCTCGGTGGACGTTCCCGAATAGCAACTCGCGGGACGGGTCGACGATCTCACGAACCGCAGCTACTGTTGCTTCGCTTATCCGAAAGTTTTGCCCTTTCAGCGTTTTCATGGTGGCGCCATCGATGCGAAGCAAGCGATTGGAGAGATCCACGTCGGCACAGCGGATCGCCGTCAGGGACCCGCGTCGTAGCGCCGTGTCGTATGCAATTAGAAGGATCGCCGGCCACCAACGATCGCAGGGGATGGGCCCGTAGAACTGACCAGGTCGAAAGTGCCGCGCGGCGTTCAGCAGTTTTCTTAAATCTGCTACGCTCCAGGCTTCGGGCGGATTGCGAATCTCCTTTAGCTTTTTGATTCGCGGCGCCCGATCGGTTTGTCGATTCTCGAACGCATGATTCCACACGGCGAGTAGATGCGCTCGATAGTTGTTCGCCGTCGTCGCCGCGATGCCTTTGCCGAGCAGCGACTTTAAGAACGCGGCAATCAGACTATCGTTCAAGTCGCTGAGCTTCACATCATGTCCGACGAACGCCCGGAAACGTCGAAGTGCCCGCACGTGCCACGCTACGCTTAGCTCCTGACAATTGAACATCACTTCCGGTTTATAGATTTCCTCAAAATACCATCGCAGCGTCCCGGGCTTGGGCGGGGGAACCACTTCGCGGCGCAGCGCGGCAGTTCCGTCCCAATCGGAAATGATCGATCGAATACATTGGGCCGATTGCGATGCCAGCTGCTTCGAGCAACCACGCGAGCGGAACGCATTCTCGAATTCGGCTAGCAGTTCGTGCGACACAGAACCGAGGCGCGTACGACCGCCGGCGAATTCTTCGAAGCGCCGGAGTGCGATATCAAATTGCAAGACTCGCTTGCCGCACACCCGCTCGCAGAGAGCCGGGCGGAAGACGGCCAGATAATACTTGCGCAACAGAGACGACGCGTCCCACGTCATCGACGCGGGATCCAACTTCTTTCGGGACATGGTTTGCCTCCAGGTCTAGGGAATGACACACGGCCTACAGCAGCAGAGGTCGTGGAGCCAGACATTGCGAGACGCAGACGGCACACCATGAATCAGTCGAGAGACGAAATTTCTCAGCAGCGGCACCGATCATACCGCGACTGCAAATGATTGCAAGCAAATTCTGCGCAGCAGATTCTCAGCGCTTGGCAGGAACGGCTGGAGAGGCAGGAACGGCAGCTTTGCGGTACAATGGCCGTTCAATGAGCGGGAACTCAAAGAGCGGCCGGCGAGGCGTCGACCTGGCAACGCACCAACGGATCAAGCGGCTCGCCATGATGGGGAGCCTCACGCACGTGGCGATCGCCAGGGCCGCCGGCGTCGAGGTCGCGGCCGTCGCCCGCCTGGTGCGACGCGCTCTTCCGAAGAAGTGGCGCCGCTGCCAATGCGGCGCAATGGCCGATCGCAGGCCTTGCCTGGCGTGCGAGCTGCGATCGTCGACACCTCGACTGATTCGTCCGATCGGCGCTCGCTAGGGTCGATCCTGGCCGACCAGGGGCAAAGTAATCGATTTTGACTGCCGAAGGCCCTGGCGCCCGAGGTTTGCGCCTCAAAATCGCGATTACTTACTTACTCAAAAATTTCTCCGTCGCGAAAAAACACGGCGATCCGCTCGCTTCGCGAGCCCCCGTACGCCCCCCAAAAGGACCCCAACCGCCAAACCTGCCAACTCCGCCGACCAACGGACCATGCCGGCGTGGTCCGATCGGATTACGCCGGCTAGTACCAATAAGCAGGACCATGCCGGCTAGTGCCTGTAGGCCTTCACCGGCATGGTCCACACTGTTGCTACTGATCAAGTAAGAGAGTCGCCGGCGGTGCGATACTGTGCAAGCGCGATACCGCCGGCGACCGGACATTGCCGCGTGAGCAAGCGCGGCATGGCGTTGGGCCTATAGGCGGCTCACATAGAAGTTGAGCTGCTCTTCCGACAGAGCGAGTGCATTCGACTGTTCAGCATTCAGCTCGTCGAGCTCGCGCTGCAGTTTCGGCAATTCCTTTCGGCGATTCTTCCTGTACGCGATGAAGTCTTCTGGCTGGATTCTCGTAGTAGTCCACTGATTGCCTTCAGGAGGACCGTGGGTTTCCGTTTGGATCAGTTCCGGCGCGGCAGTTTCGCAATGCAATTCCGCTGCTTTAATACCTCCTGGTGTAGATACATCGATCTGGTTGAGGCCTTCGATCGCAGTGATCTCTCCAATGAGTTCTCTGACTCGCCGGCCGTCGACATTCGTCCTGATTTTCTCGCAAGTCGCTTCATACTCCTCGCGAATATGTTTTGGAAGTATTCGTGGATTTCGTAGGTTTGCCCGGGCTGCTTCCAGCTCACTGACTGTTTTTGCAGCAGCGAGACGCGTTTGCTCCAGCGATTCGAGCTCAGCCTGTAACGTCTCGATCTGGGCGACGAGTTCTGATCGTCGCGACTGCTCTGCTTTCGTCGCACTATCTAGCATTCTCAGCGCTTCACGAAAATCTTCCGCCGGCCCTGCTTGCTCCATCGTCCGTTTCACTATTGCAACGCGCGAGCGTTCACGCTCGACATCCCCCCATTCGATGAAACCAGCGATCCGTAGAACGTTGCGTTCGGCCGCCGTAAGGGGCTCGTCAGGTTGCAGCTTCCAAAGGATCTCCTCGGCCGCTTCCATTAGCGCGGCTGAGTCGGCCAGTATGCGGTCCACAACGTTCGATATTGTCTCGGCAGCCTGCGGTTCTTTCGTTTCGGTGCCCATTGTTTGCTCCGATCAGTTTTGATTACAGCCTAGCGGTGCGATAAAAAACTGCTTTAGCCTTCATCGCGGAATCGAGAGTTGCGCATCGCTGCTGGTCGGTCGGCATTGGCTTCCGCAACAACGCGGGCATGCAAATCCGGGTACCGCTTGCTGACGATTGCGCTCGCCTTATCGCGAGTGCAACGGCGCTCGCGCATCGTTGAATCGATCAGCGAGTTGAACTCCGCCAACTCGGGGAAATCTTTCTGTGACTTACTCATTTGTGCTCCGGGTTGGGCGCTAAATTGGCGATTCTCTCAGTTTGTCCACCGCCCCATGCTTTTCGGCCTCGACATAGAGGTTGGGGTATTGCTCTTTCAGATGGCACCTGGTCGCGTACTTGTTGCCGTAATTCTCTTTCAACTGAACCTCTACCAGCTCGTTGAATTTCTTTACTGCCTTTGCTCCGCGCAGGTTGTTGATTTCGAAATGCCTGGCTCGCTTGTACGCTTCACTCAGCACGTCCTCGTACATCCCGACTCGATCAGCCAGACCCGCCGCGATTGCTTCCCGACCAATGAAAACCCTGCCGTCGGCGAGCGCAGAGGCCTTGTCGATCGACATTCGTCGGCCGCGTGAGACCGCGGCAACAAAGTGGCGAGCTTGCGTATCAATCCGTCGCTTGAGTTCGGTGAGCTGCTCCGGCGTGAGCTTCGCCCCCGAGAAGCCGGCGCCCTTATGTTCACCGGATCGAATTACGATCACCTCGATGCCGATGCGCTCGAGCAACTTGGATTGATCGATGACGACGTTAAATACGCCGATACTTCCCATCAACGCTGTTTCACCAATGACGATCTCTGTCGCGCCGGCCACCGCGTAGAGTGCGCCTGAACAACACATATCCTCCACGATGGCCGTCACTGGCTTTCGCTCGGCCGCCCGGGCGATGGTTGTATATAGGTCATGCACACCCGCGACGGTACCGCCAGGCGAGTCAACGAGCAGCAGGATCTCACCGACAGAATCATCGAACGCCAATTGATTGATGTTGTTCCGCATTGCGACCATGGGAGACTTGGTCAGTGTTCCGACTACCTCGACGATCGCGACGGTTCCGCCCGTACTTCCGCGACTGAGTGGCCGTGCTGCGGCTGCATTGGCGTTGGCTGCATGGCCAGGAGCAATGCACCAAAGATCAGAAGTGGCGAGCGCCAGTGTGTCGAGTGAAAGACTCATGTTACGGGCCACCTGTCTGGATCTATACCCGACAATTCAAAAACGCTTCGTTTGAGTCCGCCATCACTAATGATGCCGGTCGCCTCGGCTGCTTCGCCGGTTACTCCGGACCGAATGAGTCGGGCCCACGTCGATCGCGAAACACGCGGATTAAGGATGGCCAGGTCGTTTACCATTCCGATCGTTGCATCACAGTCGGTTTCACCGTCCTCAGAAGCACACTCAATCCAACCGATCTGTGTTACGGGATTCGCAAACACCAGGCCGCATTGATATGCGAGCCACAATGCCGGCCCATAGGCGACTTCATGCAGGTACGCGACAACTGCCGCATGCCGGCCGGCCTCGTGCAGCTCTCTCGCAGCCGTCGACATCGCACCAAGGCGGCCGCCAAGGCAACCCAGCAACAAGTAAACGATTCGAACTTCGGGCCGCTGAGCCTCTCGCTTCACAAGAAGCGCAGTTTTGAGCATCGCCCACTGATTGAGGGCGCCGATGGCCATGACGATCGAAGCGTGTCCGCTTCGAACCAGCACGATCGGCTCGGCGATCGGTGGCTGCAAATTCGCGTAAGGAAATGCAAACCGACCGGACCAGCAGAATTTGCTGGTGTCATTACTTCGAAGTACTTCGTGTAGTCCGCTCATCATTCCTGCCGGCCGGAAATGGGTATGTGTTCGGGTTGCTTCTTATCAACGACCTGAATGAGTGTGCGCAGTTCCTCGATCATCAATCGCGTGTTTTCCACAAGCTCAGCATCTTTCTCTTCGCCAATTCTTCCCTCCATAAGCCTCCCGCGCGAGGCAGTTTCCAGCTCCGAAATAGCCTCTTCAGGGCTCATGGTCACTCCGGTGCGTAGCACTATCCCAGCCCGATTGGTCCAACTTAGGCGACCCGTAAGCTGCCGCGAGCGCTCGACCACATCCTCGCGAGACTTGTCGCTCAAATCCGCATCCTGACTGAGCCTGAACTGATTCGTCCGCGCCCCGATGACTCTTTCCACCCCCGCCGTCTTGGCAATGCGACCCTCACCGAGGTAACTCAATAAATCCTCCGCTGTCTTGATCTGACTCTCCGGAGTACCAAAGGAACCAAGCAGCGATTCATAGCTCCGCGAAATTAGCGAATCCTTGTTCAAAATCAGTTCTTCGATTGCTCCTTTCGCCTTGACCTCGAAGCTAGCTTTCTCAATGAACTCCTTTGCCAACTCAGGATCAGCACGCAGCATTCCCAGTCGTTCGCGGAAGCTTCCTCCTTTGACCTTGTCGCGCATCTGCTCCGTTAACTGCAAGACAGCCGTCCCTGTTGTGCGGCCCTCGGTGTCCGCTGTCTTGGTGGAAATCGCGTCGAACAACGCGCCGGCCTCCTCCGGGGTTGCGCCATAGGTGACCGCTCCAGAAATCGCTTTAGGCAACTGCTCGGCGAGTTTCTGATCGTCCGTAACGCGAGATTGAGCGCCAACGGTCAGCATAAACCCCAGGTTGCGCATGTCGTTGTTGTCGCGCGTTGCAGCCGCCAGGTCGCCTAGCGATCCAGCGAAGATGCCGAACGCTTCCGGGCTGTCTGGCAAATACTTCGACGCCAATCGCACGCGATTGAGCGCCTGGTTTTCGTTATCGGATGTTGAGATTGCGCTGGCCAATGCGTTGTCAACGTGCCATTGTTCGATGCCGATTTCCCCCGACAGCGAGTCGGCCTGTTTTTCTAGCCCACGGGCTTTTTCGATTCCGAGCGATGCAATGTTGCGCTTGAGCACACTGCGTGCGTCGAATGCCGTCAGTTGTGACTGATTGGTTTTCTCCGCCTCTCGCTTGATCGCTTCCATCTCTCCCCGAATTACTGAGATTACGGTCTGAATCGAGACTAATCCCATGACGTAAGACTGGAGATTGGCCAGCGACGCCGGACCGAAGGATTGCTGCTGTGCTTCGCCCACAGTCCTCACAGCAGCATTCATCCGCGCGAGCGACTCATTCTTGAGCTGCTGCGCGCGCAGCTCCAGGCCAATGCCTTGCAGGTTCTTATTCGCTGCCGCGTGCAGGTCTGCGTGATACCGCTTCGCGGCGATCGCCGCCTGCTCGTAAGACAGCTTGCCTTCGCGCGTGAGTTTCGCGAGCTCCGCCATCTTGCGGTTGTAGGTATCTTGCGGCCCCTCGTTCGCCTTGACGATCTGGGCGGCCGCGCGCTCGAGCTGCTTCGCGCTCGTCGCGGCCTCGTCGAAGTTCGATTTGATCTTCTTCACGCCGGCAGTTACTTCGCTGGTCGCTTTGACCGCGCCGGCCGCGTCGCCGTCTAGTCGTAGTGTTGGCATCGCAGATTGCCCAATGAGAACCCAGAATCGCCGCTTGCAGGACCCTAGAATCGCATCGTATCTGTGCTTTTTCAGAGCAGCAGATTATTCGGCAGCGTGGCCAAGCACTTTCGTTAGAAAAGCTAGGCGTTCGTTTTCTGGGAGCAATTTGCACAATTCCAGCAATTCTGCGGCGGACAGATTTGTGACTGCACCGTTTGGTGCACCGCTTCTGGACAGAATCTCAGAATCGCTGCATAATACGGGTCGTTTCGCGGCGTTTCGAGTTCTGTCACGCCCACTTACGTTTGATTTGTCTTCCCGCGATATATTCTGATCGCAGTCGCTTCCGCGTTGCCACTTCAATGCGTCCACGGTCGTCGCTTCTATTGAGTGGTTTGTTTTGTCTGCTCTTGGTTGCCCCTGCCCTGGCCTGGAATTCGCCTGGGCATGAAATCATCGCCCTGATCGCTTACGAGCACTTGGACGAGCCCACCCGGGCCAAGGCGGTTGAGCTATTGCGGGCCCACCCACGGTTTCGCGATCACTTCCAGAGCTTCATGCCCAAGGAGGTTGCGCGTGCCAGCGTGAGCGATCAGGATCGTTGGATTTTCGCGCACGCGGCAACTTGGCCCGATCTAGTACGATCGGCGAAAGGGGCCGTCAATCGGCAGGATGTGAGTGAGTACCATCGCACATGGTGGCACTTCATTAATGAACCATTGTTTTTGAACGATGACGAGCGGCGACTACTGGAGCGTGAAATCAAGGTCAATCGCCGCCGCGACCTGCCACAGAGCGATAACGATGAGTTCATGAACATTGTGCAAGCCCTCAAGAACTCGGGCCGCATTGTGCGCGATGCCAGCGCCGCGAAAGAGAAGCGGTCGGTCCACCTCTGTTGGCTGCTGCACCTGGCCGGCGATTCCCATCAACCGCTCCACTCGGTCGCGCTCTACACAACTCACCGCTTTCGCAAAGGAGACCGTGGCGGAAACTCACTCGAGTATCAACACAATTGGGAACTACACAGCTTCTGGGATGAGCAAGTGTCGACAGACGAGGATTACGCAACGCTACTCGTGCTGGCTGCCGATTTAGATCGAAACCCCGAGCTTGCCACAGCCGGAAAGAAAGCAGCCGCCACGCTCGACGCGGAAAAATGGATCGATGAAAGCGCGGAGCTTGCCAAACGCTACGGGTACACAAAAGAGGTTCTCGCGAAGGTGGCTGCCCGCGAAGGCCATTCGCATCTAGGGCCGCTCGATCTCTCGGCTGATTACAAGGTAGATGCCGAAACGATCGCCGAACGCCGCGCGGTCGAAGCAGCCCATCGCCTAGCCGGCGCTCTTCAAAAGGTGCTGCAGTAGTTCAATTCATAGCCCGGCCGTTCCGGCCGGCCGTCATCCGGAATCTCTGCGACAAGATCATCGCCCCAAAATGAGGCGGCTATGTTTTTGACACGGCAGAGTAGTTTTGAACCGAGAGCTAGCGCCACGCGGCCGATTGAATCAGCCGCAACGCGCTAGCGTCCGGTCCATTCGACTCGCATTAAAACGCTACTGCTTTTTAAGGTCATCCAAACCTATCATCGCGAACAAAATTTCGTCGTACAAGCGATTCCCCGCCTCGAAAATCACGCCAAAGTGCTTGTCATCCAGCTTCACCAAATCAGAATAAGCGGTCGGGCCTGGGTGGACGAGCGTTTTGCGGCCCCACGTCTTACCCTCGTTTTCGCTGACCAGGATCGTTAGGTCCTGACGCTTGGTGGGATGGCCAGGCCCGGAATAAATGAGAACATTTTTTCCGCCATCGTCATCGGCTCGCGCTAACCGAACGATCGAGTTCTGAACCACCGGCGTTGTGATATTCGGCTCAGCCACGAAGGGAGCATCGAATGTCTTCCCGCCGTCGCTGCTATAAGCGATGGCGCGCGTTGCCGGGTCGGAGCCGAGGTGCTCGCGGGTATTCACATAGACGCGGCCATCAGCAAGTTCAACCGCCACACATTCATTGGGATGAAGCGGATCGGCCGCCTCACGTGTATCGACGCCCCCCAGCTTCCATGTCGCGCCGTGGTCGTCGCTATACACGATATGGGAGCCCCAACTCTTGATCGCCTTGTTTTGGTGGTCGCAGGGGGCGATGAGGCGACCAGCGTGAAGACCATGTTCAAGCTGAATGCCATGCACAGGGCCCGCCGCGCACCATCCCCACTCGGACTTCATAGTTTCCGGCGAAATATCGCGCCGCTTGGACCACGTCTTGCCGTTGTCATCGCTCGATGTGACAAACATTTTCGCATTGCTGCGAGTGAACACCAGCCAGATTCGTCCCGGATGCTGGGGATCGCTATGGTCGACAATCGGAGTCGGATTACCAATCCACACGCGGCCCGTGGGGGCGCCCTCCTCATCCTGGACAAGCTCCATCGCTCCCCAGGTTTTGCCTTCGTCGCTGCTGCGTTTCAGGACGATATCAATGTCGCCATGATCTGCCGCATTGTTCTTGCGGCCTTCGGCAAACGCCAGTAGATCGCCGTTCTTTGCACGTACAATGACCGGAATTCGGTAGGTGTGATACCCGTCCTGCCCTGCTTTGAATACGGTGACTTTGTCGATTTGAGGCTTGCTCATACCGCTATTGGCAATGAGCAAAATGCACACCCCAACAAATAACGCAATCAAGTTCAATCGTTGCCGCATCACGTCGCTCCAAAGGGGAATCAGCTACAGTCGCCGGAACTGCCTACTACGCAACCAATATAGGCGTTGAGTGAACCTATTCTAACGGTTGCCAGTCATCTTGTGGCCAGTCAGAATGAAACATGAGCGGTTGGATTGCGATTACGATCCAGCCCTCCGTAGTTCGGCCCTCCCACCATGGGATGGCTCAAAAACGACTCCAACAGATAAAATTTACCACGGAGGCACAGAGGACACGGAGAAGAAATAGCAAGAGGTGTATGAACACTAATCTTCGCTAATCCCCGCTAATAGAGAAGAGAAAAGACTGCTTCGATCTCTATATATACTAATTTATTAGCGTAAATTAATGGCGATTAGTGTTCTTCTGTTTCTCCTTGTGTTTCTCTGTGTCCTCTGTGCCTCCGTGGTTATTCTTTCTGAAAATGGGGAAGTTATTTTGAGGTGTTCCTAAGAACGAGGACAGGGCTCTTCTGTTCGTCTCCCAATTTCCAGGCTTTGCTGCCCACATGCGACCCCACCGAATCACCGTTCCCGAGTTCACCGGCTTCAAGAAAGCGGGGCGGAAGATCTCGATGGTGACGGCCTACGACTACGCCATGGCCCGGCTCGTAGATGCGGCAGGCGTCGAGGGCATCCTCGTTGGTGACAGCATGTCGATGGTCGTTCAAGGGCACGACAGCACGCTCCCTGTCACGCTCGACGAAATGGTCTACCACGCCGAAATGGTCGGCCGCGCCGTGGAGCACGCGCTGTTGATCGTCGACATGCCTTTCCCCAGCTTCCACTTGGGCACCTACCGAGCGATCGAAAACGCCGGCCGAATTCTGAAAGAGAGCCGCTGCCAGGCCGTCAAGCTGGAGGGCGGTGTAGAGCAGGCCGACACCATCGCCGGGCTCGTCTCGGCCGGCATTCCCGTCATGGCCCACTGCGGCCTGCGGCCCCAGAGCGTGCATACGCTCGGCGGCTACAAGGTACAGCGCGATGAGCAGCAGTTATTGGCCGATGCCCGCGCCGCTCAAGACGCCGGCGCATTCGCGATCGTGCTCGAATGCATCCCTCGCGAGCTCGCCAAAAAAATCACCGAGCAAGTCGCGATTCCCACGATCGGCATCGGCGCCGGCGCCGATTGCGATGGGCAGGTGCTGGTGCTGCACGATCTATTGGGTATGACCACCGGCTACATGCCGAAGTTCGTGAAGGCCTACGCCGATTTGAAAACCGAAATCACCCGCGCGATCACCCAGTACCGAGACGAAGTCCGCGACGGTTCTTTTCCGGCGAGCAAGCACGGCTACGAATAGTAAAAGCCAGTGCTTCGCGAAGAGCCTGTCATATAACCGCGAGCGGCGGGGGGTACCCCCGCGGCAGCCCGCTGTTTTCTTAGCGCCCGCGATCTTTCCGCTATGCCAGCAACGCTGTCATCAAACACCCACGTTTCTTTTTGCACACGCACCCGTCGATTTACCGATTCATTATTAAAGGCTGCGCGGCATGAACGGATTGTTTCCTGGCCGATAGCTGACAGCCGATAGCCGAAAGCTTTTATCAGGTCCAATTACCGCGCATTTCTCAATAGAAGTGATTTCCGAAAGCTGAACTCGCCGGAGTTCGGAATCGTCAGGGGGAGTCGATGATGTATTGCTCAGAATGCGGTAAGGAAGCGAACGGAAAATTCTGTTGGTCCTGTGGCCAGCCATTGAAGCAACCCGCGACTCTGTCGATCCTCGCGACTAAACCAAGTGAAGTCGAAGCCGCTCCGGTCGATTGGTCGAATCTGGTCGATTGCAATGGGCTGCTGGCCATCGGCGAAGTTCGCGAACGAATCGCCCGCCACGCCGCTTTAGCCAAGAAGAAGTTTTCCGGCGAAGACTTTCTCGAGTGTTGTGACAAGTACTGCACCGCCCTCACCGGCGGCGTACCTCTCTCCCTGATTGCCAAGATCTCGCAGCCCATCAGCGAGCGCCTCGGCCTGAAAACCGGCAAGCTGCGCCGCGAGCAAATCCCCCAACCGCCCGGCAACGTGGTGGTCGCACTGCTCTGTTCACTTGCCCAGAACGGGCAAAAACTGCGCGACATCCAGCAACTAGAGAATGGCTGCACGCTGCAAGCGGCCCTCCCGTCCGACATCTGGTCCTTCGAGGGCGACCTGCTCCTCACCGTGCTCGCGGAAAACACCGCCACGGTTGTCGAGGCCAGCACAACGATTCACGGCGCGATCTATGATTGGGGCAAATCCAATCGCGCGTTGGATCGTCTGTTTGCGGACCTGGCTCAACTTGCGAAGGCCGCTTAAAGACGACGTTACATAGCACGGACTTCAGTCCATGCCTGCGGCTTCCAAATCGTAGGTCAGGCCTTTAGCCTGACATCCTCACGATTCTCGTCAGGCTAAAGGCCTGACCTACTTAGGAACGACTCAAGAATAACCACAGAGACACGGAGGGCACGGAGAAGAGCTCTAGGAGGATTAGGAGCACTGATCTTCACTCATCCCCGCTAATATCAACGATCAAAAAAGGAGACTATTTCTGCCTCATGCTTGATTCTGATTGATTCGTGGCAATTTCGTGTTCTTCTGTCTCTACCTGTCTTCTCTGTGTCCTCCGTGTCTCCGTGGTGAATCCTATCTGCCGAAGAATCATCACTTAGCCGTGCAAAGAGCAAGTCCCTTCGTCACAATGCGGCCCACCGCTTAGCTTGTAGCGGTTCCGCGCGACCCAGCGATAGAGTGGCCGCCACAGGATCATGCTGCCCGGAAAGTAAAGTACCGGCGCCGCCCACCACAGCCGCCGCAATCGTCCTGATAGGTAGCGAATCGCTTCCGGGCCCCAATGCCGGCCACCGTTACGGTCGACCAGCACCATTTCCTTCATCATCCGATCATAAGACAGGTCGGGCCACCGGCGATTGACTTCCGGATCGTGCAGTGAGAGATAAGACAGCTTGTTCTGGCAGTCCCACCAAGGCAACTTGCGAACCTGGGCCGTACAGATACGACAATGCCCGTCGTAGATCACGACGTCGCTTCCCGGCCGCTCCGCAGGCGTCGGCAGCGGAGCCACAACAGATTGATCCTCAGCAGTTGCCATCTTATCCTATTCTACGCTGCAGTCTGCAGATGGGTCGAGTTCGCTTCTTGGCCTCATGCCTCGTTTTCGTGGAACTACTGGCGATTTGCGAACGTCAAAAATAGCGTGAAAATTAACGCTTCTCCACGGTGCCGAGTCAGAGTGACCGCTACCTTCCCACGCGATATAATTAATAAAGCGGCGTTGCACTCCGCGAGATTCCTCTCTTGTCTTGGCATGAAGGGATGCAGTCTATGGACCAACTACGCAAGCAAGTGGCCCGGGCGCGGCGCCGACTGATCGCCGAACAATTTCTCAGCCGGTTGATCTGGTGCCTCATCGGCACATTTTCGCTGGCCGCGGTGGCCATCGCGGTGCCTCGCCTCTTTGTGATCGAAGGACTGCCCGCCAATTGGGACTACGAATGTGCCATCGGCGGATTGATTGCCGCGCTGCTGGCCGCCAGCGGTTGGACTTTTTTCTCGAACCGCAGCCCGATCGATGCGGCGATCGAAATCGACCGGCGCTTTGATCTGCGTGAGCGAGTAGCCAGCAGCTTCTCCCTCTCCCCTGCTGAGCAGTCGAGCGAAGCCGGGCAAGCGGTCGTGAACGACGCGCTCCGCGCGGTCAGCCGAATCGATGTCGACGAGGAGTTTCGCCTGGGCGTTGGGCGACGCGCCTGGTGGCCGCTCGTGCCGGCGGCGATCGCATTCGCCTTCGTTGCATTTCTCGATATTCGCACGGCATCGAGCAGCGTCGACCCCGCCTTGGCTGCCAAGACCGAGCAGCAAACCAAGACAGCCCTCGACTCGCTGCGGAAGAAAATCGAAGAGCAAAGGAAGAAGCTCGCCGAGGACAAAGATCTCAAGGCGGCCGACGAGCTATTCAAGAAGATCGAGCAAGGCGCCCGCGAATTATCGCAAAAGGAGAAGCTCGATCCGTCGAAGGCCCACGTCAAGCTCAACGACTTGGCGAAGGAGCTTGAGCAAAAGCGCCAACAGCTTGGTGGCGACAAAGCACTCCAAGAGCAAATGCAAAAAATGAAAGACCTGGGCAACGGCCCCGCCGACAAAGCCGCCCAGGCCATGAAGCAGGGAGATTGGAGCAAAGCGCTGAAGGAAATCGAAAAGCTCGCCAAGGAGCTGCGCGAAAGTAAGCTCAACAAGGCGGAACTAGAGCAACTGGCCACGCAACTCCAAAAGATGAAGGAAAAGCTCGAAGCCGCCGCCGAAGCCCATCGAGAGGCAATCGCCGAACTCAAGAAGCAAATCGAGCAGCAAAAAAAAGATGGCAACCTGGCCAAAGCCGGCGAACTTCAACAGCAGCTCGACCAGTTGCAAAAGCAGCAGCCTGCAATGGATCGACTGCAGCAATTGGCCCAGCAGATGTCGCAGGCTCAACAAGGATTGCAGAAAGGCGACGCAAAGCAGGCCGCCGACGCCATGGCCCAAATGTCTCAGCAACTCGACCAGTTGCAAAAAGACATGAACGAAATGAAGTCGCTCGACGCAATGTTAGGCCAGATGGAATTGGCCAAAGATGCGATGGCCTGCAAAAGCTGTAGCGGCGAGGGTTGCGAAGAGTGCCAGGGGAGCGGCAATAAGCTGGGAATGAACAGCATGAAAAGCACCAAGATCGGTAAAAATGCCAGCAGCAAGCCCGGCCAGGGGATTGGGAAAGGCGTCGGCATCGGCAACAAGCCGGAGGATGGCGGTCCCACGAACACCCGCGAAACCCAAGTGCGGCAAAACCCGCGACGCGGTGCGGCTGTCTTCGGAGGCCTGGTCGAGGGACCGAACATCAAAGGCGACGTCGCCCAGAGCATCCAAGAGGAAATGACCTCTCAGGCCGCCGAGCCCGCCGACCCGCTCACGAGCGAGCGCTTGCCCAATAGCCGCCGTGAACAGGCCGAGCAATATTTCCAAATGCTTCGCGAAGGCAACTAGTGGTCTGTCCACGGGAAGGCGTCAAGGGCTAGCATAACGTCTCCTGG
>CAZJWY010000089.1:0-20955 GCA_964549545.1 uncultured Planctomycetaceae bacterium | reverse complement strand
GCTGGAAACGCACCGTCCAACCACCCAACATGGGCGCCTTCGACGCCCCCAACCGCGAACTCTGCACCGTCTACCGCAACCCAACGACCACACCGCTCCAAGCGCTCGTACTACTGAACGACGTCCAATACGTCGAAGCCTCGCGCGCCTTCGCCGAACGAATCTTGGCACGAAGCACAGATGAAGCCGGCCGCCTCCGCTGGGCCTTCGAAGAATGCGTCTCGCGCCAACCAACTGACGCCGAGCTGACGGTGCTCACCAACACACTCCACCGCGAACGCACGCGCTACCTCGCCAACCCAACCGCCGCCAACGAATATCTCGCCAACGGAGAGTCGTTACGCAACGATAAAATTCCCGCCCCCGAACACGCCGCATGGTCGCAAGTCGCGTCGCTGTTGCTCAATCTCAGCGAAACGGTAACACGAAATTAGGAAACGATCTGACTACGTATTCGTGAGCACCATATCATATAATTGGTTCGGCAGGTTGGTATGGAGGTAACGCAATGATTCAAACAGTTGAAGGTGTAATTTCCACAGACGGCACCGTGCGCCTGCTGGAAACGATTCCGCTTACCGAGCCCCGGCGAGCGCTAATCATGATTTTGGACGAGCACCCGACGATTCACCCCGATGAAACGGCCCGCCTGAGCGAGGCGGCGTTGTCGGATTGGAACCGACCAGAGGAGGATGCGGCATGGGCGTATCTGCAGTTGGAGAAGTAGTACTCGTGCCGTTTCCGTTTTCCGATCTATCGTCCTCCAAGGTTCGCCCCGCGGTAGCGCTCGCCGATGTCGGGCGCGGCGATTGGGTGCTGTGCCAAATCACCACGAATCCTTACGGCGATCCGCACGCCCTGCCTCTGCCTGCGTCAGAATTCGCATCCGGCAAACTTCTGGCCGCAAGCTACGCACGCCCAGGCAAGCTTTTTACATCAAGCAACGCGCTCATCATCCGCACCGTGGGCAAATTGAACGATTCGGCCTTCAATCGAATATTGGATGCAGTCATCCATTTGCTGCGCCCCGAATCTGCGCCGTAGAAACGCGCCATATGACAAGTCGCCACCTAATCAATGTCGTGCTACTTACATTGGCCGGCTATTGCGCATTTACTGTCGGCGCATTAACCATGTCACAACACTCGCCGTTCATTGATTGGAGCGCCGGCTGGTTGGTGGCCATCGCATTCGCAGCGTCCGAAGCTTTCAACTCGGGCCGTGGAAGACACGTGGGAGTGATCCGAAGGATCGGATTATCAGTGGCCGTTATGGCAGTTGCCGGCATCCTCAGCACTCCGATTATTGAAGCGCTCGGCTGGCAACGATTAAAAGGAGCTCCTCCCGATTATCGTCGGTTTCTTTCATGGCTTACTGTATTCGCTGCAGCGATGACAATAATTTGGTTCATTTGGATTCCCGAAAAAGGCGTCAAATCGTCATGAACCCACTCCACGACTCCAAAACGCGAACTACCTGTCGAACGTTTCTCGGCACTATCAGAGGTGCTTTTAGTCCAGCGATTGCCGCATTCCTACTCAACATTCTGATATTGGATCTCGCTCGCGCCGACCGTGAAGCCGACTTCAAAAAACTCGGAGCAGACTTCGAAGCCGCCAGCAAAACGTTTTACGACACCCACAAGCTCACCAAATCCTCGCCTGCCGCCGAGCGAATCGCCGCCGACAAAGCCTGGCCTGGCTGGGAATACTTGCCTCGCTTTCTCGCACTCGCAGAGGCCGACCCTGCCGACGACGCCTCTTACCGCGCTTGTTGGTGGCTCCTTGATCGCCCCTCTTTCGACAAGGATTCGTTCGCTGCGCAACAAAAAGCCTGGCGAATCATTGCCATCAATCATTCGCAGGACTCCGAAGTTCCCAAGCTCTGTTTGAAAACCGTCCAGACATGTGGACCGGCCGAAGAAGAGTATTTGCGTAACATTCTCAAGCAGCCCAACCTGTCGCGCGAAAACGCCGCGTTCGCCACCCTGGCACTCGCCGAGTTGCTGGCTCACAGGGTCAACATGATCGAGAATCGCGAAGCTTCACCCACACCGCCGCCAGCAGACGAATTCGAAAAATACTATCGCGATCGCATCGCGCCCGAATGGAAGAACGTCTACGAACCAACGAACGCTGTGAAATTCAAAACCGAAAGCATTCAACTCTTCCGCACCGTGCTCGACAAATACGCTGATGTACCCCTCACAATCTCGATGCCCTACTTTCGCGACATCAAGTATCTACGCGAAAAGGCAGAAAAAAGCCTCCACGCACTCGAGCATCTCTCGATCGGCGCCGAAGCGCCACCGATTTCGGGGCACGACTTGGCCGGTAACTCACTACAACTCAGCGACTACCGCGGCCGCGTCGTCCTTCTGTCGTTTTGGTTCACTGGCTGCGGTCCCTGCATGGCCATGATTCCTGAGGAACAGAAACTAGTCGAAACATTCAAAGACAAACCCTTCGCCCTTCTCGCAGTCAGCAGCGACCCCGAAATCGAGCTGTCTCGCGATACAGCACAAAAGCAAGGCATTACTTGGCCTACGTGGTTTGACGGAGAGAACGGCCCAATCAATCGCAACTACAACATAATGTCCTGGCCAACACTTTACCTGCTCGACAAGCAAGGGCGGATCGTAGCAAAAAACGTCGATCGCGATCATATGACTGAAGAGATTGTAAAACTGCTGGACAAAAAGAACTGAATACAATGGCTTTCCAATGAATCCTCTCCACGCCTACAAACACTTCGCGACCCGCCGCACGTTCCTCGGCGCCACCGCCGGCGCCGCGATCGGAAGTACCGCGCTCAGCGCACTCCTTACCCAGCGAGCCGGGGCGTCCCCGCCCCCGACCCAAACGCCTGTTCTCGGGGCCGAGGACGGCCCGGCTCGCGTGGCTCTCACACTCCCTCACTTCACCCCAAAAGCCAAACGCGTCCTCTGCCTCTTCCAAAGCGAAGGCTTCTCCCACGTCGACCTCTTCGACAACAAGCCCACGCTCCAGCAAAACCACGGCAAAGACTTGCCCCCTTCCGTCAAAGGCACGCAGCGCATCACCGGCATGACCAGCGGCCAGGCCAGCTTCCCGGTCGTCGCTCCGATGTGGCCCGGCCGTCCCTGCGGCCAGCACGGCACCTGGATGAGCGATCTCCTCCCCCACATGCAACGCATCGCCGACGACATCTGCATCGTCAAATCGATGTACACCGAGGCGATCAACCACGACCCGGCCATCACGTTCATCAACACCGGCAACCAGCAACCTGGCTACGCGAGCATGGGCGCATGGATCAGCTACGGCCTCGGCAGCATGAACGACAACCTGCCGACGTTCATCGCGATGATCTCGCAAGGCACCGGCAAGAACCCGGGCCAACCGATCTTCTCGCGTCTTTGGGGTAGCGGCTTCCTGCCCTCGTCTCACCAAGGCGTTGGCCTTCGCGCCGGCGCGAGTCCTGTTCTTTACTTAAACGATCCGCCCGGCATCGACCGCACACAGCGCCGCGCCATGCTCGACGACCTCGCCCAGCTCAACCACCTTCAAGCGGAGAAGACCGGCGATCCTGAAACCCTCGCCCGTATCAGCGCCTACGAAATGGCGTTCCGCATGCAGACATCGGTCCCCGAATTGACCGACCTCTCGGGCGAACCGCAGCACATCATCGATAGCTACGGCCCCGAAGTTCACAAAGCCGGCAGCTACGCCGCCAACTGCCTCCTCGGCCGCCGCCTGCTGGAGCGCGGCGTCCGCTTCGTGCAGCTCTTCCACCGTGGCTGGGACCAGCACATCGCGCTCAAACGCCAGCTCCCCAACCAGTGCAAAGACGTCGACCAACCCACCGCCGCTTTATTACAAGACCTCAAAAACCGCGGCATGCTCGAAGACACGCTCGTCCTCTTCCTCACCGAATTCGGGCGCACTGTTTTTAGCCAGGGCGCGCTCGGCGACCCCAGCGCCGGCCGCGACCACCACGGCCGCTGCTTCACCGTCTGGCTCGCCGGCGCCGGCGTAAAGCCCGGCATCGAATACGGCCGCACCGACGACTTCTGCTACAACATCGCCGAGAGCCCGGTCCACCTCCGCGACCTCCACGCCACGATGCTCCACATCCTCGGCATCGACCACACACGCTTCACCTACCCCTTCCGCGGCCTCGACACCAAGCTCACCGGCGTCGAAGAAGCACACGTGGTCAAAGGTATTCTCTCGTAGCAATCACTCCACGAGTTGATCGATAAATCAATCACTTTTCAGGCGGAAACAATCCAAATGTTTGTTCCGCTTGGCGAATGCGAAGCCGCCGTTCGTGATTCAAATCGAGTGCAGCAACTGTTCCGCGACCGATGGGAGTCAACCCAACGACTTGATAGTCATCCCAATGGAAGTGTTCGCTCCAACGATGTGCGCGAGGACCAAACAGTGGCACGGTCTGTCCCGTGTGAGGATCAATTGCCTCGACCCGATCGGATTTGCGGAGATTACAACTCGGGCACGCCCAAGCTAAGTTATCCAGGTCGGTATTTCCACCACGCGAACTGGGTACTATGTGCTCTAAATGGAATCGCGCGCCTTGCAGAGCTTGGTGCATGCGGCAGTATTCACAGCGATCGCCCGCTCGCGCGGCAGCTTGCCGTTCGCATTCGGCTCGCGTTGTCATCGCGGCTCGCGACCAAGAAGATGTAGCGCTTCAGCACGCACAAGCGAAAGTCGCTCACTCAATTCCACCAAGGCCTCCAGTTCCTCATACTCCGAGGCCGATAACATGCCGTCGTTATTGCGATCCATCAATTGCTGAAGCCGTGAATCGGCCTTCGACGGCAACCGCAGCTCACCGATGGCCGCTACCCAATCAGCAGGAGCTGGAATAGTCGTATCCATGGTACTTCCTCGCAAACAACACTGGCTAACCATGCTCATTATACTCGCGACGCTGCATCCTCGCGATATCAGGTCCGCCCCGCATCTCGGCCGCACCGACGACTTCTGCTACAATATCGCCGAGAGCCCGGTCCACCTCCGCGACCTCCACGCCACGATGCTCCACATCCTCGGCCGCGGGCCACACGCGCTTTACCTACCCCTTCCGCGGCCTCGACACCAAGCTCACCGGCGTCGAAGAGGCACACGTCGTTCGAGGAATTCTTTCCTGAAGAACAAACGCAGTTTAGCGTCGGCCGCCAGGCCGAATCTCCCCCAACACGGCCCTCTACGAGAACAAATAAAGGTAATTTGCTCGAGTATGAGCCTCTGTCGCTCCCTACGCGGCTCTCGTATAAAGAGAACCGTTGGCATAAGGGCCTGAATGACAAAGGGCGGGTAGAGCTGCGCAAATGGGAGAGTTGCTTGCGCCCATATTATGTTGAGTATTTTGCAGGAACGCCTAAAATCTAAATAGGGTTTTCTCTTATCTATCATCCGCCCTCCTATGTGCAATCATTTTCTTCTTCTTTAGGACTTGTGATATGCCAAATCTCGTCCCCAGCCGAAGTATGTGGATCAACAAGCGAGCAAGCGATCGGCCTCGGCTTGACCGGCCTATCGGGCAGGCGTTTACGCTTGTTGAGCTTCTGGTAGTAATTGCCATCATCGGCATTTTGGTGGCGCTGCTCTTGCCGGCGATTCAGGCGGCGCGCGAGGCGGCTCGGCGGGCGCAATGCCAAGCCAATATTCACAACGTGGCGCTCGCGGTTCTGAACTATGAGTCGGCGAAAAAGCAGTTGCCTGAAGGAATGACGTTTGACAAGACCCAGGGTGGAAACGTCAACACGCTTACCAAGTATGGGCCGAATTGGATCATGAATGTGCTGCCATATATCGAAGAGACAGCGACTCGTGATGCATTTGATCCCAAGGTATTTCAAAATTTCGCAGTGTCGGTGACTGCTGCTGGAACTGGCAATGCCAATATTACGGCGCGTGGCACGCAGATTCCGGTGCTGCTTTGCCCGAGTGACCAAAACAACAAGACTCACTTTCAAGGGTTGGGTGGCAACTGGGCGCGCACGAACTACGCCGCCAGTGCTGGTCGTGCGTTCATTTATGGCGCAATCGTAAATCCGAATACAACGCCGCCGGCTGCGCAGGCTGGTATCAGTTATATGTCTGGACCAGACTTCGGCAATAGCTCCGGCTGGCTAGACAATTGTCAACGAGGCGTGATGGGGCCGAATGCTGCCGTTACGCTAAAGCGAATTGCAGACGGAACCTCCAAGACGATCATGCTGGGGGAGATTCGGGCTGGTCTTAACGAGGAGGATGTGCGGGGCGCATGGGCACTCGGTCATGCTGGCGCAAGTCTCGTCACGAGCTACGGCGGCGGCAGCGACGCGAACGGGCCGAACGCTACGTATTCGAATTCAGACGATGTGGCTTGCCCCAGTACTGGCCCCAACGCTATCGCCGACCAGCCAGGCGTATGCACCCAGAACAAGAATGCGGTGGCGACCGCCGAGAAAATGAACTGTTCAGCCGGCGGCTATGATCAGGCGACGGTGCGGAGCAAACATCCCGGCGGCGTTTATGTGGCAATGGCCGATGGGAGCGTGCAATTCGTCAATGATGATATCGAAACAACAGGCTGCTACAGTGTTTCCTGCTGCACGGCCTGGGATTACATGATCGCCAGCAGCGATGAAGGCCGCCAGGGGGCCCTTACCAGCACGTCGCTTGCCCCGCCCTGCAAGTATTAGGTTTTTTAGCACCGCACTCAATCGAAACGACTCCTAACCGACTTATGATGTCCGATCTTCGCGGCTTTCGACGTTTGTCTTCGGTCCTACTACTTGGGTTGCTCTGCGTAATAGCCGTCGGTGGCTGCAACCGCGGCCCGAAAATGGTCCAGGTTAGCGGGAAGGTTTTCTACAAGGACGGAACGGTGCCTCATGGGGGCGTTTGCGTAGTTAACTTCAATCCCACGCCAGATAGCACGGCCCAAATAAAAAAGGTGGCTGGTGGACCCATTGATTCCGATGGATCATTTTCGCTGACAACTCTTACGCCGAACGATGGGGCTTACGTCGGCGAATACGCTGTCACTTTTACTGTGCTTGCCAGCCCGATAGACCCTCGCCCGCTCATCTTGCCGAAATACGCCAGTCCAGTGCATACGCCATTCAAGGTTAAGATCGACAGCGATGTGAGCGACCTGAAATTCGAAATCGAGCCCCTACCTGGTGGACAGGCGCCTTCATCCGCTGGTTGATTTCGGCTGGCGAATCAGGCAACAAGACATCGATTTGTCGAGGTCGTTGCGACCGACTGGCATAAACGGCCGCACGACCGGCTCTTCGGCATTTAGATATCGCACAACGGTGCGTTACCTTTAGTCGGCTTCTACATGCAGTGCAGCGGTGTTTTGCTTAGTCACCCGGTTGCCGCTGCCCATTTTCTGCTGGCACTTTACGAAGGGCGAGGATAGGATAAAGAGCGTATATATCGGTGGTTTTCAGGCATTCTTTTGTTTATTGATTGGAACCAGCATGGACTCATTCTGCCCAGTAAATCGTACCGGCGATCGACCGCGAGGCTTCACGCTCGTTGAACTATTAGTGGTAATCGCGATCATTGGCATTTTGGTGGCGCTGCTGTTGCCGGCCGTGCAGGCGGCACGCGAAGCGGCGCGGCGGAACCAGTGTAAGAATCATTTGAAGCAGCTTGCGCTCGCCGCTTTGCTGCATGAGGACACGCAAAAGTTCCTACCCTCGGGCGGATGGAAGGATGACTTCACCGCCGATCCATCGATGGGCTATGGCGCTCGCCAGCCAGGCAGTTGGTATTACAGCATCCTGGCCTATATCGAAGAGGCGAACACCCGCGACCTCGGCAAGGGATTAAGCGGCAGTTCTTTTCAGGATGCGGTTACACTGATGAACACGACGCCAATCACGGTCTTCCATTGCCCGTCGCGGCGGCCGGCGAAGCTGTACTCCATTCGGCTCGCAGATGGCACCACTCGAGCATGGGCTGCCGAACCGAAGCTTACGTGGGGGAAAGCGATTAAGGACTTGCCAGCGCTCGCCAAGGGCGATTACGCGGCCAATACGGGGGACTCACTCGGCAGCGCCGGTAACGATATTGGTGGCATCATATTCTTCTCGCCTGCCGCCGGCGACTATCCGGCACTGACGGCTGCAGCGTCGCAATGGTCCAACACCGACAAGAAGGGCACCTCCCTGACTCCAAACAATTACTACCAGACGGGAGTCATCTTCTATCGCAGTGAGATCAAGGGGAAACGCATTGTTGATGGAACAAGCAAAACCTATCTGATCGGCGAGAAGTTCTTGTCACCATCAAGATACGAAGAGCCGATCGCCTACGACCCAAGAAGCCAGGGTGATAACCAAGGCTGCTATGTCGGCTTTGAATGGGACAACCAACGCCGAGCTTGGAATGCGAATGCCCCCATCAACGACCGGGAAACGTACCAGCCACGGCAGGATATCGATGGCGTTGATCAGCCGAATCGCTTTGCCTTCGGCAGCGCGCACGCTGGATCGATGAACATGGCGATGTGCGATGGCTCCGTGCAGTCTCTCTCTTACGACATCGATTCCGATGCACATCGCTACCTGGCCAACCGGCTGGACGGCAACGTGGCGGAATTGCCGCAATAATAAATCGCCTGATTCACACATAGTCGGGCAACAAACAAAACCGATTCTGAGACAAGATGTCTTAAACCACGAAATACACGAAGAGCACGAATAACGGCAATGAGGGGCGGAGTTGCTACAGAGAGCCCGGAGAAGAAGTTTATCCGCAGATAAACGCAGATGGACTCAGATAATAAAACGCTCTCTTGGCAGAGGGAGCAAAGACATTGGACAAGATTTACAGGATGAACGACATTGTTTTTAACTTGACTCTTCGCGCATTTATCCCGTCAATCCGGCCAATCCTGTTATCCTGTCCAATGTCTCAGCCGCCACTTTTCAGATCGAACGGGACATTCATCTTCATGATTCCCGGCTCGTCATAAGCTACCTCCAGGCCAAGCGTCGTCTCCGTATTGTAGCGTGCCGGAATCGTCTCTCTGCCATTCACCACCTTGGAAATGCGGACTTTGTAAAAGCCGAAATTGGCGCCGCCAGGCAACGTAGGATCTGGTCTCTGCTCCTTCGGAATGGCTGGGCCAGCCATGCCGAAGGTGTTCGTCGTCGCTGAAGCAGTCTTCACCTCGTCGCCGAGAAACGACTCCGGCTCGAGCGTAACTGTCGCTCCAACCACTGGTTGACCGTCGAGCGTCACCTTGCATGGTACGCCAGTCATTGCGGTTTTCATTTCCTTCCAGGCATTCACTCGCGCGGCGACTTCGTCGGCGCTGACGCCGCCGTCGCCGTCGGTATCAAGCCGCTTGAGCGCGGCTTTCAGACTCGGCGCTTTTTCTAACTCATCGCCAGCAACTTTGCCGTCTTGATTGGTATCGTATTGCTCCATCGCCAGCTTGCCCGCGCTCGATGCATTGATTGACGGCTGCTTGACAGGCGCCGGCCCCCGCTGGCACGAAGCGGTGAATGCTAATAGCAGCGAAGCGAGAGCGAGCGAAAACGGCATTGAACAACGGAACATTGCAATCTCCAGATTCGAATGGGCAATTGACAGGGGCGCGGCAGGACGGGAATTCGTCCCTTCGAGTTCTCGGCCGACCGCAATGCAAACAGCCGGGCGAAAGTTTCGAGACATTATAGCGGTCGGCAGGCCGTCTTGTCGCAGGCAGGGCTTCTAGACGGACTAGCGTATCGTAGCACGGACTTTTAGTCAGTAATGGTAGGGTCAGGCTGTGCCAGACGCGAACAATTGTCAGGCACAGCCTGACCTGCTAGGGCGGCATTTGCGAGAAAAAGAGAGATAAATGCGCGGAAAACTGATTTGCTTCCCCAGAAAACAGGTGTATTCTGGCGGAGGTTTCACGGAGCATGAGGGGCAATTGCGGGCAAGGCTAACCATTTTTTCTAATCGGAGCAACCGCCACCGCATGAGAGCGCGAAACTCGGGAAATGAAATACAGCATTCTCTATTCTCTCGCTAGCGCTTCAGGTTCGTGTCCGGTGGGTTGGCCCCGATTGAACAAATGAGCAGCCCTGGCAATCGCGGATTCTCTTCCTCAAGCTTAAAGGCGATTCCGATGAAGACCAATGTTTGCTTAGCGTGGGCGGTGCTGTTCTCGTCGTTGGGGCTCGTGCCGCAGGCGGTGGCCGATCTGTATTGGGACACCAATGGCGCGGCCGCGGGCGGCAGCGCGGGCACGACCGCGCCGGGCACGTGGGGCATCGACAACTTCTGGAGCACAAGCGCGGCCGGCACGGCCGCAACGAGCGGCTGGACCGCGGGCGAAACCGCGGTGTTCTCGGCCGGCACGAACGTCACCGGCACGTACGATGTGACGCTCGACGGCACGCAGGATATCGCGGGGATCAGGTTCGAGGAGGGTCACGTCAGCATCAGCGGCGGGGTCGAGCTGGTGATACCGGGGTCTGTGACGACCGACTTCAACGGCAACGGCGTGGTGGACGCGGCCGACTACGTGATCTGGCGCAAGCACAGTCTCGACCCGCCCGGCACGGGCACGCCAGCAACCGGCGACGCCAACGGCGACCTCAATGTCGACAGCGCGGACTACAACCTGTGGCGCGGTTCGTTCGGCAACACGGGTGGTGGCTTGTTCAACGTGGCCGCCGCGAATGCCACGATCAATTCGACGGTGAGCGGCGCGGGGCGACTGACAAAAACGGGCACAGGCACGCTGACGTTGACGGGCGCCAACACCTATGACGGCGGCACTTCGATCACGGCGGGAAAGCTGTCGATCGCTAATTTTCAATCTTTGGGAACGCCTCCAGGGGCCAACACGCCGGACCGCGTGCAGATCTCGGGCGGCGCCACGCTGAGCAGCACGGGGCCTAGCTCTGAACTTGAGCATCTCACTGGTCCGTTTGCGGGCATTACATTTGGGAGCGGCGCGGGCACGATCGAGATTGCCGATGCGGATGGCCAGCGGGGAATCAACGCGACTATTTCTGGTTCAGAGAAATGGACGAAGAGCGGCCCGGGCGAGCTCCAATTGCTGAACGTCGCCAATCCGTTCACGGGCGGATTCCGAGTCACCGGCGGCACGCTCGTTCATAGTACGTTTGAAGCAACTGGTGACACCGCGCCAACGCTACGCGCCTCGGGCGCCGCGCCGGCCGACGTCGTTCCCGACTATGCCATCCTCGACGGCGGCGCACTCAAGAACACCAACACGGGTGCCGGAAGCACTTTCCTTGCTACCAGAAAGGGCATCTCGCTGGGCGCTAATGGTGGAACAATCATTCACGATGAGAATGCCGCCTTCAATCAAATCACGATTTACTTCGGCAAGATCTCGCTACTCCCGGGCGTCACCCAAGCGACGCTCACCAAGCGCGGCCGTGGCGAGTTCCGCAGCGACAAGACGGTTGCGACCGACGACGAAGGCTGGGACCAGACCCAACTCATCGTCGAAGAAGGCCTGTTCCGCATCGGGCACTTTTCGGAGGAGACCGTGCTGGGCAAGGTGCCCGCGACCTACAAGGCGGACGCTGTCGTCCTGAACGGCCAAGGCACGACGCGATCGACCGGCGCGGCCGCGATCGGTCTCACGTCGTTCGATGCGTCGGACCCGGACAATCAGCACAACGCGATTACGACGACGCCCGCCACGCGCGGCATCACGCTGGGATCAAACGGCGGCACGATCTGCACCTCGATCGGCACCAACAGTTGGGTGTTTGAGAGCATCATCACCGGCCCCGGCGGCATTCACATCAACGGGAACGGCTTTCCCGTGTCGGGACCCGGCGCGTTTGGAACGGCCACTTCGAATGTCGTGTTCAAAGGCGCCAATACCTACCTCGGCGACACCAACGTCAACTCTGGTTTCCTGGTCGTTGACGGGGCAAATGCCAAGCTCGGCGCCGGTAACGTGTTCGTCGATGGTGTGACGCCGGATATCGTCGATGGTGGCGCAGCCGACGTGGCAGCCGCGGGCAAGCTGCGGATTCTCAGCGGTGTCAATAATGCGATCGCCGACACGGCGACGCTGACGCTCACGGGCGGCGGCACGCCGGACTTGGCCGACGTCGGCTACATTGATCTAGGCGCCAGCATCAATGAAGTGATTGCGAGCCTCGTGCTCGCGGGAAACACGCTCGGCGCGGGGCAATACGGAAGCACCGCGAGCGGCGCTCCCAATCCGGGCCTCGCCGGACTGGGGTTGAGCCCCGACGAGTTTTTTGCGGGCATGGGCAGGCTCACGGTCAGCGGTGTCGCGGCGGGGCTGGACACGGGCACGGTGCCGGAGCCGTCGGCCGCCCTGCTGCTGGCGATGGGCCTGGCGGGAATTTCGCTTCGGCGCCGACGCGATTAAGCGCCGCTCAATTCGCGAAACATTCTGCTTGAAAGAGCCTACACCCGAACGGGGGTGCAGGCTCTTTTTGCGTACAAACGAGAGAAAACTGCGCATATTTTTATTTGCTGGGGTGTAAGGGCCAGTTATCCTGGAAGTAGTGGCTATAGTATTTAGGCGAGGCAGGCGCTCTAGTCTTAAGCCGACGTTGGGTACTTTTTCACACCTTGGTTTTCGTGGGCGGAGAATCCCTACCAATGAAACGATTCACATTTCTCGCTACGGCGTCACTAATTTTGGCCCTTGGCTCATCGATGGCCCGAGCACAAAACACAGTGTATTTCGATGTCAATGACCAGGCGCCCGGGTCGGGCGTTGAGGGTAACAACTATCAATGGAATTTGGACGGCCTCGGCCTCGCTCCAGCGTTTTGGAACCTCGACCCGGATGGAGTTGGCGCCGTCACACCTCTGCCTTCCTGGGTCAACGGCGATCACGCGGTTTTTGCCGCAGGGACCGACGCGACCGGCGTGTTGTATGGCTTACAAATCACGGCCGGAGTAACTGCCGCATCGGCGGTGATTAAAGAGGGGACTGTGCAAATCTCAACTGGGCTTTTCGATACCGGCACTGGCGAAGTGAGAGTGAATACTGGTGCAGCCTTGCAAGTAACAGGTTCTCATCTTGCAGGCTATGGGCTTAATCCCGCGGGCAAAATGGTACTGGCGGGCGGCTCGATGATTCAGACAAATCCTACGAGCGCGGGGAGCTTCCTTCCGGCCGCGAAAACTCTAGAAATCGACGGTAGCGGTATCATTCAATACAACGGCGTGGGCCTAGTATCTATCTACACAGCGGCCGCTGCTGCAGGCATTACGGGTACGGGCGGCACACCCACTAACGGCGGCTCCGGAACACTGATCAAACGAGGTACGGGGGAAATCCGATATCAGGGCCCGGGTTTACCCAACACGTCGTACGCGAAATTACTCGTGGAACAGGGACTATTCCGACTCGGATTTAGCACCGTCGATGTGGAGGAGCGCGGCTTTGGTGCCGTGCCGCTATCGCCGCTTGCGGACGCAATCACGCTGGACGGCGGTTTCATCGCGCACAGTTTCAGTCCGACCACGCTCCATGTGAATCGTGGCATCACGGTCACATCGAACGGCGGCGGTTGGGCCGGCGGCACGCTCACGGTGCCTGGCTCGCTCACCGGTTCTTCGACATCGCTATCGATTACGGGCGGCGTACTTCTGTTGACCAATGCGGGCAACGCGAGCACGTTTACCAATTCCAAGTTCGTCGCTACGGCCGGCACGATCGGCGGAAATTCGGACGCTGCGTTTGGCGCGGTGCCGGCGTCGCCGGTTGCCGATTACTTTACGCTCGGAAATGGAGCGGCTGGAAACGGAACCGTGCGCGTGGATACGACCATGACGCTCAATAGCAACCGTGGAATGACACTCGTTCCCGGCACGACTGGCGGCGGGCAACTAACGACGAGCACTAGCGCCGTTACCGTAACTTACAATGGTATTATTACCGGTGGCGGTAATCTGACCAAAACCGGCCTGGGAACCTGGGTGCTCGGCGGCAATAATGACTACACCGGCATTACCACCACCTTCGGCGGCGGTGTGCTGAGCATTTCGTCGGAGTCCAACATTGGCACGACGCCCGGTTCACCCGTTGCAGACAGCATTTCACTGGCCGGCGCCACGACGGGCGGCACACTTCGCGCAACATCGTCGATTTCTTTGAGCCCGAATCGCGGCGTATTTATCAACCCGGGGCAAGCCACCGCTGCTGATCCGGCTACCGCAGTGGGCGGTACCTTGGATGTAACCAGTGGAAACACGCTGACGGTGCCAGGTGTTATCTCGGGCGCCGCTGCAGTTGGAACAACTGGCGCGGGTCGGCTCACCAAGTCCGGCGCCGGCACACTTGTGGTCACCAATGACAATACCTATACGGGTACGACAACGATTAGCGGCGGTACGCTATTGGTGAACAATACAACTGGATCTGGTACCGGAAGCAACACCGTTATAGTTGGCGCGAGCGGCGTACTCGGCGGCACTGGCAACATCGGCGGCGGGATCGCGAACAGCGGCGTCATTGCCCCCGGCAGTGGCGGCATTGGAACTCTCAGTGTCACCGGTGATGTCGTCAATGGCGCCACCGGCATTTGGCACATCGAGTTGAGCGGCGCGACGACCGACAGGCTGGCTGTCACCGGTAACATTGATCTCACCGCGGTTGGCGACGCGTTGAATGTGACCGGCACGGGCTCGGGTTCGAGCTGGATCATCGGCACGTACACCGGCAGCCTGACCGGTGTTTTTGATACGATTACCTCGGGTTACACCGTGAACTACACCGGCGGCAACATCACGTTGAACGCCGCGGCTGGGCTACCAGGCGACTTCAACACCGATGGCAAAGTCGATGCAGGCGACTACATCACCTGGCGAAAGAGCGGCACCAATCCATTACCAAATGATAATGGCGCCGTTGATGCGGCAGCTCGCTATACGGTATGGCGACAGAACTTCGGCAATCCGCCGGGCGCGGGCAGCGGCAGTGGTCTCGAAAGCGGCGGTACGGTTCCGGAACCGACCAGCCTTGGCTTGGTGCTGATCGGATTAGGATTCTTTGCTGCCGCCGGTCGCCGCCGCACGCGGTAACGACGGTCTCGATAGCTGTAAACGATCAACGGGCGAAGTAATGCTTCGCCCGTTTTTTATGGCTTTGACGAGCAGCCGGCCATCCCAGCGGGAGAATGGCCGCAGCGCGTTTTGCGAGAAAGCGAGAATAAACTGCGCGTAATTTCATTGCGGCTTCGCGGCTCCTGGTTATTCTGGAAATAGTGGCCATAGTAGTTAGGCAAGGCAGGCGCTCTGATCTATCACCTGGTCATATGTATACTATTTCACACCCTGGTTTTCGTGGGCGGAGAATCCCTACATTATGAGACTTTGCAAAATACTGACGTTGGTAGCGGTTTTACTGACATTTGGAAAAGCATACGGTCAAACGGATTATTACTTTGATGTGAACGATGAAGACGCGGAATCGGGTGTCGTCAGCGACACCGTCTACGACTGGAACAATTCGGCGCCTAGCTGGAATTTGAATGCCGATGGCAGCGGCCCAAGTCCCGGCACAACCGTGACGTGGCAGAATGGCAACAATGCGATTTTCTCTGCCGGCACCGATGCGATCGGGGCGATGTATGGCATCAGGGTGGCTGGGGGCACGTCGGCCAATTATGCCCTCATCCAGGATGGGTATGTCGTCGTAACTTCGGGTTTCATCGATACGGGGGCTGGCATCACCGAAGTGGCTGCGGGCGCCACTCTCCAGCTCAATGACATCGGCCAACTGAATGGCGGCGGGGTTATCAAACTTTCGGGCGGTGAGCTCGTCTTAGCACGAGATAACACGGTGGCTTTCTCGCCGATCCCCTCTGGGAAGTCTGTTGAAATCAATGGTACTGGCATCATCACGAAGCCGAACAAAGGCACTGGCGGCGGTGCCGTTGTCATATTTGGCGCGGCGAACACGACGAACGTCATCCTGGGCACCGGCGGAACAACGACGAACGGCGGCGCGGGCATGCTGATCAAGCGCGGCCCTCATGAGTTCCGGCATCAGAACAGCAGCACGGCACTGTCCACCTTTGCCAAGCTGCGCGTTGAAGAGGGACTCTTCCGTCTGGGGAGTGTCATCCCGACTGGCCAACCACAGCAAACCACGGAACTTGGCTTCGGCGCTGCGCCACTGGCGCCACTTGCCGACGCGATCACGATCGACGGTGGCGAGATCGGCTCGAGTTTCTCTGTGACCCTGCACGCGAATCGCGGCATCACAGTCGGCCCGAACGGCGGCGGCATTAATGGCAACGGCAGCGGCGTGCTCACCGTGCCCGGCCCGCTTAGCGGCAATGGTTTGCTCAACATTTTCGGAATCAATCTCACGACGACCAGCGCGGGCTTCGGCAACAACTTCGGCGGTCTCGTGCTCGGCAATGCGGGCAACAATACGTCGTTTACCGGCTCGGTTCAACTCGACAGCAGCACGTTGACGCTCAACGAATCGCTGAGCATCAAGAGCCTGAACGGCGGGTCGGTCACCTCGACCGGCGGCACCGCCGCGCAAAAGGGAGCCACCGTCACGGGCACGGTCTCCGTGGCGAGTGGCAAGACCGTGACGATCGGAACCGACGGCTCGGATAGCACGTACTCGGGACGTATTACCGGCGCCGGCGCGATCACGAAGGTCGGCGCGGGAACGTTTATCTTGAATACGATCAACTCGACGACGACGAATTCGTCCGATGTCGTGACGGTGTTCTATACCGGTGAATTCACGAACACCGGCGGCGTCAACATCAATGAGGGAACGATCAGATTTGGAACATCCAGTTCCGGATTTACTAACACGGCAACGGCCACGGGCGTGACCATTGCTGCTCCAGGGACACTCGATATGAACGGAATCAACGATACCTTCCCGACGCTTTCGGGCGCCGGCACGGTCAAAATGGACGGCGGCGGCTCGACCGCCGGCAACCTGACGCTGAATGGCACGGCCGCTGGTCCGTTTACGTTCAGCGGCACGATCACAAAGAATTCCGCCACGACGGGCGGCAACCTGACCAAGAGTGGCGCCGGTTCGCGGCATATCTTGTCGGGATCCGTCAATGTCAATGCCTTGGCAGCGAACGCCGGTACGTTGGAACTCAATGGTTCCACCACTGCGAGCGGCGGCGCCACGGTAGCCGCTGCCGGTACGCTGGCGGGCACAGGCACGTTGACGGCCGCGCTCACGAACAACGGCACGCTCGCCCCCGGCTCGGCCGGCGTCGGCACGCTGAATCTCGTGGGCAACCTGGTCAATACGGCGACCGCCAAATGGGACATCGAGTTGAGCGGGACTACAGCCGACAAGCTGGCCGTGACTGGCAACATCGACCTTTCGGCAGTTGGCGACTCGCTAAACGTGAGTGGCACGGGCACCGGTAGCAGTTGGCTCATCGGCACGTACACGGGTACGCTCAGCGGCGTGTTCGATACGATCACGTCTGGCTACAGCGTCAGCTACACCGGCGGCAATATCATGCTGACCGCAGCGGCCGGCCTGCCGGGCGACTTCAACACGGATGGCAAAGTCGACGCGGCCGACTATGTCACTTGGCGAAAGAGCGGCACCAATCCATTACCAAATGATAATGGCGCCGTTGATGCGGCAGCTCGCTATACGGTATGGCGACAGAACTTCGGCAACCCGCCGGGCGCGGGCAGCGGCAGTGGTCTCGAAGCCGGTGGCACGGTTCCTGAACCGGCCAGCTTCGGCTTGGTGCTGATCGGCCTCGCCGCGTTTGGCTTCGGCCGACGCAGCCGGACTGCATAACAGGCTATAAAAAGCTTGCGATAACTCACAGGCCCCGGCCGGACGACAAGTGTCGCTCGGCCAGGGCCTTTTTTATTGGGCTTTATTTATATTTATTGGGTCTGATTTTGAACGAATGGAGCGTGGGAATTCAACGCCGCTGCCTTTTCCAAAAAAACTCGCCGACCTAAAGGATGACTTCGGCAGATAGGATTCACCACGGAGACACGGAGGGCACAGAGAAGACAGGAGGAAGAGACAGAAGAACACGAATCGCCATTGATCCACGTCCATCAATCAGAATCAAGGATGAGGCAGAAATAGTCTCCTTCCTTGATTGTTGATCTTAGCGGGGATTAGAGCAAGTTACTTAAATGCGTATCCAATTAGCCGGTGAGCTATGCTCACCGGAGCCCGAACTGCGTAGAGGTCCGGCTATTTAGTGGTGAGTACGTAAAAAAGTAATTTGCTCTAGTGAAGATCATTGTTCCTATCCTCCTGGACTTCTTCTCCGTGCCCTCCGTGTCTCCGTGGTTATTCTGAAATCGGGAAGTTATTCTTGAGGCGTTCCAAGCCGCAAAGGACACGAACTTTATTTACCACCAGGTACACAAGATCACGTAGCAGAAAGAAAAAATAGCTCTTTTTTACAGCCGCTTCCCAAGGCTCTTGGCGTCCTTCGTGACCTTGGTGGTTCAATCCATTCTTACTTTTTGCGTTTCTGGCTGTGGCCTTCAAAGAGGTCCCGCTCGGCTCGCGGGACCTACATTGCGCGAATGCGCGAAATATATGCGCGGCACTTTCGTTGCCGAGCCTGGCCAATAAAGCGTAGAATAGTATGCGAGGGTGGACTTTTCCGATTCGATCGATCTCTTCTAATCGCTAGTACTCTTGCAGCGAGGTATCGCGATGCATCATTACCTTGGGCAACGCCGCCGGGCGTTTACGCTGGTCGAACTATTGGTCGTCATTGCAATCATCGGAATTCTGGTAGCGCTGCTCTTGCCGGCGATTCAGTCCGCTCGCGAAGCGGCACGGCGCATGAAGTGTTCGAATAATTTACACAATATCGGGTTGGCTTGCCTCAACTACGAGTCGACCAAAAAAACATTGCCGCCCGCTTCGACATTGGCCAAAGGCGAAAGCCAGAGCGGTCTCGGTTGGCCCGTGCTGATTCTACCGTTCGTTGAAGAAAGTAGTGTCAGCGATCAAGCGCTCGAGAGATTCAAAACAATCGGTGATGCGTATGGCAATGACCCAATCATGAATTCACTGAACGCGCAGTTTCTTCCAATGTTTGGCTGCCCCAGTGACGGCGAGCTACCGAATCAAATTGAAAAGTTTCTTGCGGCGGATCGTCGGCAAATGTCGTACTGCGGCGTTACCGGTTCTTACCACGCACGAATGAACGAGTGCCCCAAGACGCGAACCGCGACCAAGCATTGTGTTTGGTACAGCGGTCAAGCAACCGATCTGTTTGGACCAAACAACTACGATGGTCTAATTATTCAAGGCTGGGGCACTAAGCTCAAAAAAGTGACCGATGGAACCAGTAAGACATTGATGATCGGCGAGCGATGGTACATGGCAAGAGCCTGGATGATCGGCGCCTATTGGAGAGCTCCGAGCGAGCCGGCATCCGTTTCCTTGACTCCGCCTCCACCAGACGGTCCACAGCCTAATACTGCTTTGTTTGCAACCAAGAATCTATCAACGCTAACTCCTATCAACCTAGACGTTAGAATGACCTGCTACATCGATCATCAAAACACGTATACCGACAGACCGGGCGGCGATCGGCCTACCGTGCCTCCTGGCGCGCAACGAGTCATTCCCGTCAACAGCCTTCCGTTTGGCAGCTTCCACCCTGGCGGTGTGAACTTCTGCTATGGAGACGGAAGCGTTACTTGGATGTCGAACGACATTGATATGAATACATATCTTGCGCTCGGCTCTGGCAATGGAAACGAAACCTTTAGCCAATAAAGCCTTCCCGATCGTTCTTTTGGCCATCAACAATCGAGCGCTGCTAGGTGTTCCCCAATGCGATTCATCGCTTGCAAGTGTCGCGCAACCATTCGGAGGACTCGAATTGCCGAATTGCAATCCTCTGCTTTGTTGGGATTGCTTCTCTTGTTGATTTGCGCGGCAGGCTGCGGTAAGTCATCGGGAAAGGCCTCCGTTCACGGCAATGTTTCTTATCGAGGTACGCCGTTGGAAAGTGCCTCCATAACGTTCTTCCCCACCAATGGCCGCCAAGAGGTCGCCACGATCTCGAACGGCGAATACTCGGTCGAGTTAATGCCGGGAGAATACTCTGCAATCGTTTTGATTGGTATAGAACTGCCGAAGGGCTTCAAGGAAGGTGATCCAATCCCGCCTCCAAAGATTGTGCTGCCCGAGCAATATACAGCACGCAACAAGAGCCCGCTCAAAGCAACAATCAAGGCGGGGCAAAGCGAGCCTGTCAACTTCGACCTGAAGTAATAATAGCTCGACTTCATTCCCATCTGCGCACAAGTCCAATCAGATGCATAAACCTCGCCGATCGCGAGCCCAAACGCACCGATTCCCCCCGGCCATCGGTTCCCCCATCGGCCTGCCGAAAGCGTTCGTTACTCCCATTAAAGACAACAGGGGCCCCGCTTTGCAGGTTTGCCCGTACCGCGGCGTCGATTAAACTTGGTTGACGGGGAAGCCGCTGCGCTTCTGGATTCGCCTCGGCGCCCGGCCAGCCCTCCTCCACAGAGATCACGCATTGGCAAGAAACGCGAATATCTTGCCGTGCCACACGGGCCCCCGCCCTAACTCAAAAACGCCCCGGTAGCTCAGCTGGATAGAGCATGGGATTCTAATGTAATTTGATCGTTCTTCGACCCATCCTTAAAAAAGCGACAAACCGCTTGTTTTCTGGGCTATAACGCACGTTTTACCGTTCGGCAAAAAGTATGTACAAAGGTTCAAAAATGGCCCTTCGCGGGTGTACGTACACCCGCTGCGAGCCCGATAACCGCTCTTCAGATTGCCCTCTTGAATCATCCTCGGGCAACGCCTGACGGCGTCATAGGAATACTCACGGGAGACATCGAGCACGGCGGCACGGGTACCGCCGAGTGCTCAACGCCTGACGGCGTCGGCGCTGGGGCGAGACGGCAAGAGCCGAGATAACCGACAACCGATCATGCC
>CAZJWY010000088.1:0-21002 GCA_964549545.1 uncultured Planctomycetaceae bacterium | reverse complement strand
CTCGCTCCACAACGCGGAAATGAGCGTCGCGAACTAGAAGCTCTAACAAAACCGGGGGCTAGCGCCCGCCGGCTAATCAAATCAGCCGGAACGCGCTAGCGTCCGGTTCCCCATTTCGGTTCTGTTAGAGTTCCTAAAGCATGTCGGACCCCGAAAAGGTCGTAAGAAACCAAGGGGTTCAGCGGCGGCGGCAACGCCGTCCAGCACCAGCAAAGCAAACCCCACGAAAAACTGACTGACGATTCAGCTTCCCCCAATCGTCGCCGCAATCTTCCCTGTCAGATTAGGCAGCTCCCGCGCCTCCGCAAGCCGCGGATGAACAAAAATCCGCACCCGCTTCACATAGTCGTCGAACTGCTCCCGCGCGAGCGTGCGCACAACCGGCGAAATATCGCCCAGCGGACGAAACACATCCTGCTTCGCAAAGTACACGTCGATATTGAAATCGACTTCCAGCTTCGCTGGCGGCGCGTCGACTAACACCTCGTGAGGCGCCACTTCCTCGCCCAACGCGTGGGACAGCCCGCCTGCGATCTGCTCCGAAAAACCCACCAACTCGGCATACGGCCTTTGTGCCATTCGCCGATACATCTCCGGTTCCTCGAAGTAACTATATTGAGCAAGCCGCTTGTACAGGCTGCGCTTGGCCCCGAACAAACCATCGAGCAGTACCCCCGCAGGCGAATTACCGCCAGCCGCGAGCATAACATCGATCCAGGGCTGCTCGGTCATCGTCACCATCCGGTCGATGTCGAGTTGATCGCGGAGCAGGTAAAATGCCCGCTGCAACATCGCCGTCGCCGAGCGCACCGCATGATGCCAATATACTTCGCTGAACATTACGTACCGCGCGAAAACCATCATCTCTGCCGCGGTTTTTCCCTTATCGGTGATCGCCAGCGCGTCGCCCGCTTCGTTGAGACATAAGCTGCCGACGAGCCGCCGACGGTCGAAGTTTTGGCCGTACGGCACGCCGGCGTGCAGACTATCGCGCATCAGGTAGTCGATCTTGTCGACATCGATCGGGCCCGACAGGATGCTGCTCAGAATGCGCTGCGCCGGTGTTTCCGCTTTGCCTGCGATCAAGTTGGAAACAGCCGTCGGATCGAGGCCCCAGTCGTCGCGCAGCGTCGTTGCGATCTCGCCACTTGTAATATCACGCAGCGCCAACTCCTCGTGCTCCGGCAGCGTAGCGAGCCCCAGATCTTCGATCGGGTGCCCAAACGGCCAATGGCCAATATCGTGAAGCAGGGCGGCAACCAGCAATAGCTTGGCATCCTCCGGCGTAACCGCCGCCGCGAACCGCTCGTCCGCCGCCAGCCGATCGAGATATTCGATCGCCGCCAGAAACACGCCGAGCGAGTGCTCCAGCCGCGTATGATTCGCGGCCGGGTAGATCAATCGAACGAGGCCAAGCTGGCTAATGTTTGCCAACCGCCGAAACGGCGCCGAATCCACCAGCCGTCGCACGCGGTTCGTGAGCGGCACATCGACACCCGGCGGAATCCGCACTCGACCACTCGACGCCTGCCAGCGGCCAATCTCCGGGATGTCGTAAATAGAACTCACAAACACCAGATTATTCGTTAGCCATGAAAAACACAAAAAGACAAGGAAATGTTGCCGACGATTTTCGTGCCTTTTCGCGCTTTTTGTGGCAAATTATCGAATCGCATTGGTTCGCATCACGACCCACCCAACCCAGGCACCGCCGGCAAATTGGCCACCAGCCGCAGCAACACCGTCACCGCGAAATACAACGCACAATGAAAAAACGCGCTCCCCGGCTCCAGGTCGAAGGATGCATACGCCGCCAGGGTCCCGGCCGCGAAGATAGGCACCACGAGAACGATCATCTGAAAAATCTCTAGACCCTTCTTCATCGCGTCCGGCCCAAAGAATCGATCGCCCAAAAACCAGAACACACCCCACAACAGCGCGTACACCAGCCCGCAGACAATCGCGCGAATAATCAACCCGACACCCGAGTAGGCTTCCAACTCAGGGTCACGAAGAAACGTGTAACCAGCCCACGCCAGCGGCGGCCCCAGCAGCGCCGCGGCCAGCGCCTTCAACCACAACTCCGGCTGCCCCGAGCTGCGCATCACCAACGCCATGAGCAACGCGACCAGAACCGCGCCGATCACCCCGGTAAAGACCAGTGGCTGAAACTTCGTGTCCTTCCGCTTGTACGTCTTAAGAACATTCCGCCCCGTGGCGTCTCGCGCTCCCGCTTCCGAATGATCGGGCGCGTGGATGACCACTTCCTCCTCTTTCTTGGGAATCGTGATCGTCTTCTTGCAGTTAGGGCAGGGGCCCTTCTGACCAGCGAACTTGTCCGCAACCGAAAAGCGCTTTAGACAACCAGGGCAAGTGACTTGAATCGGCATGATAGCAGGGAGCAAGGAGCCGGGAGCCGGGAGCCGGAGCCAAGGCACTGCATTGACTTCCCGCTCCTAGCTCCCTGCTCCCCGCCTTTACGTGTCCTTCAGTTCGTCCTCATTAATCGCATGAAAGCCTTTCATGCGCAGCGTCTCGATGGCGATTTCGATGTTGTCCACCATCAGTGCAACGGCCGGCCGGCCGGAAGGTCGAATCAATAGTGGATAGATTTGCGTGATGTTCACCTCTGCCGCCAAGAGCGCCGTGCAAATTTGGAGCATGGGCTGTTGTGAATCGGGCAGCTCGACGCCGATCAAGTCCGACTCCACAATCGCCAGCCCGGCCCGCTCCAGTATCTCGCGGCCTTGCTCCGGATCGCTCAGCAGAAACCGTACCAGGGCACACTCGGTCGAATCCGAGATCGTCAGCGCCACAATCCGCACATGGCTCCCTTCGAACCGGCGGACCACATCGAGCAACTGGCCCACACGGTTTTCGAGAAACACCGTAAACTGCCGGATCGATGGGTAGTCGCGGCCACGCATCGTGGCGAAGTCCGTTCCCGATCCCGAGCTGGAACCCTCACCCGTACTCATGTCTACATCCTGGGGGCAGAAACTCAAGCAAGCAGACGCCTGCAGCACTCGTAACTATAAGCATTTCAAGCAGTTTTGCAACTCGCCGAGCCCCGATCGACGTTGGTCGGCAGCGGCTCAACCGTTACCATGAGCACAGCTACAGAAAGTAACCGCAGATGGACGCGGATAACCGCAAATGGTAATCGGAAATAATCGGTAGTGTGGGAACTTCTTGCACCACCATTGCTTGTTAGGATCTGTAAACCATTCGGAATGCAACCACGGGGTTACACAAATAGCGCGGATGGGAGATTTCGGCCGCACCGTCGAACGCCTGTCACCCGCAAGTCATCAATCGATTTGTCTTAGGGATGACTCAAAATAACTTCGGCAAATGGAATTTACCACGGAGACACGGAGGACACAGAGAAGACAGAAGGAGAAGAAAAAGGAAGAACACGAATTACCACGAATCTACGTTAATAAAAAATCAGGATGAGGCAGAGACAGAATACAGTCTTTCTCTTTATTAGCAGGGATTACCGAAGATTAGTGTTTCTACCTCCTGTATTTTTTCTCCGTGCCCTCCGCGAGTCCGTGGTTATTCTGTTTTGAAGGAAGTTATTTTTGAGCCGTTCCTTATCCGCGTTCATCTGCGTCCATCCGCGGTTTCTATCTACTAACAGTTCCCAGCCATCCTCGATAGCCTACCAATGCTTCCCGAATACGAAATCGAAATCCGAGTCCGCTATTACGAAACCGACGGCCAGGGCTTCGTCCACCACGCCAATTACTTTCAATACTTCGAGCTGGCTCGCGTCGAGCAACTCCTGGCGATGGGCTACGACTACGCCCAACTCGAACGCGACGGTATCTTGCTGGTCGTCAACAAGCTCGCATGCAAATACCACCGCCCCAGTAAATTTGGCGACACCCTCCGCCTCACGATCCGCACCATGCGCGCCCGCGGCGCGCGCATCGATCACGAGTACAAAGTCTTCCGCGGCAATGAACTCCTGGCCGAAGCCGAAAGCACCCTCGCCTGCATCGACCGCGAAGGCCGGGTGCAACGCCTGCCGGACTTCCTGATGGAGCCAACGCAGGCTTCCTGAGCCGAAGCAGAGCACATAGCCCGGCCATCCTGGCCGGGAGACGCGGTACGCAGGGTGGCAGACCCTACGCCGTTAACCTTTTCCGGTTCCAGCAGTTCGGATGGTCGTCGGCCGGAGTCAGAAGAATCTCACGCAGAGGCGCAGAGAAGTAGAAGGAACGCGCTAATCTTCGCTAATGCCAACCTTACATGAGCGAAGATTCGGAGCGCCATTCGTGTCAGGAACCAATAATGAATTGGTTCCTGACACCCACCCTTTTATCTTTTACTCTGCTAATGCCGACATTATGAGCTTGCGGCCGCCGGCAGCCCATGTGGTTACGGCCAAGCCGACAATCAGGCAGCCAACCAGAAAAGCACTCGGCTCGGGAACGGGAGTGACGTTCAAGGTCGCGAACCCTGCGGATGAGAGGGTGGGCGTACCAGAGAACTGGCTCCCCCAACTGTAGGCCCAGACCCCAAATTCGTAAAGTTGCCCCGCCACTAACGTCCCCGTCAAGCCGCTTCCAGACAACGTATACGTCGTGTCTGGCGATGCCGTCTCGCTTCCTTGGCTCTGATAAAACAAATCAGGTCCAGAGTAGTCTCCTAGTGCGGTCACCGGAGACAACCAGGCCTCATACTGGGTCAAGTCGACAACATCGCCCGTAGTAAAGCTCCCCGCAATAGAATAAGTCGAGTCGACGTCAACAGCAAACACCACTTGGCTATAAACCCCTGCGTCATTGTGATGGGTGGGGTTGGAAGAAATCGTCCAATTCCGCTTGAGTTCGGGGGTGATTGTGATGTTGCTGGAAGTAGCAGAAATATTTGAAAGGGCGAATGCACTACGTGAGTCGCCATCTAGATTCGCTTCAACAGTACTCGGTAGCGAAGTCTCGTTGCCGGTATCCGTCACGCTATTCTGGGCAGCGATGTCCTCAGGAGGGGATAGCGCGTTACCTTCTCTTACCGATGCCTGGTTGCTAAATTCGTTGATCACGATGGCGGCCAAACTTGGGCCGGAATACATGAGACTGATTGTTGCGACGACAGCAAATCCGAGAACTTGTGCGAAGCGCATGCGAACCTCTTTCATGGGTGCAATGAACGTGTTTCTTTGGAAAAGAAAAGGGGCATCCCAATTCTTCTGACCAGCTTAATCGGCTTAATACGGATTAGTTTAACACCCCCCCGGTTTTGGCAAGCCTTTCCCCCAATATTTTTCAAAAAAACGTTGGCCGATTGGAAACACTTGCCAGGAAAAGACTTACGTTGAATATTGCCGTGTCAAGCCAACAAAAACCAAGGAGTGCAAGAAGGTTATCGCGATAGGGACGCCGGTCCTCCGGTGCCTCCACGCGGGTGGCACCGACTTTCGGCCGCGCAGACGCCTGCCATCGGGCTCAGCAACCACGGCCGAATGTCGGTGCGGCGTAGCCGTTGGAAGTGAGCAGGGATAACCTTGGACGCGAGCGCACCAATGGCCGGGCGGCACCCAAACAATTGCAACGCATTTTCGGCTGATAGTCAGTGCCACTCAGCTTTTCCGGTTCCAGCAGTTCGCATAGTCGTCGGCCGGAGTCAGAAGAATCTCACGCAGAGGACGCGGAGAAGAAGTAGTAAGGAACGCTAATCTTCGCTAATTCCAACCTTACATTGAGCGAAGATTCGTGCAGATGAGGGTTCCAAAGTCGTTTTCATCCGCCGCGCCCTCTGCGTGAGCTGTTCAAAGATTAACGGTACGCATACCAGATGGAGTAGCCACGAAAAACACAAAAAGCCACCAAAAGTTTCGTGTCTTCTCGTGTTTCTTGTGGCTATTGCATCCAAAAAGGGTTAACGGCGTGGGGTGGTACCCAGCTTTATCTCCAGCTCCATTCCTGACCGCCACTACTTCTCAGCAATACCACTAAGGGATAATTCAAAAATAACTTCGGCAGATGGGATTTACCACGGAGACACGGAGGGCACGGAGAAGAAATACAGGAGGCAGGAACACTAATCTTCGCTAATCTCCTGCTAATAAAGAGAAGAGACGATATTCTGTTTCCGCCTCATCCTGATTTTTTATCAGCGTAGATTCGTGGTGATTCATGTTCTTTCATTTTCTCCTGCTGTCTTTCTCCGTGCCCTCCGTGTCTCCGTGGTTATTCTGTTTTGAAGGAAGTTATTGTTGAGCCGTTCCTAAGCTCCACCACCACCCCTCGCTCGCGCAACCGAGTTCGCAACGTCTCATACGACACAGCCTGCACCGCTACTTTCTCGCGAGCCGCCAACGACGCTGCGATGCCGCAGCTTTCGCCCATCACCATCCAAGCCGGCTCGACGCGCAGCGAGCACATCGCCACATGCGTCGCCGACGCGCACACCGGCACCAGCAGGTTGTTGCATTCGTTCGCCTGGGGAACGACGCAGCGGTACGGAATCTGATACGGCTGGCCGATCTTGCGATTTTTCAAATGCCGCGGTCGGATCATGCCTTCGCAGATGAACCCACCCTCTTTGGTGGCCAGTCGTTGGCAGTCATGCGAATCGCACGGGAATGAGCCGACGCCAATTGAATCCGGCTTGGTGGCTTCCTTCAAAATGTCATGCTCGGTCAATAAACTCTCACCGACCATCCGCCGTGCCTCGCGCACATACAACATCGGTGGCCAATGGCCGCTCCTCTGGAACTCACCCTTCACGAGCCCCAGCTTGCTCGCGCGGGCACGAATAGCGGGCGGCACCGCCGAGTCGTTCGCCAGGAACCACAACAGCCCGCGCGTGTACGACTCGTGCTGCTTCTGAATCTCTCGCCGCCGCTCGGGCGTCGCATCCGGCCAGTCCCAACTCGCGCCGACAAGTCCCAGCGAAAGCATTTTGGAAATACCGTTGTTCCCGTCGAGCTTTCCGCCCGGCAGCGGGTACAAGTCGATCGGAAACGGCGCGTCGGGAGTACTCGCATAGTAGCGCCGAAAGAGTTCGAATTGCGCCCCGTTATAGTCGGCCGGCTTTTCAATCGGCACCCGTTGTGCCGGATCTTCCGTCAAACATAGCCGGTAGCTATAGGTCATGATGCATTTGTCGCCCGTTCCCGGCGCAGGCACCTCGGCACTATTCACCAGCGGCAACAGCCGGTGCTGCTCATCAAACGGCGACGCCGCAACCGGCTTCTTCGGATACCGCACGCCCGCCAGCGACTCGTGATATTCGTCACGACTCTCGCGCCCCACGCGATATTTTACGCCGGCCAGCGCCATCAAGTCGCCTTCATAGCTGGCATCGATGAAGACTCGCCCCGCGAAGTGCCGCCCGCTGCCCGTCGTTAGCTGCGTAATCCGCACTCCCTCCTTCGTCGCCGCCGTGATCTCCTCCCCGAGAAACACCTTCACGCCTGCTTCCTCTAGCACCTTGCGAAACACCGCCTCCGCCACATGCGGCTCGTAAGTCCACGGCCGCTGATCTTTCACCTTCACCGAATACGTCAGTTGAATGCCACCAGCCACGTAATGGTCTTCGATCCGTTGATGAATCTCCTCAAAGAGTCCCTTGAGCGCCTCGCGCGCCATCTGGTTCGAGTCGCTAAAACTCAACCCGCTGCTCATGATCCCGCCCACGAAGTCGTACGGCTCAATCACCGCGACCGACACCCCCTCACGCGCCGCAGCAACCGCCGAACACACGCCCGCCGGCGTTGCACCATACACAACCACATCAAATTCGTTCACATCTGGTTCTGGTTCGACACCCCCAGCCGCAACAGCCAAGCTCGCTATCGCAACCGAAACCAGCAACCCAAAAGCAGCCTTCATGAATATCTCACCGATGGAGTGTGAAATTAAAAAGACCTTACTGAATATAACCTGTCGAGTGGCACGGATAACTGCTCTGATTTTCTCCGTGAACTCTGTGTCTCCGTGGTAAATGCCTTTCTTTAAACAATTCAAGTTAACCACGGAGGCACGGAGAGCACAGAGAAGGCAAGGGGGGAGGAACTGGTGGTCGATGGTTTTTTGAGGTTGTGGGTACGGAGCATGCCGAACAGCGTGGCGGTCTACCTAGAATACGAGATTGGATGTCGTCGATTACGTGTAGTGTGAAATGCAATGCCTGTGCTGCGCGGTGGATGAGACGTATCATGGTTTGCTTATCAAACTGCCTCCAACGAGACGCGGCATGCCCTCCAAAAAAATCCTCATGATCGTCGGCGACTTCTCGGAAGACTACGAGGTCATGGTCCCCTTCCAAACCCTGCTCACCGTTGGCCACACCGTCGACGCGGTCTGTCCAGGTAAGCAGGCCGGGGATTTCATCGCCACGGCGATCCACGATTTCGAGGGTCATCAAACCTACACGGAGAAACCGGGCCACCGCTTCCGGCTGAACGCTACGTTTGATGATGTCCGGCCTGATGCGTACGATGCCCTGGTCTTGCCCGGTGGCCGGGCACCGGAGTACCTGCGGCTCGACGGCCGGGTGCTCGAGATCGTCCGCCACTTTGCGGTTAAGGAAAAGCCAATCGCGGCGGTTTGCCATGGCTTGCAGATTCTGGCGGCAGCGGGCGTCATGAGCGGTCGGCGATCGCAGGCGTATCCGGCCGTGAAACCCGAGCTGATCCAGGTAGGAGCGATATGGGACGAACCCTCGCCGGGGCTGGATAACGCCTGTGTCCACGGCAACCTGGTCACTGCGGCCGCCTGGCCCGCCCATCCCGAGTGGATGCGGGCCTTCCTGCGGCTCCTGGGGCCCGTAGAATTGTGACAATCGTCCCACCCACACATTTTTTGACGTATTTGTAACCGCCGATTACGGTAAAGGTTGGAACAACTCTTCAGCCGCTTCAGCAGAAGCCCGTTCGCAGAAACCGGTTCGCAGAACATCTACAGGTAGAGGCATGACTTCGAGATTTGGCACCGCGGTAGCGGTCTGTTTGTGCTTGGCAGTCGGAGCATCGGCTGAGGTCGTTCGCTTCGAGACGACCATGGGCGACTTCGACATGGTCCTCAATCCGACCGACAACCCCGTTCTCCAAGGGCATGTCGACAACATGCTCGAATACATCCGCCGCGAAACCTACAACGGCACTTGGATCAACCGCGCGGCTAACGGTTTCGTTTTGCAAATGGGCGGCTTCTACTCCCAAACTAAGCGCCCCCAGCTAACGAGCGACAACGTCCGCAACATCCGCGGCCTCAATCCGATCGAAGGTGAGCCCGCGGCCGAGAACCCCGGTTTGTCGAACACCGTCGGCACCGTGGCACTTGCCCTCTCGGGTCTGCCAACTGGCGGCACCAATCAAAACAGCGGTTCGAGCAGCTTCTTCGTCAATCTGACAAGCAACGATTTTCTAGACGCCGACTTCACCGTCTTCGCGGCAATCTCGGACATGACGGTCATCAACAACATCATGGCCCTCTCGACGCTCGATCGCACGCAAGACCCCGTCTTTGGCGCCGATCCCGGTAATCTGGCCTTTAGCGATGTACCGGTGCAGGATGATGGAAACCAGGTGTTCATCAAGCGGGCGTACCAGATTACCGATACGCTAGCCATTGCCCGCAGCATGGCCGCCGTGCAATCGGTCATGTCGCAATCGGCCCAGGCCTTTGCAAACGGCGCTTCGGCAGCCGCCATGGCGACTGCGGCCGGCAGTGGTTTGTCGTCCACAACAGTCCCCGAGCCCGCCAGCGTGGTAACAGGAATCAGCAGCCTCATCGGCTTCATGTTCCTCAACCGTCGCCGGCGGTCGTAACCAGCGGTTACGGCACCGTCGGGAGCGTCGGAGCGGTGGCCGAGTCGTCGAAGGCCGCGTCGTTCGGCACGGTGTTGACCGCGCCGATGTTCTTCGTGTCGGTGACGATCGTGGCGTCACGTTCGAAGATCTTGAAGTCGCCGAGGGTTTCGGTGAGCGTGAAGGCTCCCGCGCCGCCATTGGCTGTATTACGTTGCGAACCGGAACCACCCAGGTTGAGCAGGATGCTGGCCGCGCCGCCGTTCGATTTCATGTCGAATGGGCTGCCGCCGCCATTGCTGTTCGTAAACAGGTTGCCTTGGATGGTAATGTCCATCGCGGTGGAAGCCAAGCTCTGGATATTGGCCGTGGACGAGCCCAAGCTGTTGTTGGTGAAATTACTGTCCGAGATGAGGTAACGAGTCGAGTTGGCCGCGGCGCTGGCGCCGGTGATCACGAGAGCGCTGGCATCGCCCGCGATGAAGTTGTTACCGTTGCGGAACGTCACGTCGGCGCTGTTGAGCGTGCCGCCGGTTGTAAGCGTGAACGCCACGTCGCCACCGGTCGAGGTGTCGATGTCGGTGCTGTCGACGAGCAGGCCGAAATGGCCCGAGCCGTTGGCTGCGATGTTCACATTGCGTTCCAAATCGCTGTCCAAGAGCCGCAGGGCGAACGATTGCGTGCTCGCGGCGAGGACATCGATGCCGGCGCCAGCCGAGTCGTCGAGGTTCAGGTTCGAGATCGTCACGTCCATCGCGGTCGTGGCCGCGGCAGTGTGATCGATGTTGATGCCTTGACCGGCCGTGCTGTTGACGATCTGCATGTTGTTGATATCCACGTTCGTCACGTTGCTCAACAGGATGGCGTCGCCGGTCGTGGTGAGCGAGCCGCCGGAGTTCTGCGTAGTGCCGGTGCCGGTGATCGCCACCTGGCCGCCCGTGACGTTCTGCATCCGGATGCCGTTCGTAGCCCCATTGGTTACGTTCACGCTCTGGAAGTTAGCCGTGTTGATCGCCACATCGGTGAGTTGCAGGCCGACGCCCGTGTCCGAAGTGATCGTATTGGTGCCACCGGCCGTGAGCGTGACGCCGCTATTGGCCACGAAGCCGTCGCCCGTGACGTTCACGTTGAGATTCTGAACATTGGCGTTGAACGTGCCGCTGCCGCCCGCGCCGTCGATGACCACGCCGTCGCGGTCTGCCGTGGCGTTGGTGACAGTGACGCGATTGAGATTGGCGTCCATCGTCGTGGAGTTGGTGTGGAAGATTTCCACGCCATTCTCGCCGGCGGTGTCGCCTGCATTTTGCACGGTGACGCCGTTGAGCGTGATATTGGTGTTCTCGACATGCACGCCCGCGTCGGCGGTACCGTCAATGGTTCCCCCCTGCCCGACGCTATTGCCGGTATCGCCGATCGTGACCTCGCCGCCTGTGTTGTTGACCAGGCGAACACCGCCGGCGCCGCCGGTGGCGTTGACGCTTTCGAAGTCGACCGCGCCGATGGTCATGTTCTCGATTTGGAGAGCATAGCCTGTCGTGCCGCCTGCGGTTCGGGTGATCGTGTTGTCGGTGCCGGTGACATTGAGCGTACCGCCGCCAGTGGCTACGAAGCCTTGGCCGCTGGTGGTGTCGATGTCGAGTCCGCCCACGCTGATCGTGGCGCCGGTGTTGTTGGTGATGGTTACGGCGTCGTTGGCACCGGTGTTCAGGTTGTAGTCGCCGTTGAAGTTGAACGAGCCACCGCTGTTGTTGTTGACCACGATGCCTTGGTTGGTGTCGTCCACCGTGTTGTCAGCAGTGAAGGTGACAGAGCCGCCGGTCACGTTATGGATGAAGATCGAGCGGCCGGAGGTATCCCCGGAATTGACGGTTGAGGAGTTCACGATGTCGCCGGCAAAATTGATCGTGCCGGTTCCGCCGTTGACCTCGAAGTCGTCGCCGCCCCACTCTTGGATCTTGGTGGCATTGTTGAACGTGAACGCAGCGTTGCTGTTGGTGAGCAGCACGCCTTTGGCCGTGCCGTTCTGATTGTTGCCGTCGAGAGTGACCGCGTTGACAATGACCGTGCCGTTGTCGACATCGTCGAAGCTCAAGCCGGTGGTCGTCGAGCTGTTGATCGCGGTGTCGTTGAGCGTCATGTTCAGGTTGCCAGTCGTGCCATGACCGGCGACTAGCACGCCGGTACTGCCGTCGTTGATCTCCAGGTCGCTGAGGCTGACCGTCATCGCGTTGTTGTTCGTCTTGTCGACGTTCACACCCGCGACGCCGGCTGCGTTGTTGATTCGCACGCCGGTCACGCTGACGTTGGCCGAGTTGCGAATCAGGATGGCATCGGCCGTGCCACCGACGATCGTGCCAGCCTGGCCGGCCGTGTCGGTGGTGGTGCCGATGTCGATCGAGCCGGAGCCAGTGTTGTTTTCGAGTTGAATCGCATTGGTGGCTGCCGCGGCAGTGCGATTGACGTCCGCGAATTTCACGTTGGCGGAGGAAATTTCCATGCCGGTGATCTTGGCGATCTGGCCGGTCTCGGTCGTGATCGTGTTGTTGGCAGCGCTGGCGGTGAGCGTGCCGCCGCCGGTGGCGACGAAGCCATCGCCGGTCGTGGTGGTGATATCTACTTTGCCCGGGAAGTCGACGTCGGTGCCGGTGTTATCGGTGACGGTAATAGCGGTGTTTGTTGTTGTGTCGAGATCCAGATCGCCCGCGAACAGGATGAGGCCGCCGGAGTTGCTGTTTACGAGGATGCCTTCGGCGGTGTCCTTGATGTCGCCATTGAGTGTCACGCTGGCGTTGGTTCCGCTGACGCCTTGGATCGAGACCGATCGGCCATCGCTGTTATTGATGGCGCTGCCGATCGTAGCCGTACCGGTGAACAGATCACCGGCGCCGCCGTTGACGTCGACATCGGTGCCGCCGATGTTGGTGAGGGTCACGCTATCGGCAAAATTGAAGGTACCGGCGGAAGCATTCAGCAGTTGAATACCGCCAAGCGTGCCGCCCTTGAGTGTCGTGTTCGTAGCATTGACAGTGCCGTTGAAGTTGTCCGCGCGGAAGCCACCGGAGATGGTGCCCGTGCCGCCATCCCAGCTTGAGCCGGTGCCCAGCGTGACCGCGGTTGTGCTGGCGACATTGAGGAAATCGTATGCGAAGCCAAGATTGTTCTTGATGTCGGCGTTACTGATCGTCACATCGCCAGCGAATTTGTCAGTGGCCGAGCCTTCGAATCGCAGCACGCCTTCACCGGCCAAGCCGCCGCCGGAGCCGGCCGTGGAGTTGCCATTTGCGTAATTCAAGATGGACGCAGTACCGGCGCTGTGGGTGTCGATCAAACGGACACCTGCGCCATTGCCGTTCGTGCTGGTGATATTGCTGATCGCAATGGATTCCTGCAGCGTGACGTTCGGATCGGTGAGATCGGTGGTCGTGGCGGCGTTGATACGAATGTCGTCGCCGCCGATGTTGTCGAATGTCACCGTATTGATCGTCACGTTGCCTCGGACGATCTGCTGAGTGGCGTTGTTGGGGTCGGTGATGGTGAGCGGAGTCGTCGAAATACCGTCGCCAGTGATGTTCTTGATCGATAGATGGTTGAGGTTCGGGTTTCCAGATCCGGCCGCGGGCGAGGCGATCGCCCGGGTCGTTATGTTCTGGCCGTCGAAGTCGAAATTGGAGACTTCGTTGTTGTCGGCCAGCGTGACGGCATCGCCGGTAAACGCGTTGATTTGTGGGCGAGCCAGCGCACGAGCGCCAGGCGACGACTCGGGGATGTTGATCGTGCCTTTTTGCTTCGTGGCGACCGTATGGACGAAGTTGTTGCCTTCACCGAGCAGGCGTTGGTTATCCTTGAGGATGAGAGATGCTTCGCCGGAGAAGACGCTTGTCGAGTGGGCAAACAGGATGTCACCGGCGGTGCTGCCCGTGCTGTTGGCATCGGTCAACTGGTTGTAGGGATTCTCGAACGTGCCATTGCCGCCGTTGGCAGCGCTACTGTCGAAGTGGCGAACGACGATCGCCGTGCCATCCGGATTGGTAAGCGCGATGCCACCGAACCGATTGGTGTGCGACAGCGCTACGTAATCATTACGCAGCACGGGCGAGCGCATGTTGTCGGCCGGCGTGCCAGAGGGTACGAAGTCGGTTCGTGTACGGCCCACGAACCAGGTGACGGAGAAGCTGGCGTTGGTTTTGAACACGTCGTCGTCCGAGACGGCGAATTGCAATAAGAGGTCTGGGTAAGCGTATCCGCGCACACCAGCGCGGAAACCAGCGCTATCCTCGTCATCATTGGCGACGAAATAGGGCCCGGCGAAGCCCCAGGCGTCGCGCTCGGAGCCAAGGCGGCGGGCGAATTCCAACTCCCCTACATAGAACGAACGGTCGACAACCGCCCTGGTAATGTTCGAAATCGAGTTTCCTTCGAAGCCGATTTGGTTGGTCGCGCGATAGGGGCCAACTTGTTCCTGATCACCGACGGGGATGTAGCCGTTGGCGCGGATGTCCCAGAGCTCGCCGAGCGATTCCAACGAAATGCCGACCTGCGGGAAGAAGTTACCGGCGTCGGTATGGGTGCCGTCGGCCCACAAGCTGACGCCGCCCATTCGCCCCTGGGGCGAGTAGTCCGGATAGTTCATCCAACGGTAGCCCAAGCCCAGGTTGAAGCCGACGCCGTCGGCCTCGTTCATGGTCACCTGGCCGTCGAAGAAGGCGGAGGTGTCGCCCAGCGTGACGACTTTCATCGTGCCAAGGTTGAAATTGCCAGCGCCGTCCTGGCCGTAGCTTTCGGTACGGTACTGGAAGCGAAAGATCGTGCCGAGGTCTTGCGAGAAGAAATCGACGCTGCCGCCGCCGGATTGAGTCATTGGTGGCGCGCTGAGGTCGGCGACTGGATCGGTCGCGGCGGGCATCACTGTTTGCGCAGTTGCCCTACTGACGCTGAGCGTGAGCGCCAGTGCCAGCGCGATCAACACGGGCGTGAACGCGCGTGGAGATCCTTTTTGAGCATGACAGATGAAGTTGGAAACACCGAAGATTTCGGAGTGATTGTGCATCGATGAGCTACTCCGTCAACAACGAAGCTGCACGCCGAATGTTGCGGGCGAGAGGGTCGCGTCACGCACAACAGGAGCGCAATTCGTTTTGATCGAATGTGGCCGGGCGGTTCGACGGTGCACCGCGGAAGCCGACTGGCCGAAAAGCAAGTGAAAAGCAATCGCAGACAAGTAGATAAGTGACCTCACCGAGACGGTGGGCGGCGGGATACTAGAAAGGCCATTCCAGCGATGCAAGATCAGATTTTGCCGGGCAATGAAAAATCCTGAGAGTGTACCGATGCTGGCGCTAGCTTTACTGTTGCCTGGAACGATTGGCAGTCTCACACCAAGGCGCTAAGGCGCGAAGATGGAGATAAGGACTCAGTAGAGCTCGAACTCAGATTCTTTATGAACAGGAGGTAACAGAGACAACAGAGCATCCTCCGTTTCCTCTGTTACCCTCCTGTTCAAATCAAATAGAGGCAGCTTTGAGGGGGGGCCTAATGCTTGGAGCATGGTTTTGCTGTGTCGTTCCACGTCCTTTTCGAGGATTGATTTGAGGGCTTCGTGGTGATTTTTGCGAGGTGAAATAAATTGATGTATTGTTGACATTTGTTTAATTATATGTAATTAATGTTATTTGTAAGTGAATAAAACAAAGGTTCGCATTGATGGCTGTTTCCAACACCTGCCCGTATTGCAACCAGTTGATGGCCGTTAGCCGGATGTCGTGCCATGGCTGCGGAATCGCGGTCGAAGCTGCATTTCCGGCCACACGGCTGTCGAATTTGCCGTCCGAGCACCAACGGTTCATCGAAATTTTCGTACTTGCCGGCGGCAATCTGAAGCAGATCGCCGAACAGGCGGGTGTGTCGTATCCGACCGTGCGGTCCCGACTTGACAAGGTGATCGATTCGCTTCGGCAAGAGATCGCCGCGACACAAGAGGTCCGCGGCACCCCGCTCGATGCGGTTGGCGCGGACAAGCGTGCGACAGACGAGGCGGCCCGAATTATCAAGTCTGTTTAATCAATCTCCACCATTCAAACATTCACCGAACTCCAACTCGAATAAGCCATGGCTGAACTATCCCACAATCGCGAAATCAATCGGCAAGTTGACGAGGAAGCAGTACTGGCGAACGTCCTGCAAGACTCGGGCAGCCTGCTGCAAGATTCTTTACGTGAGGAAGATCGGCGCCGTCGTGTGCGCCGACGAATGTTTGTGTTTCTATTTGGAGGAGTAATAGTTATGGGAACGATATTGGTAGCCGCGCTGGCGGGATGGCTGACGATGTTCAGCCCGCCACCACAGGAACCGACGGCGAAGGCATCGGCCAAGAAGCAGCATCTTAACGAAGATGCAAAAATTGAACGTGGTGAGGAACTCAGTAGCCAAGGATGGACGCTTTTCCAGCAAGGGAAGTTCTCTCCGGCGGTAAAAAAGTTTGAGGAAGCGGTCGCTCTCGATCCCGAGGCGGCCAATTCGTGGAGTGGATTGGGATGGTCGCGCTTCAACAGCGGGTCGCCTCAGACTGCCATCGAGGCATTTGAAAAGTCGGTGGCGCTAGAGCCCAGTCATCCGGCGGCCCTCAACGGGCTTGGCCAGGCGTATTTATTCCAGCAAGAGTACGACAAAGCTGAAAAATTTCTATTGAAGGCCGCGCCGAAAGCGCCGGCGGCCTGGTTCGGCTTGGCGCGTCTTTATGTGTTAACGGGCAAATTCGACAAGGCTGCAACCTGGGCCAAGAAGGCACAAGCTCAGCAACCGGAAGATGCGATGCTCAAGCAGATTATAGCTGCGGCGAAAGAAGGCAAGCTGTCAGACGATCTGCGACAGCAAATCGAACCACCGAAAGTCGAAAATGAACCCGCGGCCAAGCTGACTTCCGAAGGCTGGCGTTTGATGAATCAGGGAAAGGCGCGCTCGGCAGAACGGAGTTTCCGCCTGGCGTTGGCAAAAGATCCTGAGAATTTGCCGGCGATGAACGGACTTGGCTTTCTGCTTTTGAATATGGGTAAGACAGCCGAAGCGAAGGCGCTGTTCGAGAAGTACCTCGAGAAGCAGCCCGACGCGGCAGGTCCTATGAATGGTTTGGCACGTTGCCTGAAAGACGAAGGCAAGATCGACGAAGCGATCGCGCTCTGGGAAAAGATGAACAAGAAGTACCCTGGCCCGAACGCAGCGAGTGTCGGCCTTGCGATGGCCTACTCGGAGAAGAAGGAGTACGCCAAGGCACTACCCTTCTTCGAAGAACTGGTGAAATCGCAGCCGAACAACGAGGAGTTCAAGGCGGGACTAGCAGCGGCCAGAAAGGGAAGCGGGGGAGCACCGGAAGCGAGTGAGTCTTCCGCTGCCGACGATGTGGCTGCGCTCAATGCCACGGGTTGGCAGCAGTTTTTCGGCGGTAAGTACACCTCGGCTGAGAGCACGTTCCGACAGATTCTGAAATCCCAGCCCGACCATCCGGCTGCGATGAATGGCCTCGGCTTCTCTCTGTTGAACCAAGGCAACGCTGCGGAAGCGAAGCCTTATTTCGAAAAGCTGCTCAAGATCTCCCCTGATGCAGCCGGTCCGATGAACGGCCTGGCCCGATGCCTGAAAGAAGAAGGGAAAATCGACGAAGCGATCGCGCTCTGGGAAAAGTTGTGCAAGCAAAACCCTGGCCCAAACGATGGCATGATGTACCTGGCAACGATTTACTCCGAGAGGAAAGAGTACGCCAAGGCGATTCCGTACTTCGAGGAGCTGGTTAAGTGGCAGCCCGACAATCGGGAATTCCGCAAGGGCCTGGAAGCGGCCAAGAAGGAGGCCGCGGCCGAGACGAAGTAAATGACGTTTGAGCGCGACGCAAAGTCGCTCTCAAAAAGGGCGGCCGGCGACGCCGTGTGGCAAGGCTCCTTACCGTTGGCACGACAGGGCCTACACCTCGCGACATCACCGACCACCGCAGTTTCAAAAGCAAGCCGCCGAGTGTGTCTCGGCGGCTTGTTTTATTGTGTTTATCCGTGCAACTGTGCGACGGCGGCTGTCGATAGCCAAATCACATCACAGGCTTCCGCATCAATGCTCTAAATCCGGCTTGTTCGAAGTGGTGATCAGCGGTCAACGCCTCTGCGATACCACGTTCTTCCATCAGTAGGAACGAAATGCAATCCGTTAACGACCATTCTTTATCGGGCCGTTGTTCATATCGTTCCAATGCTCGTTCGAATTGTGCCTGAGTGGGCGGAACGACTTCGATAGATGCTTTGGCCTGTAACCCGCGAATGAATCGAGCCGCGCCGGTGCGGTTATTTACGGCCGCTAGCGCATCGGCAAATTCCACTAGAACCCACGACGTGGTGACAAGCCGCAGGGCATTTCCTCGGCTATGACGTACCGCTGTCTCGTGATCTTTATCTGCTTTATTGACCAATGCCAACAGGTAATAGGTATCGGCAAACTGGACCTTCATTCCTCGCGCTTTCCATGAGCGTAATAGTCGTGCCGTTCGGCCAGATCCGCTGGACCTTCGATTGCACAATCACGGGCCAACTCGAGTAATCGCTCCCAATTCACCGCCTTCGACTCAGGCTCGCGCGCGGGCTCGATGGTAACGCGAAGCGGGATGTTTACCGGAATTTCGACACTCTCATCCGGAGTGATGACCTTGCCGTCGTAATGACCACTGAATTGAACCATGTATGTGCCTCGATCCGGGAACAGGTCAGTTAATTATAACGCAACTCGTGCAAGTAGCGAAATTCTTGGTTTTTGTGTTATTTGGACCGCATTGGAAAAGGCATTAACCACAGAGACACGGAGGACACAGAGAAGACATTAAGAGCAGAACACTGATCTTCGCTAATCAATCAGCGTAGATTAACGAAACAAATCAAAGTCAATTCAGCAGAATTCATTAGTGTCGATTAGCGAAGATTAGCGTTCTTCTTTCTTCTCTGTGCTCTCTGTGCTCTCTGTGTCTCCGTGGTAAATATTTCCTAACAACCAAGTCAGTGACTACGCCTTCCGCGCGACCACGCGGTTGAAGTGCAACTGCACCTCGCCATCGACCACGCGGCGGAGGCCCTCGACGAGGCAATGGGGTTCATTGTCTTGTTGGCCGCGGCGGATGATCTCGTCGCGCGGGGTGCCAGGGGGCACCATGAATGTGGATTGGTAGATGATTTGGCAACCGGCGTCGAGCTCCGGAACGATGAAGTGGGCTGTCGCGCCGTACGTCAGCATGCGGCTGGAGAACGCATCGTGATACGGCTGGATTCCGGGGAAGCTTGGCAGCAGGCCGTGGTGCAGGTTGATGATTCGGCCGCCGGCGTATTTCCAGCAACTGGCCGCGGGGAGCACTCGCATGTAGCGGGCCAGCACAATGAAGTCGACATGCTGCTCATCGCAGAGCGCGATCATTTGGTCGTCGTCGGGATCGCCACGCTCGTTGCCGATGTTGAACCAGGGCACCTCGAACTGCTCGGCCAACCCGCGGCAGGTATCGCGATTGCCGATCATCAGCCGGACATCGGCCTTGATCTGCCCGTCGCGGATGGACCGCAATAGCGCGAGCGCCGGTTCGGGTCGGTAGGTAACACAAATCGCCAGGGCAGGGCGGCGTCCTTGGATATTCGGCGACCACGTGCGAATCGAGAGCTTCGTTCGATCCGAGATCGCGGCCATTTCCTTCTGCAACTCGTCGTAACGCGAGGGATCGATCTCGACGCGCGTAAGCATCGAAAAGACGCTCTCCTGGTCGTGATCGTACATCTGGATTTCGGCGATGTTGGCGCCCAGTCCGGTGACGGAGTGAACGATCGGATCGGCCAATCCGCGATTATCGGGGCCAACGGCAGTAATGACGACTTGCATGGGAGCGGGGAGCAGGGGGGCTGGGAGTGGGGAGTCAGAGGTGGGTTACGCGAAAATTAATGTATGCGCGAAATCCGTACGGTGTTCTGCCAGTTTAATCGAGTTGGAATTCTGGCGACATGGCGTGTGCCGCGAAGTATCGTTTGGGGCTGCACAAACGGCATAAACGTTACCGCCGGATGCTGCTGGGACAGCCGATGTTTGCCGTAAGTTCGCGAGCAACGTAGGTTTTGGTTGGACGTAATTGATGTCTACTTCAAGACGCCGGGGCGACTTATGTCGATGCACAGTTCAAATGGATTGCTGGATGCGAATGCACAAGCTTCGCGCGAAGCGGAAGATCATAGTCGCCTCGATGCCTTGATGGACCGCATCCATCAACTCACGGTCGCTCAGTCGACACCCACACGGCGGACGGCCGAACCGGAATCGGAGCCTGCGGAGACACCAGCAGACGCGCAATCTGTCAGCGGCGAATGGATGCCGATCGAGCCCGAGACGCTCGCCGGCGCCGGTCTGGCCGACAGCGAAGTCGAAGCCCTGATCTTGAAGACGCTCAACGGCCGTGCCGAGGCCACGGGACGAGCGCTCTCCGAACACTTGAAGCTGGCGTTTCGCATCATCGATCCGCTGATGCACTCGATGAAGCAGGACCGCCTTGTCGCTCACAAAACATCGGCGCCGATGAACGATTATGTTTATCAACTGACCGAGTTGGGGCGCGAGCGGGCGAAGAAGTTTGCCGATCACTGCACGTATTTCGGCGCCGCGCCGGTGCCGCTTTCGACGTACATCGAAAGTGTCCGGCGACAAACGCTAGCCGATCAGCACCCGACGGAAGAAGACCTGCACCGAGCGTTCGAAGACCTACTGATCGACAAGAAGATGTTGTTGCGGCTCGGCCCGGCGATCAATTCGGGCCGCGGCATGTTCCTCTTTGGGGCTCCGGGCAACGGCAAGACGAGCATTGCCGAACGTCTCACGAAGGCCTTTGGACAAACGATCTGGATTCCACGGGCGATCGGCATCGACGGCGAAATCATGCGGATGTTCGACCCGGGCATGCACGAAGAAATGCCGCTACCAGCCAACGAGGGATTGATCGACAACCGCCGCATCGACTCACGTTGGGTCCGCATTCGCCGGCCGACGATCGTTGTCGGTGGTGAGCTCACGATGGATCATTTGGAAGTGACGCTTAACACGTCGACGAATGTCAGCGAAGCGCCCGTTCAATTGAAAAGCAACTGCGGCACGCTCGTGATCGACGACTTCGGCCGGCAACGCATGACGACCGACCAGTTGCTCAACCGCTGGATCGTGCCGCTCGAGAAGCGCTACGTCTTCC
>CAZJWY010000087.1:14582-21003 GCA_964549545.1 uncultured Planctomycetaceae bacterium | reverse complement strand
ACCGCCGCCCCGGCTCGACGTCTTCCACATCTAACCAGCGGGCCGGACATTTCTATGGGGTGTACGGTAGTATATGCGGTGGCCATTTCCTAGTCCCGACTTTCCAAGAAAGTTGGGGCTGGGGGCTGGGGGCTGGGGAATGGGGAATGGGGAATGGGGAATGGGGTGGGAATGCGCTAAGCCGCTAGCGGCTTTGTGCCTCAATAGTCCGCAATTTGATGAAATCGCCGATCCGCGCAATCGGATCAGCCTGCGCGCTTGGCCACTCGATTGGTTGCTGCGCCCGGATGATAGATGCCGGGATCGTCGGTGCCGTCGTCGTTCCAGTCGCCGACGACCGGCTTATCGCCAGCGCCACCGAGCTCGAAGACCATATCCTTGGCATCCAGCTCGTGATTGCCGTTGGTGTCGATAATCCACTTGCCGTTGCGGAAGACACCGATCTCGTCGATGCCGTCGCCGTTGAAATCGCCCACGACCGGAATATCGCCGGCCTGGCCGAATACGAATCGGGCGTCGCGCTCGGTGAACTTACCGTCGCCGTCGAGGTCGAGGTACCACTCGCCGTCGTGGAACGTGCCGATTTGGCGAACGCCGTCGCCGTTCCAGTCGCCGGCCAGCGGGACATCGCCCGGCTCGCCGTAGTGGAAGACGTGATCGATCAAGTCCGCGCGACTCTTGCCATGGGCCGTGCGTCGCAAGACACGAGCGCCATTTGTTGCGTCTTCTTGCTTCGGGGGCATGTTCTTGAACTTGCCTGCCATTGCTTTGCTTGGGAAGTTGTCGGCGTCTGGCAAACCGGGTTCTTGCGAAATGGCCCAGGGATCGCGAGCCCAGGCCGGGCCGTAAATACCGATATCGGTCTTGCCGTCGGCATCCCAGTCGCCAGTGACCGGCAGGTCGTCCTGCGAGCCCAATTTGGCCCACAGATCGCCCTCGTCCCACCGGCCGTTGCCGTTGAGATCAAGGAACCACTGGCCATCGACAAACACGCCGATGTCGGTTACGCCGTCGCCGTTGAAATCGCCCGTGACGGGAATACCCTTTTCGTTGCCCAAGACGCCCCGGCGAACGATCGTCACCTGGCCATTTTCAAGCAACAGCGCCAGTGACCACGACGCATTAGCCAGCGGCACGCCCTGCCAATTCGCGACGTCCTGCGACGACGTCAATTGGAATGGAGCGTCTGTGGTGAGAATGCTGCGCGGATGCCCGGCATTGATCACGCTCAAGTGCCACGTATACCCACCCACATCGTCCGACGTGCTGATGACGCTCGGTATCTTCGGAATGTAGTGCTGCGGCGCCCACAGAAATGGCGGCGGCAGAATGCCCGGCGGAGCGAATACCGGCGCCTTCTCCGGCGGTGGTGGCGGCGGGTTGAATGGCGGTGGCGGTGGGTTCCTCGGCGGCTCGGGTTGGATGTTCACTTCGCTGAAGTTGTTCTCCTGCGAGTGCTGCCCATAGGCCAGCGGGATCATTACGATCTCGTCCGTGCCATGACTTGCCCGGAAGTTTTCGATCGTCGCCTGCTCATCCACGCCTGGGATCGCAACGCGACTCGACCAAATCGTCGGCGGGTTCACCGCGTAGCCGCCGGTCGTGCCAGGCGTATCGACGTTGTCCGTGAGTCCTTCCGGCTGAGTCTCGACGACTGCATAAAAGCCGGCCTTTAGCCCACCAAAATGGTAGTAGCCGTTCGCATCGGTGAGCACGCGCACCGGATCGGTCGGCGCGCCGGCGTAAGAACCTGGAATCGTATCCTGAATCAGGATCGGTTCGCCCGTGAGGCCATTTCGCAACTCGATCCAAACATTGGGGAGCGGCGTATCGTTCGGAGTGCGCGAACCGTTGCGAATCGCTGCAATCTGCTCCGGCGTCGGTGGAATGTCTCCCGCGAAGAGGATCGTCGGCTCATCAATGAAGACATATCCGGAAAGCTCTCCGGGAGGCTTCTCGCAGAAGTCGTACTGCACGGCATTGACGCCCGAGCCGATGCCGATGCCGGTAAAGATGCTGTAAACGCCGGGCACATCGTACTTCGCCCCACCGACCGAGCCAATTCGCTCGCCGCCGTCGAAGTACTGCGTCGGCTGATGCTCGCGAACGCTGTAAGTGCCAGGCCGCAGGCCGTCGAACTTGTACCGGCCGAGGCTGTCTGTATACGTGGTGGCAAGCACGTTGCCTTGGCCGTCGAGCAGGTCGATCCGGACACCGGCGAGCCAGTTGTTGTTGGGATCGTCGAAGTCGCAATCGTCGTGCGGATCGGCATGCACACGGCCACTGATTGAGCCGGGGAGCAGTTCGCCGAAGTTGTATTCAACGCCGTTGATGCCCCAGGCCAGCGTAAGACCCGAAATCCTATCGCCCGGCGGAGAAACATCCGCAACGCCGCCGACGTTGCCCGGCGTGTCGATGCCGTCGAGCCAGCCGGTCGGATGTTCCTCGACGACCGTATATTTACCGGCCTTCAGGTTCGTGAACTTGTAGAAGCCGGTCGCATCCGTCTTCGCCCGCAGGCCGGTATCGTTGCCGTTGGCGTCGAGCAGCCTGAGAACGACATCCTTGATGCCTTCTTCCGTTGCACGATCAAAGTTGCCCTCGTTGCTGCGGTCGTGATAGACATAGCCCGAGAGCATCACGCCGATCTTTTCGCAGAAGTCGTACTGAATGGCGTCGATGCCGTACGGCAACTTGATGCCGGCGATCACGCTGAACGTAGTGCCGATATCGAACGAGGTTCCGCCCACGGTGCCAATCCGTTCGCCGCCATCGTAGTATTCGCTTGGTTGATGCTCGCGAACCTGGTAATCCCCACCCCTCAGCCCCGTAAACTTATACTTGCCTTGGGCGTCGGTGTAGGTCGTCGCAAGAACATTGCCCTGGGCGTCGAGCAAGTCGATCTGCACGCCTTCGAGCCAGAGGTTGTCCGGATCGTCGAAGTCGCAATCGCCGTGCGGATCGGCATGCACCCGGCCGCTGATCGAAGCCGGCGGCTTCTCGCAGAAGTCGTATTGGACGGCATCCACATCCGACCCCAGGTTGATACCAGTAAAAATGCTATAAACACCGGGCACGTCGTACTTGCTTCCACCTTCCGAACCGATGCGCTCGCCGCCGTCGAAGTACTCGGTCGGCTGATGCTCGCGAATACCGTAAGTGCCTGGTCGCAAGCCGTCGAACTTGTATTCGCCCAGACTATTCGTATACGTTGTGGCGATAACATTGCCCTGTGCGTCGAGCAAGTCGATCTTTACGCCGGCGAGCCAGTTGTTGTCCGGATCGTCGAAATCGCAGTCTTCGTGCGGATCGGCATGCACCCGACCGCTGATCGAGCCGGGGAGCAATTCGCCGAAGTTGTACTCGACACCATTCTTACCCCAGGTCAGCGTGATCTGGCTGATCATATCGCCCGGCGGCGAAACGGCCGCGACGCCGCCCGAGTTGCCCGGCGTATCTTTGCCGTCGAGCCAACCGGCTGGATGAACCTCAACGACGGTGTAGGTATCGGCAGCGAGATTCGTGAACTTGTAGTGGCCGTTCGCATCGGTCGTGACACGCTTGCCGGTATCGTTGCCGTTCGCATCGAGCAGCTTGAGCACCACGCCGGCGATGCCTTCCTCGCCTGGGCGGTCGAAGTTGCCGTCATCATCGCGGTCGTGATAGACGTTGCCTTCCAGGTTGACACCGATCTTCTCACAGAAGTCGTAGTGAATCGCATCGGTGCCCGAAGGGAGTGCGATCGCGCTGATCAAGCTATATAAACCGGCGACGTCCGACGACACGCCGCCGACCGAACCGACTCGTTCACCACCATCGTAGTACTCGGTCGGCTGATGCTCGCGAACGATGTAGGTGCCCTTACGCAGGCCGGTGAACTTGTAGTTGCCGTTCTTGTCGGTCGTCGTCGTCGCGACAAGATTTCCATTGCCGTCGAGTAAATCGATAACAACTCCCTCGAGCGGGATATCCGGGTTATCGAACTTGCAGTCGGGACCATAGTTCGCGCCGACTTTGCCGCTGATCGTGCTCGGGAGCAGCTCGCCGAAGTTGTAGTTCAAACCATGGTCGCCATAGTTGAGCACGGCGCCGGTGATTTTGTCGATGATCGAACCGACTTCGATAGCCGCGACGCCGCCGTGGTCGCCGGCCGTATCTTTACCATCCAGCCAACCGGTTGGCTGATATTCACGAATGCCATAAGTTCCAGGAGTCAGGTTACGGAACTCGTAGAAGCCGAGCTTCGCTGGGTCGGTCGAGGTGGTAGTCGTAATGCCAGTCGGGTTGCCGTTGGCATCGAGCAGCTCGAGCTTCACGCCGCCGATGCCTTCTTCCGGCCCCTGGTTGAAAATGCCATCGTCGCTGCGGTCGTGATAGACCCAACCGGAGATCGTGGCGAGTGGAATCTGCGCCTGGTGGACGATCGCGCCGGCAGTGCGATCGGTGTAGTCGTGATCGGGCGTGTAGGCGTCGTTTGGCAAATCAAGCGTCAGACCAGTTTCCTGCTTGGCTTTCGCGAAGTTGGGGTCGAAGTCATCCCAGAACTGGGTCGTCATCGTCAGGTCGACATAGCCCACGGCTGTAAACTGACCAATCAGCCACGACCGCTGAAACTCTTGACCTTCGACGAGCGAGTTGGCGTCGACATTGGGACCATCGACGTACTGCGCTTCGTCGACATCAATCGAGAACACGAGTTTTTCGCCAGCGTCGAAACCGCTCAGGTCGAAGACGATCTGCGTACCTCCGTCCACGACCGTCACGCTGTTGACCGTGAAGCCGTTCGCGCTGACGATCGATAATCCCGCGTACTTAAATGCGCCGAGCCCGCCGGCCGCCGTGTCGAAGAAAACATCGCCGTCAGTGAGGCCGTCCTGGCGCTTATCACCATTGATCGTGAGCTTGTTGAGCGTGGTGCCTTGGGCGCCGCCGGTGAACGAGACCTGAATAATATCGGGCTTGCTGTCGTCGCCCGTCGCTTCCTCGAAGTAGACCGAGCCTAAGAGCACATGCGGCGCGACGTCGACCGCGAAGAGCCGGCGTGCCTCGAGCTCCTCAACCTGGCAACGTCGCGGTCCGCGCGAAGCCGATTTGAAATTGCGAGCGATCCGGTCCGCCTGAACGGCCGCCTGGCCGTTGCCTAAGCAGAGATTGCGAAGTGTGCCGAGAATTCCCACGAGGCGCCTCCATGCGCTCTTGCGCTGTCGATGTCGAACTAGGTGTGCAGGGTATGCAGGGGGATTAGCGAGCGTCGCCGGCCGCGGCGCGCGAAGCCGTGGCCGGTACTTGCTTGTTGACGAGATTCCAAATGCAAAGCGTTGTGTCGTAACTGCCCGAGACGATGACATTGCCGGTACCGTCGCAGGCCAAGGCGGCCACGGTGCCGGTGTGGCCGACCAGTTGCATCGTGGCCTGCTCGGTTTCGACGTCCCAGATCGTCACGCGGTCATCGGTGCCCCCTGTTGCGAGACGCTGGCTGTCGAGAAATACGAGCGAGTAAACTTTGGCCGGGCGAGTCTCGAATGATTTCAATAGGTCGCCGGTCGCGGTGTCGAACAGGCGAATCTTGGTGCTCGTGCCAGCCACCGCCAAGTACTTGCCATCTGGAGAGAAAGCCAACGCGCGGATGCGGCGGCTCTCTGTTTCGATGTCTTTGTGAGTCGTTCCGTTCTCCACGTTCCAAATCCGAATCTTGCCGTTGCGACCGGCGGCTGCCATGCGGTCTCCCTTCGGCGAGAACGCAATCGTACGCGTGTCGGCGCACGGGCATTCGAGCTCTTGCGTGGTTTTGCCCGACGAGCTGTTGATGATCTGCAGCTTCTTGCTGAAGCCGACAACCGCCAGTTGCTGGTTGTTCGGGTGGAGGCAGACGGTCGACACTCCCTTTTCGCAGGCGGGAATGTGCAATGTTTGTTTGTGGCCGACGACGTCCCACATGGAGAGCATTCGGTCGGCGCCGCCCGAGGCGAGCAGGGCTCCATCGGGAGACATCACAACGGAGTGGACCCAATCCACATGCGAATCCATGTGGCCGGTCAGTTCACCAGAGGTCGCGTTCCAGGTGAAGACGCGGTGATCATCCGTAGCGGCGGCTACTGTCTTGCCGTCGCGGGTCATGGCGACACCGGTCACGACCGTCGGGCGATGATCCTCGATGTCTTCGCATTGGATCGTGCGCACGGGACGAATCTGGGCGGGGGCTGCCATGAGCAAGCGGCTCGACATCGCGTTTCCGAAAACAAGTGCGAATCCAAGTGCCATGCTGAGCGATCGGTGCAACATGCGTTTGCTCTCGCGGAAAACAGAGGGGCCGACAGTCTCGCCTGCTACCAGAATGCAAGCAGATGGAAAACGAGGGCGCAGGCTCTCCGCGTCTTTATCGACCAATGGAGCCTGTCCGCCTAAGTAGATTTGTTCGACT
>CAZJWY010000087.1:0-14572 GCA_964549545.1 uncultured Planctomycetaceae bacterium | reverse complement strand
AATAATTAGAGAAGCGCGCGTGAATGCAATCTACTTCTTCGTGCTATCAGTAGCCGGATCTGCCTCGGGAGGGGCCGGCGCTTTCGCGGCCGGTTCCTTATTCTCCTTTGCTTCTACCTCTTTGGCTTCCTTTGCTTCCGTCGCCTTTGGAGCATCGGAGGGCGCGGCTTTCTCTGCTGGCGCCGCTGGCGTAGCTGCCTTCGCGGCATCGGGCGCGCCTTCGGGGGGTGCTGCTGGCGTAGGCGCTGGCTCGGTCGGATAGAGCGGCGGGAGACCTTTGCGCTTGCGATGCGCGGCGATGTCCTCGGTGAAGTCGTTTTCACGATCGAAATTCTCGATCACTTCCCACAACGGGAAATCATCATCCAGACGCTCGTCGAATTGATCCAGCACGCGCCGGTAGCCCTTCACGAAATCCAGGATGTCGCTACCGGTTGTTTGATCGTCGTCCAGGATCATGGGGAACTTATCGATCACGGCTCGCCACTTGGCAAAACCTTCGCGATAGAGCTCCTTCGCCTTGGCGATGTCGGCTTCCTTGAAGGCTTTCTTCGCTTCGAACATCAACTCGCGCGCCTTGAGCGCGTCTGGCGTCTGCTCGAAGTTGGCTCGATTCTCCCAGTAGTCGTAATTGGCATCGTGCTTGTAGTTGATCGTGTACTGAAGCTGGGTATCTTCGCGGGTGATGTCGCTGGCCAATTGCATCGCCTCGTTGGCTTTGGCGGGCTGATCCTTCGCGATATGCTCGGCCACGTCTCGGTCAGTTACAAAAACCTTGGCCTCGATTTCAGAGCGCTGCTGTTGTTGGTCGGCTGGTACCTTCTCACGAGGCAGATCGAGCAGTGTCAACTCTTCTGGCTTGAGCGACTTCCGTTTTTCCTCAGCGACCTGTTTTCGCGCACCGGGCGCCATCGCATCGAGCTTGGCTCGCAGCTCGGCGACCTTTTTCTCCAGGTCCTTTTGCGAACCGAGGTAGAGGCGCACGCCGGTCGAGTGCTCGATCATCTGCTTGCCGAATAGAGCCCACTCTTCGGCCGCTTTTTGCCAGGCTCGCCGGGCCTTATCGAACGCACCATCTTCCTCGATGGCTTCGGCATAGTTCATTTGCGACTTGGCCGGGCTGGAGTAGAAATCGCGAGGGCTTTTGCGACCCAGGCTCTTGCCCTTGTTGTCGACTGCGTCAATCGCCGTCTTGTACCATTCTTTTCCCACCAGCCAGTTGTCACGATCTTCCAGCGAGCGATCGGCTGGATGAAAATCCTCATCCGATTTGAACAATCGACGGTACTGCACATACTCGTCGGCCCGACCGATCTTCTGACCGATGAACCACCCCAGATCCCACAGCAGTTGCGGATTGTTGGCGTTGTAGTGCTCGCCTTCCTGCAGGAATTCAATACCGCGGCGAACATAGTAATAGCGATCGTGATAGTCATCGAACTCGACCGACACGTTGTACGTCAGGTTCCACGCCTGGAACTTCCAGAACGTGATGAAGTTCGGCTGCAACTTGGCCAATTGCTCAAGCGTCGCGGTGAGGTTGGTCCAGTCTTCGACTTTCTTGTAGTAGTTGGCCTTTTCCCAAAGCAGGTTTACCGCCACACCACGCAGGCCGAGCGTCGCCAGCTTGATGGTTTCGCTGGCCGGGTCGACCTCTCCGAGGTTCACTTGAGCGAGCTGATTCTCTTTCCGCAATTGAGCGAGCTTGCCGCCTTCCTTCGTGGTCGTGGCCGGCAAGCTAAGCCAGACGATCGGGAAGGCCAAAAGCACAATGATGCCCAGATAAGCGAGCTTGCGATAAAAGGATGAGCGTTCGGTCATTTGGCCACCTCACGCGTTCGCAGGAAGAAGTAGCCGATTACGACCAGCCCCAGCAGATAGGCCAAGAACACCGTCAGGTCTTGGTGGAGGTGATTCATTGGAATATTGAATCCATAAGCAACGTAGTCGACCGTGCTGAAGGAGCGAAAATCAGGCAACACAAACGCCAGGCTTTCCATGCCCTTCTTCAAAACCAGGTCGATGTTCTTGATCAACTCGGTGCCGAGGTTTTCGGCCAGCGGCGACGTTTGGTTCATTTGCGTCACGATGCGATATAAAGATTCTACGGGGCCGCCGCCAACTTGTTTGCCAATTGCGACATCGACGAAGAACTGCCGGAAGAAGCCGAGCGTGATGAATGAGATGGTAAACAACATCGCGACCGGTGCGTTCACCAGCGTACTGCAGGTTACGCCGATGGCGATTACGAGCACCATCTGAATCCAGATGCTGGCCTGTGCTTTGATGAAATTCCATAGGGGCGAGCCATCCGGCAAACGAATATAGCAATCTGGCTGGGCAAAGCCGTAGTATTGGGCCCGATCGAGCGACTGCACGATTACCTCGAGGCGGCCCTCTTCCGACACGAGGTCTTTGAGCAAGTCGATCGGCCTCTGGTCGGCATCGGCCAGTTTGCGAGACCAATCGAAGGTGTTGACGGAGCCATCTTTCGCGCGGAACGTCCAAGGCTCGCTCTTGACGAACTTGCCATCGGCCTTCGGCACGGGATTGCGAAGCTGGATGACGCCTTGAATGCCGCTTTCGATGTCGCCTTTGAACGTGCGAAACACCCGCACGATCAGTTCGATCGGCAGCACCTCGGCCCCCTCGGCGTTGCGGCGAAAGCTGTTTTCATTGATGCCGCTGAAGGTCCAAATGGCCGACATCGGGGTGCCGCCTTCGACGAAGCTGCGATAGGTCCATTCGCTGCCGACGCTCACGCCCTTGGCAACCTCGACGCCCTTGCGGTCGGTAAATCGCACTTTTCCATACTCGGGCACCCGCGCCCGCAATAGGCCGCGGGGTCCGCTGAGGTGATAGGTTGTTTCGCCGCCGACTTCTTTGCTGGTGATCTCGTGCTCGTGCTCGTTGGTCGACTTGGCGGTACCGGTACCATCGGGCAGGATTTCGACTTCGTGGAAATGCTGCTGGTTGGTGGTCGTACGTCCTTTTTTGCCGACGACATTTCCCTTAGCGTCGTAGACATTTTGCAGAGAGTCGATCTTCACCGCGTGGGTATGATCCAGCATTCGCCAAACGAATGCGCCGCTGAACAACGCCATGATCGCGAGCAGCACGGTGCCCACGATGGTGAAACCGAGAATGCGGCCGAGAATGATGTCGCCCGCTCGCACCGGCTTGGTAACCACGGTGTAAATAGTTTTCGACTTGAAGTCGTTGGGCAAACTGAAGCAACTAATCAAAAGCGCGATCAAGAGGATCAAATAGGTCGTTGCCGTTAGCACCACGCTAAAGAACAGCTTTCCAGGCTCGCGATAGCCGGTTTGCAGAAACCATCCGGCAAATAACAGAATCACCACATAAATGGCCAGCGCGACAATAACGCGCCGGCGGATCGATTCCTTGATCGCCAGCCGAGCAATCGCCCAAACGCGCCTTGGCGACGTGCGGAACAGCTCGCGGAAGCCGTTGACGACGACCTTATAGGTAATATCACCGGCCTTCAACGGCCCATGCCGGACCAGGGCAATTAGAAAACCCGCGACCAGCGCGATAACAGCGAGGACTATCCCCGTCAGAACAAAGCGAAACAAGGCGCTATCGAAAACCGCCTGCGCGTCTGTCCACGGATAGCCGACTAGCCAGGTGAGATACGGGAGAAGTGGGTTCTCAAGAACCATCGATCAGTTTCGGAAGGATGAAGATGAATATGGATAACGGATAAATACGGATAAGAATCGAAGGTATATCAAAGGTATTTTTAGCGTCGGCCGCGAGGCTGAATCTCGTACGAAAGGTTCAAAGATAACGCCAACTGGCAGGACATTCGGCGTGGCCGCCGACGCTAAAGGGTTTATATTCAGTTTGACGATGGTGTTCCCACGCGCTCGTCGGCGATGGCCCGGCGGCCGGGTCGCGCTTCGCTGTCAAGTACGATCGACAGGAACAGCTCTTCGAGCGTCGTCGTTGGATGCTCGACATTCAGCAATTCGCAATTGTGCCGAGCGATCACTTGTTTGATTTCATCGATGCATTGATCTGGCAGCCGCTTGGCGCGAATCTGCGTGACGTCGGCTTGCGTAAGGAGCGAATCAACGCGGCCTAACTCTTTCAGTTCGCCTTGATGCAGAATCGCGATGCGATCACACACGTCCTGCACGTCGGCCAGCAAATGGCTGCACATGACGACGGTCGTGCCTTCATCTTTCAAGCGAAGGATCATATCCTTCATTTCGCGAGTGCCGATCGGATCGAGGCCGCTCGTCGGCTCATCAAGCAAGATCAGTTCCGGCTTGTTGATGAGCGCCTGCGCGAGACCGATGCGGCGGGTCATGCCCTTGGAGTATTCTTTCAGTTGCCGCTTGCGAGCGCGATCGAGGCCGACCGTTTTAATCAGGCTGTCGATGCGTTCTTGGAGCACATCGTACGGGATGTCGAAGAGCCGGCCATAGAAGTCGAGCGTCTCTTCCGCATTGAGGAACCGATACAAATACGATTCTTCCGGCAAGTAGCCGAGGCGTTGGTTCTTGCCGACGTCGGTCGCGTCTTTGCCAAAGATCAGCGCTTGGCCCTCAGTCGGGAACAGGAGGCCGAGAAGCAATTTGATCGTGGTCGTTTTGCCCGAGCCGTTCGGCCCCAACAGGCCAAAGACCTCGCCCCGTTTGACTTCGAGGTCGAGCGCCTTGAGAGCCCGAACTTTAGGCCGGCCCCAGAAGTCGCGATAGGTCTTCGACAGGGCCCGTGTTTCGATAACTGTCTCTTCCGCCATACAAATACGTTCTCCCACCGCCTGCGGCTGTTACCCCGCTGTAGGCTACGCCAGCTAGTAGCGGCCGGTTCGCGCAGGCGGATAAGGAATGAATAGAAAGGAAATGGATCGAGCGGTATGAAGTTAAACCGCTCATGATAAATGGCGAGGGGGAAGGCCGCAAGTTGCCAGGTAGGCCCCGCGAGCCGAGCAGGGCGTATTGGCTACGCACCAGGCCAGTTTCCGTAGGTCAGGCTGTGCCTGACACCGAGGATTCCAAAAATTGCGAGTTGTCAGACACAGCCTGACCTACGGAAGAAAAGGTCACGCTCGGCTCGCGAGACCTACTGGAATCGCAGCAGCGCGTAGTTCTTTTTGCCTGCTCGCAGCACCATGACGGTTTCGCTGGCGAGGTCGTTCGGCGTCAGCCGCGCGTCGACACTGTCGATGCGGCGGTTGTTGACGTACGCGCCGCCTTGCTGTGTCGTGCGGCGGGCGTCGCCCTTGCTTTTTGAGAGGCCGGCGGCGACGAGGGCGTCGGTGATCGGCAGGCCGCCGTCGTTGGTGAGCGCATCGCGGGCGAGCGTTTGGCTGGGCACATCAGCGAAGATTTCGGCGAGTTGGGCATCGCTTAGGTTCGTGATTTCAGCGCCGTAGAAAATATCGGTGGCACGTTGGGCCGATTTCAGGCCGGCATCGCCATGAACGATATGGGTGAGTGCCTCGGCCAACCGGCGCTGGCTGTCGCGTTTGGCGGCGTCTTGTTCTCGCGCGGCATCGAGCGCTTCGATCTCCTCGTGCGGCAGCGTCGGCATCATCCGTAGCACTTTGCCGACGTCGGCGTCCTCCGTGCGAATCCAGTATTGATAGAACTGGTAAGGGCTGGTCCGTTTCGGGTCGAGCCAGAGAGCGCCAGATTCGGTTTTGCCCATCTTCGTGCCGTCACTCTTCGTAAGCAGTGGCGAGGTGATGCCTTGCAGGTGAGCGCCGCGCATGCGACGGGCGAGATCGATGCCGGCCGTGATGTTGCCCCATTGATCGCTGCCGCCGATTTGGAGCTCGCAGTTAAATTTGTCGTAGAGGTAAACGAAGTCGTACGCCTGCAGCAGCATGTAGCTGAACTCGGTGTAGCTGAGGCCGGTATCGTCTCGCCCTAGCCGACTCTTCACCGAGTCTTTCGCCAGCATGACGTTCACGGGAAAGTTTTTGCCGACGTCGCGCAGGAATTCCAGGTAGCTGAACGGCCCGATCCAGTCGAAGTTGTTGACGAGCTGCGCGGCGTTGCGCGGCGCGTCGAAATCGAGAAAGCGGCGCATCTGCTCGCGCATGCCCTCGACGTTCCGATGCAGGTCTTCTTTCGACAAAAGATTACGTTCGGCACTCTTGCCGCTGGGGTCACCGATCATGCCAGTCGCGCCGCCCACAACAGCGATCGGCGTGTGGCCCGCCATTTGAAAACGCCGGAGCATCAGCAGTGGCAGGAGGTGCCCCACGTGCAGGCTGTCGGCCGTGGGATCGAAGCCGGCGTAGACAGTGCGCGGCTTTTCGGCGAGCCAGGCCGATAGGCCCGTATCGTCTGTGGTTTGATGAATAAGATTGCGCCAGCGGAGATCGTCGAGAAGGTTCACGGATGTATTGGAAGAACTATTTGAACAGGAGGAAGCAGAGGGAACAGAGTTAAGACAATGCCAGGAATCGGAACGCTAATCATCGCTGATCTTCGCTAATGAAGAAAGGCGAGATCCTTCGGTCGCCGAGCCTCCCTCAGGATGACACAAGCTACTGCCTAAACCATCTCTGTTTCCTCTGCGATCTCCTGTTCAATCCCCTACTTCTTCCTATCGCCACAGATCGTCGCCTGCGAAGGGATTTTGGAAGGCGTCGAGTTTGGGCTTCGGCAGAACCTTGAGAACCTGTTCGGCCAGCTTCAAGTCGTCGCGGGTGGTTATTTTCAGATTCAACTGGGAGCACGGCACGATCGTGACCGGTTTGCCGAGGCGTTCGACAAGTTGCGCATCGTCGGTCACTGGGTCGCGCCCCCGTTTCGCGTACGCCTCGATGAGCAGATCGCGGCGAAACACCTGGGGCGTTTGGGCCTCCCACAATCCGTCACGACTCACGGTGCCCGTGATTTGCTTCTTTTGATCGGCCCGCTTGAGCGTGGCCTGAACGGGCGCGGCAAGGATCGCCGCGCCCGTTCGCTGGGCAGCCTCGAAGACGGCATCAATCCACGGATCGGCGATGCAGGGCCGGGCCGCATCGTGAACGGCGACGAAATCGATTTCGTCTTTTACTTTCTCGAGCGCACTTTGCACGCTATCGGTGCGGTGTTCGCCTCCGATAATCACTTGCACGCCCATGATCGCGATATTCGCGCCGAACTTCAGATCGAACAGTTCGCGATCCTCGGCCGCGATCGCGACGATTACTTGCTTCACGTCGGCGCGGTTCATGAATCGCTCGGCCGAGTGAAGCCACACGGCGCGACCGCCGAGCGGCGCGAACGGCTTCTTGTAGGCCTTATCGTGAAAGCGCCGGCTTTGTCCGGCGGCAGGCAGGATGACGGCGAAGTTTGGCATCGCGATGTGCAAACGGGTCCGAGGTCGTAAAACGTTCCGATCCGACCAAGGTAGCACATTCGCCCGCCCATTTCAGCACCAGAGAATAGCGAGCAGCTGGGCTTGTCCCAGCGGGGATAAACCCCGCCGCTCGCTGTGGCACTGGGGGTTATAATCGCGGGGGTGATGGCGAATCGATTTTTCAGCGTTTGATGAGTTGCTCGTTGATGATCGCGAGGATTTGCGTGGCCACATCCTCTTTCGAGCCGGCGATCGCCGCAATCACTTCGCCAACGGGCGTGATGACTTCGACGCTGTTGTCGATGGCGCTGATGGCCTCGGCACCGTTGGAAATCATCAGGTCGCAAAACTTGCGTTCGAGCTTGGCGAGCGCACGAAGGCGATGATCCTCTGTTTCGAGCGCGAAGCCTACGACCCAGCGCCGCCCTTTCCTTGCGCTGAGCGTGGCGACGACATCGTCGGTTTCGATCAGATGCAGATTGAGCGGCTGACCGGTTTTGGCGATCTTGTGCGACTCGACGCGCATCGGACGATAATCACAGGGAGCAGCGGCGCCGATCAGGCCGTCGCAAGTTTCGAATTCTTTCGCGGCCGCGGCTAGCATGTCTTCGGTCGAGATGACCGGAACTACTTTGGCCTTGGCGGGGTAGTCGACTTCCACCGGGCCGCTGACGACCACTACGTCATGCCCAAGTGCGAGCGCTGCCTCGGCCAGCGCGCGGCCCATTCGGCCGCTGGAAGCGTTCGTTAAATAGCGCACCGGATCGATGAACTGGCGGGTGGGACCGGAGGTGATGAGGATTTTGGCCAAGAAGATTTACCACGGAGACACGGAGGGCACGGAGAAGGCAGGAGAGGTGGCTGATCCTCGCCACTGCGTCTCCAATGGTTAGATAGCAGCTGTATCAATTGGCTAAACCATTCTTCACATTTACTCACTTCCTATTTTATTTGTTCCAGATTAGCGTCGCTTAGCGGTTCTCCTAATTTTCTTCTCCGTGCCCTCCGTGTCTCCGTGGTAAATCTTATTTCTTCCCAACAAGCAGTCGTTCGATCGTCGACTTGATCTCAACCGGCTCGGCCATGCGTCCCTTACCGGTGCGGCGACACGATTGCCAGCCGGTCTGCGGGTCGATGATGTGGTAGCCATCAGCGCGAAGTGTTTCGATGTTGCGCTGGACGGATGGTTTCTCCCACATCGCGGTGTTCATCGCGGGGGCGAAGACGATCGGGCCGGTGAAGGAGAGGAGGAGTGTGCTCAACAGGTCATCCGCTAAGCCTGTCGCGGCTTTGGCGAGGAGGTTGGCGGAGGCGGGGGCGATGCAGAGGAGGCTCGCCTTATCGGCGAGCTCGATGTGGGCGCCGAGTGGGTAATGAACATCGAACGGTTGAATGGCGACGGGGCGGCCGGTGAGCGCGCGAAACGTTGCCGCGCCGATAAATTTGCGCGCGGTTCGGGTCATGACGACCGAGACGCCGTGGCCGTCTTGTACGAGCGAGCTGACCAGGTAGGCAGTCTTGTACGCAGCGATACCGCCGGACACGCCGATGATCAGTTCGTTGGGCATACTATTTCATATAGCCGACCCATCCTGGGTCGGGACGACTTTATCCGACCCAGAATGGGTCGGCTATGTGGCTACAGCGCTGCGAAGTCGAACTCCGGCGGGCCGGCCGACATGGGGCCTGGATCGCCAGCCGTCTTCAACTCGTTCGACATGTCGAGGAAGATTTTGTCCTGGAGAATTTCCTGGACGATAATTTCCATTTTGTCGTCGGTGCCGACATCGACCAGCGGGCGAGCACCGGCGTTGAGCGCGACGAGCCGCTTCTGGATGAGCGTGGAGAGCTTAAACCGTCCGCCAACTTTGTTGACAATCGCTTCTTCTTTGAGCGCCTCGATCATATCGGTTCCTGCTAGGCTTGGGATGCCTGGTTATCTTGTTGGAATTGTTCGTTATTCGGTAGTAACACCGAGACTGGTCAGGATGCCGCCGATCTCCTCGACGGCTCGGTCGACCGTATCGTTTACCACCTGGTATTTGTATTCGCTCGCGTGAGACAACTCATGGCGGGCGACTTCTAGTCGGCGCTGGATCGCCTCCTCCGATTCGGTGCCGCGAAACCGCAGGCGTCGCTCCAGCTCGGCCTCGGAGCTGGGCTGCAAGAATATGGTGGGGACGTCCGGGAACTGCCGACGGACCTTGGCGGCTCCGTCGACATCTATATCTAAAATAACCCATCGGGGGTCGTCTGGGCTAGGTCTGACTTCGCTCAAGAGGGTACCGTACCAGTGACCGCGGCCGAAAACCTCGCAACATTCGAGAAATTCGCCGGCTTCGCGGCGGCGGGTGAATTCCTCGGGAGTCAGGAAGTAGTAGTCGATGCCGTCGTTCTCGTCTGGGCGGGGAGAGCGGGTGGTGGCGGAAACGCTAAGCCGCAAGCGGCTGGGGTACCGAGCGACCAGGCCGCGCAGGACCGTCGATTTTCCGACGCCGGAAGGACCGGAAAGGACGATCAAATGCGAGTGCGGAAGGGGGAGTGTGGAAGGGGGAGTTACGACGCTGTTAGACATGACTGCATTTCCTTCCCCTCTCCACACCCCACCTTCCCCCTTACTCCACGTTCTGAATCTGCTCGCGAATCCGTTCGAGTGCGGTCTTGATCTCCACGACCAGGTGCGAGATTTCGGCATCGTTCGCCTTGGAGCCGATGGTGTTCACCTCGCGGCCCATCTCCTGAACGATGAACTCGAGCTTGCGGCCAGAGCTTTCGGGAAGCATGAGCGCGGCTTCATATTGCTGGAGGTGGCTGCGGAGGCGAACGATTTCCTCGCTGATGTCGCTGCGATCAGCGAACAGTGCCAACTCTCGCAGGAGATCAGCCGGCTCGACGGTTACGTTCAGCTCCGAAAGAGCCTGCTGCACACGAGTGGTAAGTCGCGTCTGGTAAGACTGGGTGACTTCCGGCTGACGCCTGGTAATCGCGTCGAGGTTTTCCAGAATTTGCCGGCCATTGTGCGCAAGATCGGCGGCCAGCGCGACGCCTTCCTCGGTGCGCATCTTGGTCATGGCCGCCAGCGCTTCTTGGATCACGGGCTGAATGACGGGCCAGTCGTTGTGTGGATCGTCTTCGGAATGAGACTTCTCAATCACAACGCCCGGCAACGCGAGAAGGGCATTCGCATCGAGCGACAAGTTCAGCTTGTTGGTCGCGGCGTATTGCTCCAACTGCTGGCGGTAGTTGTCCAGCACCGAGGTGTTGATCCGGTAATCGTCGGCGGCTGTGGAACGATCAACACGGAGATTCAACTGCACGGTGCCGCGGCGGACCGCTTCGCGCGTGGCTGCTTCGACCTCGGGCTCGAGCGCCGCGTAACCGTCGGACGCGCGGTAACTCAACTTGAAATGGCGGCTGTTGATCGTGCGAACTTCGACCGTGATCGATCTATCGCCCGCTTGCCTGCGAGCCTCGCCAAAGCCGGTCATGCTGATGAGCAAGGGTCGTCACTCCGCAGGTTTTTGGAGCAGCGCCCCGGGTTACTTCTGTTCCGCCGGCGTTTCTGCCGCCGGCGGCGTGGTCGAGGCGGGCGCTTCGGGCGCTGGCGTGCTTGCCGCTGGCGGTGTGGCCTGGTTTGCGGGCGGCGCTAAGGTGCTGCCGTCTGCTGGGGCCGTTGTGCTGGCTGGCGGAGCATCGGCCGGTGGCGTTGTCGTCGATGCCGGCGGCGTTGTATTCATCGGCGGAGCGCTCGGAAGCGTCGTTGGAGCAGGCGACACGCTGCCGAGAATATCGCCGTGGTGCTTCGACCAGAACAAAGCGATTAGGCAAACCCCGATCCAGATCGAGGCCGTCACGATGGTAATGCGGGTGAAGATATCACCCGCTTTGGCGCCGAACGCGCTCGATCCGCCCATGCCGCCCAAGGCGCCGGCCAAACCACCGCCGCGGCCTCGCTGCACGAGCACGAGGAGAATCAAGAAGATTGCCAGTAGCGAAAGTACGAGGGCGAATAAGGCACTCATGGTTTACTTAAATCCGTTTGTCGGAGGGGATTAACCACGGAGACACGGAGGGCACAGAGAAGAGATATTTTCCGCAGATAAACGCAGATGAAAATTCAAAACAAGATTGTCTTTAACTCTGATCTGCGTCTATCCGTGTTCATCTGCGGACTCTTAAAAATGTCTTCTCCGTGTCCTCCGTGTCTCCGTGGTTAATCCTAAATTCTTTGTATCTAAAAATTATCAGTATCAGTTCGCTGCGGCGGCGATGCCGAGGAAATCGTCGGCATTCAAGCTGGCGCCGCCGACGAGGGCGCCGTCGATATTTGGTTGCGACAACAGTTCGCCGGCGTTCGAGGCCTTCACGCTGCCGCCGTATAAAATCCGGACCTTTTCAGCAGACCCGTCATTGTATCGCTCGACCAGCAGGTTGCGAAGGTCAGCATGCACCTCGGCGGCCTGCTCGGGGGTGGCCACCTTTCCGGTACCGATCGCCCAAACGGGCTCGTAGGCAATGACTGTTTTCTCGATTTGTTCGTCGGAAATGCCTGCCAGGGAACCTTCGAACTGCCGGCGAATGACGGCCGACGTTTGGCCCGCTTCCCGCTCCGACAGCAATTCGCCGACGCAGACGATCGGAATCAGCCCTTCGGCCAGAGCGACCACGGTCTTCTTGTTAATATCCTCGTCGGTCTCTTTAAGGATGTGACGTCGCTCGCTGTGGCCCAGGATCACATAGGTGCAGCCGACGTCGACGAGCATCGCGGCACTGATCTCGCCGGTAAACGCGCCGTTCGGCTGGTGGTAAACGTTCTGCCCACCCAGCGCGACCTTGGTCCCCTTCACCACTTCCGCAACCGGCACAAGATTGACAAATGGCGGGCAAACCAGAAGGTCGACAGCGGGATATGTGCCCGACTGGCTGACGATGCCTTGAGCCAATTTGACCGCGGCAGCGCGGTCGGTGTTCATTTTCCAATTACCGGCGATAAGTTTGCGTCGCATGAGTACCAGGGGGAGTTGTTTCGGGCAGTTCCGCGGCGAGACGCCGCGGCTATATAGCCCGGCCGTTCCGGCCGGAGTTTGCCCGCTTAGTCTACCCCACTGGCTCGGTCTGCGCATAGGAGCCGAGGACTTCGAGCCGCAGCGACTTTTTCGCGATCGTTGCGATTGCGCGGCGGGCCTGCGGTTCTGCTTGATGACCGACGAACTCGACGAAGAACAGATACCGGCCTCGGCTGCCAGGAATCGGAAACGATTCGATCCAGGTCATGTTCAACTGGTTGCGCTTGAAAATCGCCATCGTATCGGCGAGCGCGCCGGGTTCGTGGGCGATCTCGCACATCAGGGCGGTTTTATCTTGCCCCGTTCGCTCACCGCTGGTTGTGGCGATGATCGCGAAGCGGGTGATGTTGTCTGGGTTGTCTTCGATGTTTGGCACGAGGACAGGTAGCTCGTAATTGGCGGCTGCCTGGACGCTGGCAACTGCTGCCGACGTGGGGTCGTTCTTGACGCGACGGGCCGCTTCGGCCGTGCTAGCCACTTCGTGCAGTTCGGCCTTCGGCATGTGGCGGCTCAACCAATTACGGCATTGCGACAGCGGCTGCGGCTTGCTGTAAATCTTGCGAACGGCGTCCCGTTCGCCAACGCCGAGCAAACAGTGATGAATCCGCAGCGGCAGCTCGCCGCAGATGTGGACGGAGGAACGCGAGAAACACTCCAGTGTGTCGGAAATTCGGCCGTCGGTGGAATTCTCCATCGGCACGACGCCGAACTTCGCTTGGCTGCGCTCGACCTCTTCGAAAACGGCAGCGATGGTCCCGACCGGCACCAGCTCGGCCGATTGGCCGAATTTCTGGATCGATGCTAGGTGGCTGAACGTGAACTCGGGCCCCAGATATGCTACTCGGAGCGGAACCTGAACGGCTCGCGTGCCGCTGATCAATTCGCGGAAGACGGCCCGAACGGCTTCGTCGGCCAGCGGGCCGTTGTTCTTTTCGACGACTTGCTGGAGGACTTGCGACTCGCGCTGGCCGTCGTAAACCCCCTGCCCCTCGGCCTGCTTTAGTTCACCAATCCGCTGGGCAATGGCGCCGCGGCGGTTAATCGCGGCGAGAATCTCGGCGTCGATCTGGTCAAGCTCTTGTCGCAACGCGGTAAGCGATGTCTTCGGCGCAGCCCCTAGTGACGACTCTAAGGCTGGTTTCCGGGGCTTCGACGTTTTGTTCGGTTTTGACATCGCGATGGTTTTCCGCGTCTTGGCTAAGGCATTGCCTGGCAATGCGTTGCCATCGGTCGACTGCCAGTCTGACAGCCGCCGACTGCCTGTTGCTGGCTGGCTTCTCCGCTCATAGGCCAAACTGGCAGGCCATTTGAAAGTTCTCGCCTGGATCAATGGGAGCCTGGCAACTTTCTCACATCTGTAAATGGCTATTTTACAATAGCTTACGCCAACTGCCAGTGCTGCCCGATCGGTAGGCACAGCCTTTGCTATTACTTCGCTTGGAAAGCCGGTAAATGCCGCAGGTTCTATGCTGCGCGCAAATGCCCCGTGGGAGGCCTGCCGCTTTCGATTTTACGCGATATAACGAACAAACACTCGCAAAAGAAACTCAACCAACTTCCGCACTCGCGGAAATTAAAAGGAGCATAAACATGGCTGCAGGGGAAAAAATCATTGGCATCGATCTCGGTACGACCAATTCGGTCGTCGCCGTGATGGAAGGTAAAGAAGCAAAGGTCATTCCCAACGCCGAAGGCAACCGGCTGACGCCGAGCGTTGTGGCCTTCACAGATAAGGGCGATGTGCTCGTTGGCGAGCCGGCTCGTCGGCAAGCAGTGACAAACCCGAAGCGCACGGTCTTCTCGATCAAGCGTTTCATGGGCCGGCGGCACAACGAAGTTGCGTCCGAAGAGAAGATGGTGCCGTACGAGGTCGTCGGCGGCACGGAAGACTATGTGAAGGTCAAGGCCGGTGACAAGGAATACACGCCGTCGGAAATCTCGGCGCTGACTCTCCGCAAGCTGAAGGAAGCGGCCGAGGCGTACCTGGGTCACAAGGTGAACAAGGCCGTCATCACCGTACCGGCTTACTTCAACGACGCCCAACGTCAGGCCACCAAAGATGCCGGCCAGATCGCTGGCCTCGAAGTCGCACGTATCATCAACGAGCCGACCGCCGCGTCGCTGGCTTATGGCCTTGATAAGTAGGGCGAAGAGACGATCTGCGTGTTCGACCTTGG